>JAHJKA010000061.1 GCA_018822545.1 Pseudomonadota bacterium
AGGTGATTTTCAAGTTCCTGGGCATTGCGTTCAAGATCAGGGGCAGACAGATTGGCGGCAACGCCCTTGATACTGTGGATAAGCATTTTTGCCTGGTTATAATCGCCGGCATTAAGCAGTTGTTGCAATTCTTGAGTTGCATCCTGGAACTCTCGGGTGAAATCGTAAAGAAGGTTAATATAGAAAGCCTCGTTCTGGCCGACTCTTTTAAGACCGGATGCGATGTTGAAGCCCTGGAGATTTTCTGGAAGGTCGCTGCTCAGCCTGCCGACTCGGCCATGATCCTTTTCAGAAAATGTATGTTCCACTGTGTCATGATCCAGATACCTGGCTATGGTTTCATAAAGAAAATTCTGATCAATGGGTTTGGGGACATAATCGTTCATGCCTGCTGCCAGACATTTTTCCCGGTCCCCTGTAATAGAGTGGGCCGTGAGAGCGATGATCGTGACTTCCGGGTGGCTGGATTGTTCGCGAATCAACCTGGTGGCCTCTATGCCATCCATAATAGGCATTTGCAGATCCATGAGGATGCAGGCGATATTATGATTGTTGTCAAGCAGGTGGAAGGCCTGCCGCCCGTCATTGGCAAGGAGCACTTTGCAGCCGGCATTTTTGAGAATCTCTGAAATGACCTGCTGGTTAATCTGGTTGTCTTCGGCAACTAAAATTGTAGCGCCATGAAAATTGGGAAGACTGAGGGTGTGGCTGTGAAGATGCTGATCAGCCTGTTCCAGAAGGCCAAGGCCTTGCCCCACCGCAGTAATGAGATCATTTTGTTTAATGGGTTTTTTTAGAAAGAATTTCGCTCCCATTTCTTCTGCCTTATGGCGAAACCAAAGCTGGGAACCATTAAGAGACAAGACGATGGGGAGGTTAATATTCTTTTCTTGCAAGGTGGATATGGTCTGGAGGAAAAGAGTCGGTTCTTCCCCCAAATCAGCAAGGATCATGTCTATTTCTGACCCTTGCTGGGAATTCAAAAAGAGGGGGATGTCGTAAAGAGAAGGGATGGCAATGACATTAAAGCCGCACTCTTCGAGGATTTCTTGCCAGGCCTTACGGCAGGTTCTGTTGGTGTGGGCCGCCAGGATGGTTTTTGAGGTGCAGACTGATCTGGCAAGCAGTGGTGCTTGCCAGGATGTTGCCGGCCCTTTGTCGAAGCGGCCGGTGAATAAAAAGGAGGACCCTTGACCCAACTCGCTTTTTACCTCAATAGAACCATCCATCATGGTTGCCAGTTGCTGGCTGATAGCAAGGCCGAGACCGGTGCCGCCGTACTTTCGGGTGATGGAGGTGTCGCCCTGATGGAAGGCGGCAAAAAGCTGGTTCGCCTGCTTTTTTGACAGGCCAATGCCGGTGTCGGTCACCGAAAAGAGCAGGGTGGCTTCTGTCGCATTTTCTTCCACGCAGCTGACATGAAGGGCCACCTCGCCAATATCAGTGAATTTGATTCCGTTGCCAACCAGGTTGAACAATACCTGCTCCAGGCGCAAGGGGTCACCGATAAGATTACGGCTTACGGAGTTGTCGGCATAGACCACAAGCTCAATCCCCTTTTCCTGCACCTTTTCATTAAAGATATTAACGAGGTTGTCGAGCAGGTCCTGAAGGTTAAAGGTCACCTTCTCAAATTCTAATTTGCCTGCCTCAATTTTGGAAAAGTCGAGGATGTCATCAATAATCCGCATCAGGGAGTTGCCTGCCCGGCTGATCGTTTGGATATAACTGCGCAGCCGGCTGGTCAAGGGCAGTTGCAGGGCCAGAACACTCATGCCTATGATGGCATTCATGGGGGTGCGGATTTCGTGGCTCATATTGGCAAGAAATTCCGATTTTGTCTGGCTGGCCTTGGTGGCCTCCTGCTCGGCGATTCTTCTTTCGCGGGCTTCGATGATGAGCAGCTCATTTGAGGTTTTCAGCTCCTGGGTGCGGTCCTGAATTCTCTCTTCAAGCTCGATGTTGAGCTCTTCCAGTTTGCGATTTGCCTCAGCCAGTTTCTGGGCGTTTACCTCAAGGGCATGTTTTTTCTCCTCCTCCATGATATGAAAGCGGTCGGCAACCGCCAGGGCGAGAATCATAACCTCCCAGGAGGTGCCGATCTGAGTTGACCAGTTAATCAGGAAGGTGTTGGGGATAACGCCAAAGGTTTTCAAGGAATAGAGGGTGAGCGACAGCAGCGAAACAGTCCAGGCCAGGGCATAATAATAGGCCGGCCTGTACCCCAAGAGCATGACTCTGATCCCGGAGACGATCATCACCGGCAGGGTAAGACAGGAGAGGGTGGCCAGTTTAATGGCAAGGGCGTAATCGGCAAAGATACTGATCAGCATGCCCAGGCAGCCAAAAGGAATCATGGCTTTGAGAACCTTGTGGTATTTGGGGATATGCTTTTTGGTGTCCAGGATGGTGGTGGTAAAAAAGATAGCACTGGTGTAGCTCATGAAGATGAAAAAAGGCACCGTGATATTGTTCCACCAGATGGCATTGGGCCAGAGGTATTGGAAACCTGTACCGTTTAAGCTGACCTGGAAGGCCAGAAAGGTGAAGATGAAGAGGACATAATAGCCATAAATGATGTCTCTGAGGCGAAGATAGAGAAAACTGATGTACACCGTCATCACCAGCAAGATGCCGTAGTAAATGCCGAGCATGGTCGAGGTGAGGGCTGTTTCTTGGCTGAAGAAGGTTGGTGACTCAAGACGGATGGGGAGATTGAGGGAGCCCCGGGTCTGGCAACGAAGATAGTAGGTGGCTTGTTGACCAGGTTCAAGATTGATGGGGAAAACAAAATTTCCGGCAGTGATTGGTCGAGTTGCAAAGGGACGCTTGTCACCGGTGAAGTACGCCTCATACTTGTTTTCAGCGGGGTAGTAAAAATCAAGATAATCCAATGGGGGATAGTCAATGACCAGGACGTATTCGATGTATTTGCCGAGGGTGTTCTTGATGGTCAGCTTGCCCCACATACTGCTCTTGGTGAAACCAAAACCTGGCATCTCTCGTTCTGAGGGCTGAAACTGCGCCTGAAGCTCCGGGCTGAGAATATCTGGTAGGGAGAATGTCGAGTTGACATCCTCAAGAAACTCGATGTGGAGTCCGGCCGGATAGGAGGATGTGCCTGTCGCCACCTCTAGTGTTTTGGCCTGCAGATGGGCAGCGGTAAAGGGAGCAATCAGGCATATAACCGTTGATGCCAGGACGGCGAATGCGTTCAATGCGCGATGTACTACCAAGGGGAACGTCATCTGTAAAAAGGTGTAATGGGTAGAGATTTTTTTGCCGTGACCAAGTATGTTGAGCAGTTATAATGATACGAGTCGGCTGTCAACTTTGTAGAAGATCTTATCATCAAAGAAAATGCTGTAAAAATCAACATATTACTGACTGCAAACGGCAGCCTGCCCCAGTGGTGAGTGGTGAGCGGTGACAGGGGTGATGGCTGATATAATCATGTGTTGTGTTTATAGAGAAACTATTTGAGCGGAATCTGGTATGAAGATTAGGGTTCACGAACAGGGCCGTGAGGTGGGGGCGGGTACCCGCTTGGCAGACATTGCTGCTGAGTTTCCCGGCAGTGACCTCTTCATCGTCAACGGCTGCCAGGTGACGGATACCTATGAGCTGCGGGATGGGGATGGCTGCTGGTGTCTCAGTAAAGGGCAGAAGGTCAGCAGGGATGAATTGCACCGCCTCCTCTATCTCCGTCATACCCCGGGAGTGCAGGATGTGATCAGCAGCAGTGTGGTTGGTGTCATGGGGTTGGGTGGTTTGGGTTCTGCGGTGGCCGGTGCCCTGGCTCGGATCGGTATTGGCCGCTTGATTCTCGCTGATTATGATATTGTTGATCCCACCAATCTCAACCGCCAGCATTTCTTTGTCGACCAGATTGGCATGAAGAAGACCGAAGCCCTGGCTGCAAATCTCAGACGCATGAATCCCTATGTGGATTTGACCCTGCATGATTGCCGACTGACCCCGGGAAATATTCCCTCTCTTTTTGCCGGTGCCGATGTGCTGGTGGAGTGTTTTGATGATCCGGCCCTGAAGGCGGCGGCCTTCAGGTTGGCCTTGACGGACATGAAAACCATGGGGTATGTAGGTGCCTCAGGTGTGGCTGGTTTTGGTGATAATAATCTGATCACCACCGTGCGCCATCGGCCCCATGTCTTTGTGGTGGGCGATGGCGAGTCGGAATCAAAACCGGGCCAGGGACTGATGGCTCCTCGCGTTGGTATTGCCGCCCATCATCAGGCCAACCAGGTGCTCCGCATCTTGCTGGAGAGGGCGGGGCAGACTGATGGGGCCCTATAAGGGTTCATTTTTCACCATAAAGACACAAAGACACGAAGAATAAAACTCTGTGCCTTTGTGCCTTTGTGGTGAAAAAGAGCGTAGTGGATGATAAGAAGATAAACACGTCGTGAGATGCGGCGGTTGTGGAAACGGGCTGCAAGAATGAAAATTATCTGTAACGGCAAGGAGCAGGAGGTGGCCGCAGGCTGCACCCTGCTGCACCTCTTAGCGGATTTGCAACTCGACCCGGACACGGTGGTGGTGGAGTGTGATAAAAAGATCATCAGCCGTGCTGACTATGAGGGCCTGGTACTTACGGCCGGCCAGGATCTGGAGCTGATTCGTTTTGTCGGCGGTGGTTGAGCCTGTTTTCATTGCCACGGAAACCACGGAAGGCTCGGAAATAAAATAAAGAGGCCCGTGGTCAAGCGGTGGCCTGTCTCTCATAATAAAAACTGATCGGCCCGGTTGTTGTCCGGTGCGCGGCTGGCGGATGTGTATCCTTAACGGACATAAAAAATGTTGAAAATAGCCGATAAAACCTTTCGTTCCCGTCTCTTTGGCGGCACCGGCAAGTTTGCCTCAGCCCAGGTGATGAAAGATGCCCTGGATGCTTCAGGTGCCGAGATGATCACCGTGGCCTTGCGCCGGGTTGATCTTGCCAATCCGGATGACGATATCATGGCCAATCTTGACCGTAATAAATATTGGTTCTTGCCCAACACCGCCGGGGCCCGCAATGCGGAAGAGGCCATTCGCCTGGCCAATCTGGCCCGGGCTGTCGGCAACACCAACTGGCTCAAGCTTGAGGTGACTCCTGATCCCCGCACCTTGCTGCCTGATCCCATTGAGACGCTGAAGGCCACCGAGTTGTTAGTCAAGGATGGTTTTATTGTTTTGCCCTATATGAATGCTGACCCGATCCTGGCCCTGCGTCTCCAGGATGTGGGCGCTGCCGCTGTTATGCCCCTGGGCTCGCCCATCGGCACCAATCAGGGGGTGCTCACCCGTTTTCTGGTGGAGATCATCATTGAGCAGGCCAGGGTGCCGGTGGTGGTGGACGCCGGTTTTGGGGCGCCTTCCCATGCCGCCGCCGCCATGGAGATGGGGGCTGATGCGGTGCTGGTCAATACCGCCATTGCTGTGGCTGGTGATCCGGTTCGGATGGCAAAAGCCTTTGCCCAGGCCGTGGAGGCAGGGCGCACCGCTTATGAGTCTGGCCTCGGCGCTCAGGGGAAGAAGGCTGCAGCTTCGTCACCCGAAGTGGGCTTGGATTTCTTAAGATAAAAAAACAGGATTCAGGATTCAGAATACAGGATACGGGATACAGAATATGGCCACAAAACACACGACAGGGAGGGGTTTTCCCTTCTTATTTCTGAATTCTGAATTCTGTCTTCTGCTTTTACTATGTTACTAATCCCCGATTTTTCAGATCTCACAGAGCGCATCGCCTCCTGCAGCACGGACGATGTCCAGCAGGCCTTACAGGTTGAGCATCCAGGTATCCATGGACTGGCGGCATTGTTGTCACCTGCTGCCTCCGCCATGCTGCCGGAGCTTGCCCGCCGGTCCTCCGAGATCACCCTTCGGCGTTTTGGGCGCACCATTCAGCTCTACGCCCCGGTCTATCTTTCCAGTTTCTGTAGTAACCGCTGTGCCTATTGCGGTTTTGCCGCTGATAACAAGTTGGCTCGGCGGGTACTGACCATGGAGGAGGCCGAAAGGGAGATGGATATTCTCCATGAACGTGGTTTTAATCATGTTCTGCTCGTTTCCGGCGAGGCCCCTGCCAAAATGGGCGTCGAGTATCTCGAAGAACTGGCCCGGCGCACCAGAGACCGTTTCGCCTCCATCACCATTGAGGTGCAGCCCTTAAGTACTGAGGAATATGCCAGACTTTTTGAGGCCGGCATTACCGGGGTTGCCATCTATCAGGAGACCTATGACCGCAAGGTCTACGATCAGGTCCATCTCAGCGGCAACAAATGTGATTATGACTTTCGGCTGGAATCCCCGGCCCGGGTGGCTCGGGCTGGTATGCGTGAGGTGGGTATCGGCGCTCTTTTAGGTCTTACCGACTGGCGCTGTGAGGGCTTGGCCCTGGGCCTGCATCTCGCCTGGCTCCGCAAAAATTTCTGGCGTACGGCCCTGACGGTCTCCTTTCCCAGGCTGCGCCCGGCCGAAGGGGATTTTCAGCCCCTGACCACGGTGACGGAAAAAGATTTAAGCCAGCTGCTTTTTGCCCTGCGCATCTATGACCCTGATGTCGGTTTATTGCTTTCCACCCGTGAGGAAGAGCGTTTTCGCAATGGCATGATCGGTCTGGGCCCCACGCGCTATTCGGCCGGAAGCTGCACTGCTCCGGGGGGCTATGCCCATCCTGAGCTTGAAGGCGAGCAGTTTTCCGTGGGCGATAACCGCACACTGGCCGAAGTTTGTGCCAGCATCCAGCTCAAGGGCCATGACCCGGTGCGCAAGGATTGGGATAGCAGTTTTCAGGTAAAATAGAAGCTCTGATCACCACCGATATTTTTGCTATTTCTCCGTTGATTTATTATAGATATTTTTTATAAAAACCTTCGATTCGCAATTCACGATTTATACCACAGGGGCATAAGTTTCGTTTGAGCAGACAAGCTGCTCAACTCAGCTTTAGACCCTGTCTAAAAAAACATAGAGGAGCTTACGAAATGTCCAAAGATCTTAAGAAAATGTACACCAATATTCTTGGTGATTCCTTTCCCATGACCATGACCATTTCCTTTGGCGATCAGATGCTGGTCTACAAAAAGAGAACCTGGAAGATTGCCATGGATGACGGCACCGTGGAAGAGCGCGGCATCCGTTATGGCGAAAACCCGGATCAGGAAGCTGCCCTGTATGAACTGATCAACGGCAACCTGACCTTGGGTGGCTGCACGTTCATCGAACCGGGTAAGGGCCTGGTCAGCGGTATTACCGTGGAGGACATGCTCCAGGTGGGCAAGCATCCCGGCAAGATCAATCTTACCGATATCGATAACGGCCTGAACATCATTAAATACATGGTGGACCGGCCGGCCGCTGTTATCCTGAAACATAATAATCCCTGCGGCTGCGCGGTGAGCGATTCCCTGGCCGATGCCTATAATAAGGCCAACCGCTGTGATCGCATAGCGGCCTTTGGTGGCGCGGTTATCATGAGCAAGGCTGTTGATAAGGCCACTGCTGAGCTGATGAGCCAGAATTATCTTGAGGTGGTCTGCGCCCCTGATTTTGAAGAGGGCACCCTGGAGATTCTCGCCCAGCGGAAAAATCTGCGCGTCATCAAGATGCCCCGCATCGACCGTCTGGCCGAGTATGAGAAGTACCGCTTTGTTGATTTTAAGAGTCTCATTGATGGTGGACTCATCGCCCAGCAGTCAGCGGTGAACTCCATCCGTAGCGCAGCTGACCTCAAAGACGCGGTCACCACCGCCAAGGGTGTGGAGTATCGTTGTCAGCGCCAGCCCACCGCCCAGGAAATCGATGATATGCTCTTTGGCTGGGCCGTGGAGCATGGTGTTACCTCTAACTCGGTTATCTACGTGAAGAACGGGGTGACGGTCGGTATCGGTACCGGTGAGCAGGACCGCGTTGGCGTGGCGGAGATTGCGGTGCATAAGGCCTATATCAAGTATGCTGATATCCTTTGTTTTGATAAGTTCGGCATTCCGTATGCTGATATGGCCCTGGAGATCGAGCAGGGCAAGCGCGACAAGGCGGATAAGGAGGCCATTGATGTCCAGACCAAGGAAGATCGGGCTGGGTTGCCAGGCTCCTGTATGATTTCTGACGCCTTCTTCCCCTATCGGGACGGGGCGGATGTCGGCATCCGTGAGGGCGTCACCTCCATCCTGCAGGCCGGTGGGTCCATGCGTGATTTTGAAACCATCCAGGCCTGTAATGAGGCCAATCCTCAGGTGGCCATGAAGTTTACCGGTCAGCGCTCGTTTAAACATTAAAAGATGGCCCTGAAGGGCGTTTGATGCTGGAGTTCGTAACCCCGTAGGAGTAAAATCTCTCCTACGGGGTTTTCTTTTTTCAAAGGAGGGATCTATGAAAACAGCACTTATTCTATTGGCTTCAGGCTTTGAAGAAACAGAGGCAGTGACCATTATTGATGTCTTACGTCGGGGCAAGGTGGCGGTTACCTCGGCAAGTCTTGGCGACCAGCTGGTGAAGGGGGCCCATGGCATTCAGGTGATGGCGGACACTGCTCTTTCTGAGGTTGCCGAGAGGTTGTTTGATGTGGTGATTCTGCCCGGCGGCATGGGTGGCACGGAAAATCTGCTGGCCTCAGAAGCCGTGGGTATGCTGCTCAAACGCCATGCTGAACAGGGGCGCATTGTCAGTGCTATCTGCGCTGCCCCCCTGGTCCTAGAAAAGGCGGGACTGCTTGTTGGTAAAACAGCCACCATCTATCCCGGTCTGGATGACAAACTCTGTTCTGCCGCCCAGGTGAGTGGGGCCAGTGTGGTGGAGGACGCCAAGATCATTACCAGTAGAGGGCCGGGTACGGCCATGGAGTTTGCCTTGCTGCTGGTGGCAAGACTTGAGGGTAAGGCAAAAGCCGACCAGGTGGCAGCAGGCCTTTTGTATTCGAAGCAGTAACGGTCGGATGGCCGGGACTATTCGAGTAGTCCAGGCCACCTTTTTGGGCTGTTTATTTATGCCAAGGCTTCATCAGTTGGCCGAAGGCTCGTACTGTCCCTGGTTGCTTTGGGGCGGCATAACGCCGAGCTTACCCGCGGCCAGAACAGCCCATTGGCCTTGGGGATCTTCATCCATGGCCTTCTGCCAGTAATCTTCCGCCCTCTTGGTGCTCATGCCGATTTCTTTGGCAAGTTCACCTAGGTGGTAATAAATTTTTGATTTTTTGGCGGCGGGTAGATTTGGCAGATCCAAAGCGGTTTTGTAGGTCTTGGTGGCCTCGTCTGCCATATCCTCCCGGCTGTAACCCGCACTCCCATCGCCGGGTGGCAATCTTTTGGCTTGGGCAAATAAGATGTCACCCTTAAGAATGAGGGCGTCTTCGTGATGGGCATCAAAATAGAGGACCTTCTTGATGCCTTTGAGCTGGTGACTCTCCTTTTCCACCAACAACGAGTACTGGGTATAGGCCCACCAATATTTGATGTTGTGGGTGTTGGAGGGATAGATGGTCTTTAAGGTAGCGCCGATGGCGTGGGCTTTGGTTTTCCAGGTGTAATCTCTTTTTTCTTTAAGGGCGGCTGCCTCTTCAATATCCTGTAAAAGTTTGGCATTCGGGTCCATCTTTTGTTGCGGCGGGAGATATGCGCCGGAATAAGAGGAGTTGGGCTCATAGCTGCGGCTTGGTTCATAATATTGGCCGCTCTGATCCCGGTTGTCTTGCGGTGGGGCGATGTTCTGACTGCCAGCTGACTCCACCATCGCCTTGATGATGTCATCATGGATGCCTTCTTTTTTAAGCTGTAAGATGGAATCGATGGAGACATCAAAATTGGTCCTGGTAGTGGTAATCTTCGAGGTGATGATGTCAGGACTCAGACCAGCAGCCACCATCCGTTCAACAGAACGGTTGGTCAAGATTTCCTCGGCAGAGGCTGTGACAGCACTCAACACCAGGCAGAGAGCAAGAACGAGGGGCAGTGATCTGAAAAATTTCATGGAATGTCCATCCTGATCATATAAGGTAGCTGTTAGGGTTTAATTTGCAAACCTAATGTGAAAACGGGGTTTGCGTCAAGGTTAAAGCCGTTGTTCAGCAATAAACGTCCTCTTGGCAGGCGTAACGAAATGGATCCTCCCTATAATGGATACTGCTGCACGGCTCCTAAAGAAGTTTGCCTTGCGAAGGTAGACTTGTGCTTCGCCTTTGGGTTGTAATTTGCTAGGATAAACCCATGTTGTTACAGATCAGAGATTTGTCGAATGAGGAATGTATGATCTATACGAAAGTTTTGGCGGTGGTGCTTTTTTCTGTCCTCGTAAGCGGCACACCCGTGGGAGCCTCGCCGGTTGATGACATTGTTAAAAAGGTGGAGGACAACTTAAACGGCAAAACCGCCTTTATGCAGTTTACCATGGTGGTGCAGACCAAACGCAGTAAACGGACCATGAAGATGGACAGCTGGTCTATCGGCAAGGACAAGAGCTTCATCAAAATCACCTATCCTGGGAAGGACAGCGGCATTACCTTTCTTAAAGTTGATAAGGCCATGTGGCAGTATGTGCCACGCATTGAAAAGACCATTAAAATTCCGGCCTCCATGATGTTGCAGAGCTGGATGGGCAGTGATTTCTCCAATGACGATCTTGTCCGGGAAAGCTCCATTTCCGAGGATTATAGAGGGGTCCTTGTCGGTGAAGATGAGGCGGAATACTTCCTTGATCTTTTTGCCCGGCCCGAAGCGCCCGTGGTCTGGGGGCGTATCCGCATGCATATCTCAAAAAAATATTTTCTGCCCACCACTGTGAGCTATTATGATGAAGAGGGCGTCCTGGTGCGGGTTCTTGATTATCTTGAGATCAAAAGTTTTGGTCAGCGTTCCTATCCCACCCATTGGCTCATGCGGCCCCAGGCCCCGGAAAAGACTGACCATCTGACCGAGATCACCATTGATCATGCCGTCTTTGATGAGGCGATCGATGAGGAATATTTCAGCAAGCGGGCCCTGAAGCGCTTTTCGCAGTAGAGGTTGGATAGTTCATTTTTCACCACAGAGGCACAGGGCACAGAGAGGGGAAAAAAACTTTTTAAAAAAATCTCTGTGTCTCTGTGCCTCTGTGGTGAGCTCTTTTTTGGGAACCATGCCATGATGTTTGTCCACTTTGCCATGAAAAACATCCGGGCCTACCGGAACCGCAGCCTGGTGACCCTTTTGCTCACCACCCTGACCACGGCTCTGCTGGTTTTTGCCACGGCTTTTATGGATGGCTCCCATCAAAAGATGCTACAGAATGCCGTGGAGATTTATCCTGGGTACGTCCAGGTAACCCACCAGGATTTTCGGGACCAGCCCAGCCTGGACAATATGATCTTTGACGCGAAAGCGGTGCGCCAGGTCCTGGCGACCACTCCTGGCATCGCTGCCTTTGCTGCCCGCTTTGAGAGCTTTGTCCTCTTTGCCGGGGCTGAAAAGGCGGTGGGCGGCATGCTCACCGGCATTGAGCCTACCGCAGAGGAAAAACTGTCCCGGCTGGCGTCGTCTCTGGTGAGCGGCGCCTATCTGGCTGACCACGACGGCAATCAGCTCTATATGGGCTATGAGCTGGCCCGCCGTCTCAAGGTGAAGGTGGGAGACGAGCTCTCCTTTGTCGGCACCGGCGCCGATTATTCCTTTGCCGCTGATAATCTCCTGGTCAAGGGGCTCTTTAAGACCGGACTCTTTGAGTTTGACGCCTCGGCCGCCTTTGTCAGCAAGGGCTATTTTGACCAGGTGATGGCTGCTGCCAATTATGCCAGCCATTTCATTGTCCTGCCCGCTAATCCATCTGGTGCCGATCTCCTGGCTGCTGAGCTGAATGGGCGCCTTGATCAGCAGTACCTGGCCGAGAGCTGGCGCACCACCATGGCGGGGCTGGTCCAGGCCATGCTGGTGGATTCCATCTTCGGCTATCTGACCCTGGCCGTCATTTTTATCGTGATCTTCTTTGTTATTCTCATCTATACCTGGCTCACCGTCTTTGCCCGTATGCGGGAGATCGGGGTGCTGCGGGCGGTGGGCACCATGCCCGGCCAGATCTTGCAGATGCTGGTCACCGAAAGTGTCTTGCTGGCCATGGCCAGCGTTGTTTTGGGCGGGCTCATCGGCGGCGCCCTGGCCTATTATTTCCACCTCCATCCCATCTATTTCTCCTTTTCCGAGGAGCAGTTCAAACAGTATGGCCTGGCGGCATCAAGCATGCCCACCGCCTTTGCCCCCCTGGTTATCCTGCGCGACATGGCGGTGATGTTCGTGCTGGCCGTGGGCTCCACCCTCTATCCGATTATCAAGGCCAATAGGGTCAGCCCCATGGAGGCGATCCACCATGTTTAGGGTCTTGCTGCGTATAGCCCTCTTGTCGCTGCGGCGGCGGTTGTCCCGGTCCCTGCTGGTCATAGCCATGATTGCCATGAGTCTCTGGGGCCTGCTCTTTATGGAGGGGCTCTATGACGGTATGACCGAGCAGGTCATCGATAACGCCATCCGCAGTGACAGCGGCGATCTCTCCCTTTTTGCCAGGGAGTATCGTCTCGATCCCGGCCTGGAGCGGTTGCTGGCTGAGCCCGCCGAGATCGGCCGTTTTCTGGACGAAGATAGTCGGGTCAGGAGTCATGTCAGCCGCCTGCGCCAGGACGGGCTCATTGCCACGGCCCATTATTCCCGTAACGCCGTGATCTACGGCGTTGACCTGGGCGCTGAAGACCGCCACGGCCGGCTGGCCAGCTATCTCGATGCCGGGGCCTATGATTTCGGGGACAAGGGCCGCGGCGCTCTGCTCGGCGCCCGGCTGGCCACCAAGATGAAGGTGACGGTCGGCCAAAAAATTGTCGTTTCAGCCCAGAACAGCGCCAATGATGTTTCGGCCCTTTCCCTGCGGGTGGTCGGAATCCTGAAGACCAATAATATGGCCCTGGACGAAAACGCCGTCTTTATCGAGATGAACAAGGCCAGGGAGCTGCTCATGGTCCCGGAGGGGGTGAGCCAGCTGAGTGTTCTGCTCTACAACAAGGAGAAGGTGGCTGCCGTGCAACAGGGCCTGCGGGTGCGGTTTCCGGAGCTTGATGTCCTTGGTTGGGATGAGCTTTATCCGGCCCTCAGGCAGGGCCGGGAGATGATGGAGATTTTTAACCTCATAACCAGCCTCCTGGTTTTTTGCGTGGCCGGCCTGGGCATCTTCGGGGTCATGTTGGTTTCGGTGCTGGAGAGGCTCCGGGAGTTCGGGATCATGCTGGCCATCGGCACCACCTTTAGAGAGATCCGCACCATGGTTTTTGTCGAGTCCTTTATCCTCGGCTTCAGCGGTTATGGCGGCGGCGTCCTCTTAGGGGGGCTGACCCTGCTCTATTTTTATAATTTTGGTCTTGACCTCACCATGTTCAGCGCCGGTCTTGACGCCTTTGGCATGGACGCCATCACCTATGCCCTGATCAGACCCAGTTATTTTTTCACCGCCCTGGCCGCGGTGAGTGTGGCCACCTTGGTCAGTGTGTTGCTGCCGCTTCGCATCCTGAAAAAGGCCCGGCCCATTGAGGCGATTAATAAGATTTGATTGCCACGGAAGCCCACGGAATACACGGAAAATAACAGGTAGGAGCCCGCCCCTGCGGGCGATTAAATGGAGTTATTCCTGCCGTCAACTCATCGCCCGCAGGGGCGGGCTCCTACCTCAAAAAAACAAAGGAAAAATGAATTCATCCTTTCTTGAAATACGGAAGATCAGCAAGGTGTTCTCACCAAACAAAAATGTCGAGGTGAAGGCCCTTTCCGATATAAACATCAGTATCCACCGGGGCGAGTTTGCCGTGTTGTCCGGGCCTTCCGGCAGTGGCAAGACCACGTTGCTGAATATCATCGGCGGTCTTGATGGGGCAAGCTGTGGCGATGTTCTTCTCGACGGCATCGCGATCACCGCCCTTGACGAGCGCCAGCTTTCTCATCTGCGCCGTGACCATATCGGCTTTGTCTTTCAGGCCTATAACCTCATTCCGGTGCTCACCGCCCGGGAGAATATCGAATATGTCATGCGTCTCCAGGGCCGCAGTCAGGCGGAGTGTGGCCAGCGCAGTGCCGAGGTGGCCGCTAAGCTCGACATCAGCGAACTCCTTGATAAGCTGCCGAATCAGCTCAGCGGTGGCCAGCAGCAGCGCGTGGCCGTGGCCCGGGCCGTGGCCAGCAAGCCGAAGCTGATCTTGGCCGATGAGCCCACCGCCAATCTCGATTCAAAAAGTGCCGCCAACCTCATGGACATGATGCAGCAGCTCAATGAGGACGAAGGGATTACCATTGTTTTTTCCTCCCATGATCCCCTGGTGATATCCAAGGCCAAGCATTCTATTGTGTTGCGAGACGGTGAGGTCGTCGCCAATGACCATGTTGGCTAGTCTCCTTGCCGCCGCCTGGTTGGCGGTGACGCCGGAGCTCGCCCTGGAAAACACCAACATCGTCAGTTATGACGAGGAGCAGCACTGGGCGGATTATAATCGCTTCCGGGGGGATCTCAGCCTGAATCACCAGCAGTATGCCAATTTTTCCGGCAAACTCATCGTTGACAATGAAAACAGGTATGGGGAGCAGCCAAGTAGCCTGGTTAATAAAACATTGATCCATCGCGGCTATCTTCAGTACCGCGGCGAGACCCATCTGTGGACCATCGGTCGCCAGCGCATTCCCTTTGGTGTTGGCCGGGTCTGGAACCCCATCGATGTCTTTGATCCCATTGATTTTCAGGCCAAGGAGACTGATGAACGGCGTGGCACTGAGGCCATTCATTACGAATATGCCATCAGCCAACTGGCAAATGTGGATCTGACTGGGGCCAAGCAGAAAATGGCCGCGCGTCTTAAGGGCTTTCTTGAGGTGGCGGACCTGGCCCTGGTTACGGTATGGGATGATGCTAATGATCGGGACATCATCGGCTGGGAGATGCAGGGCGAGATCGGCCAAACCGGCATTGAGGTACGCAGCGAGGGTGGCAGTTTTCATGATCGCGTCCGCCATGAACGCACCAGCGAATTTATTGTCGGCGCTGAGTACGGTTTTGCAAACTCACTGACCCTGCTGGGTGAGTACAAGTATAACGATGAGAGCCAGCTTGATTATGGTGCTGTTAGTCTAGCCTATCAGTTTTCCATGCTGTGGAGCGGCCAGGTCTTGGGGATCATCAATCTGGATGACCACTCAAGCTTCATTACCCCCACTTTCAGCTACAGCGCCGCCGACGAGATCACAGTGAGCGGCGGCGCTTTGATCTATCATGGCAATGCCACTGATGATTTTGGCAGTCAGCCTGATCAGCTCTATCTTCGTCTCTTTATTCATTTTTAATATTTGAAGCACTCTTGAGATGCTTTCCCCGACCTGAGCGTTTCCGTGAACTCGATGTTCTCCTCCGGCAATTTTTCCATTAATAAAAATAAAAAATACCTCGGACAATATTTGTCCTATCAGCTCAGGTATCCTCGTTTCACAAGCATGGTATTGATTGCAAAAGGAGGAGGAGAGTATGGGCAGCCGGGAAAAAATAGGACAGATGAGCATTGCTCCGCATTATTACTGGGTACAAGACGAATTTGCCAGGCTCAGGGGCAAGCTTGCCGCTGCCATGGTGCGGCCGGCCAGACCAATGGGCTTGGAAATTATGGATGGCAGAACTGCTTTGCAGATATGGGAAAAGGGTCTACAAAAAAGGACCAAGAAAATTTCCTCTTTGCTCCATGTCTTTTCAAACACAATTCTTGTCAAGCACAGAAAGCCCAGTCGGTTGCAGACCGAGTGGGCCCTTATTCCCCTTGAGCAGGAGGTCAATCATCTTATTGCCCTGCATCGTCAGCTCTGGCAGCAGCCTTTTTCGTACAATTATCATGAAGGGCAGGTGTTGTTTTCGTGCTGCATTGAGAAAATCGCCACGGATCTTGATGATCTCTTCAACTTTTTTATCTCCACAATGGAACAAGGCATAGAGGACGTTGATGCCAGAACTGTCTCTCATATCTGGGATAAAGAGATAAGCTGTCGAACTGAAATGACCGAGTATAAGAGCTGGTTTGCTCGAAATGCTGACCCTCTTGTCATGGCAAAGAGGGTGGTTGATTTGCCTTGCATACTCCACGGATTGTTTACAGGAGTTGCGAGGCGGGGGAGATTTCTGCCTGATTTTAGTGCCTGAGCTGATAGTTTTTTTTAGGACAGGAGAAAGAGATATGTCCGGAGCCTTTGTTGTTGGCACAAGGTTAACGTTTGCCAGTCAGGTTATGAAAATGATAGAATTTTTCCCAACACCACGGGTCTTTTTCTTTTCAAGACATGGCATTACCTCTTCCCTCGTGATCTATGCGCCAGAAGGTCAACATACCAGCCCTGGGCAAATTCTTTTTCTTGCTGCTCCTCTTTGTCATTGTGGCGAGTTGGATTTTTTATCTGCCCTATAAAATTGTTCGGCAAAACACCATTGATTCTCTGAATGCCCAGCAGCGTCTGCTGGCTCGCCAGGCATCTGTAGGGATTGAGGAATTTTTTGGTTCCTATGGCAAGCTGCTTGACCATTTGGCCGTTCATCAAGGCATTATTCGTTTTAATGATGAGGGGAAGGTGGTTCTTGATGAGTTTTTTCAAGCCAACCAGGCCACTGTCAGTGCTGTGACCCGTGTTGATGCCACGGGCCACATTCTTTATACCGTTCCCTTTCAGGCCGGGGCCATTGGTCTTGATATCTCGTTTCAGGAGCATAACAGGCTGCTTGCTGAAACCCATGAGCCTGTGGTCAGCTCGGTATTTAAGGCGGTTCAGGGCTACGATACCGTGGCCTACGCCGTCCCTGTTTTTGATCAGGGTGAGTATGCCGGTTCTCTCTCTATTCTGATCCCCTTTGCCGTGGTGGCTGAAAAGTATCTGGCCAATATCGTTCTGGGTAAAAATGGCTATGCCTGGATGATAAGTAAAGAAGGGGTAGAGCTTTACTGCCCGGTGCCAGGACATGTGGGCCGGACTGTTTTTGAGATGTCGAGCACGCTGCCAGACGTTATCAAAATGGCTGAGAAAATGATGGCTGGTGAGGAGGGGCAGACAACCTATCGTTACGACTGGATGAAGGTGAATAGCCGGGCGGAGGTCGTAAAACATGCTGTGTATCATCCTGTCCATCTGCCCCACAATTTATGGTCAATTGTGGTGGAAACCCCGGAAAAGCAGGCCCTTGCCCCATTGCATGACTTCGGCAAATGGTGGATGCTTATTTTTGTAGGCTTTGTTGGTGTCCTTCTTGTCTACTCGTACTTTGTTTTTCGGTCCAGGCTGAAGGTAGAGGAACAACGAGAAAGAGCGGAGTCAGAAAAAAGAGTGACCGAAAACCAGAATTTTTTTGGAAAATTTATCAATGCAGCCCATGTGCCCATTGCCATGGTCAACATTAATGGCACCATTGAATTTTTGAATGAAAAATGTGTGGAGTTGTATGGCTACACCTTGGCGGATGTACCCACCATGGATGCCTGGTTTAATAAGGCCTATCCTGAGCAAAGCCTCAATCGGCTGATTGCGAAAAGTTGGCAGAGGCGTCTGGATGATGCCCGAAACCAAAAATTTTTAGTGTCCCCTGAGAAGCGCTCCATTGTCTGCAAGGACGGTTCAATTAAGGACGTGGAATTTGCCTATACCCTTATCGAAGACAGGGTGGTCATCACCCTCAATGACAAAACGGAGGAAAATCGGGTCGAGAAGGAGAAAAAAGAATTGGAGCAGAGAACAGCAAAGGCCAAAAAAATGGAGGTCCTGGGGTTGCTCGCGGGGGGGGTGGCCCATGATCTCAACAATATCCTGTCCGGGGTGGTCAGTTACCCGGAACTCCTTTTGATGCAACTTCCCCCGGAGAGCAAGATGCGTTCTGCCCTTGAACTCATCCACCAATCGGGCCTGCAGGCGGCAGCCGTGGTTGCCGACCTTCTCACCGTGGCCCGCGGTGTTGTCAGTGTCAAAAAAACAGAAAATCTCAATACCCTGATCCTTGAGTACATGCAATCTTCGGTATGCAAAGCTATCGCCGCCAGCCATCCGGATATATCCTGTGTCCAAGATCTTGCTCCTGGTCTGGCCAATATCTCCTGCTCCGCGGTTCATGTTAAAAAATGCCTGATGAATCTGATGACAAACGGCGCTGAGGCCATCGAGGGGGAGGGGCAGGTCGTTGTATCCACGCGCCATGAGGCTGTTGCGCAGGAAAAGGCTGCTGCGCTCAGTGTGCCCCCCGGAGAATACGTGGTGCTCAGTGTCAGGGATACTGGCGGCGGGATTGCCGACCAGGATAAGGAACATATCTTTGAGCCTTTTTACACCAAGAAGGAAATGGGGCGCAGCGGCAGCGGTCTGGGGTTGACCGTGGTCTGGAACACCATGCAGGACCATGACGGCACTGTGGCCGTGACCAGTTCTGATATGGGGACCACCTTTGCGCTGTATTTTCCGGTTTCCACGGAGGAGCTGCCCGGCCAGGAAGAGCATGGTGACCCAAAAGAACTGCGGGGCTTTGGGCAGAAAATTCTGGTGGTGGATGATCAGGCCTACCAGCGCGATATTGCTTGCCAGATTTTACATCATCTTAATTATGAGTGTTATGCTGTAAGTTCCGGGGAAGAGGCCCTGGAATATCTGACGGAGAACAACGTTGATCTGGTTGTGCTTGATATGATCATGGGTTCTGGTATGGATGGTAGCCAGACCTATGCCGCCTTGGTTAAGCAAAATCCGGGCTTGAAGGCGATCATTGCCAGCGGGTTTTCTGAAAATGAAAATGTCAAAGAGGCCCAACGCCTTGGGGCAGGGGATTTTATCAAAAAACCTTACAGTATGAGGCAGCTTGGCCTGGCACTGCAAAAGGCTTTGGCTGTGGAGATCAGAAAATAGGGGGCAAAAGCCGTGAACACGGGAAAAATTGCTGCAAATTTGGGGAGTCGAACCAGGAGGCGAGGGGCCAGGGTCTGGCTCCTGGTTGTGCTTGCCTTGTTCTTGCCCCGGATGGCTATCGCCGATAATCAGGACAACCCCCATGCTGTTACCCTGCAACTGCCCTGGTTTCATCAATTTCAGTTTGCCGGCTATTATGCCGCCCTGGAACAGGGCTATTATGAGGAGGCAGGCCTTACGGTGACCATCAAAGAGGGCCGCCCTGGAATGTGGCCGGTGGAGGAAGTGCTGCACGGCCGGGCCCAGTTTGGCGTGGGCCGCTCCGAGATTCTGCTGCATCGCCTCAAGGGCGAGCCGGTTGTAGCCTTGGCTGCGGTGTTCCAGCATTCCGCCATTATCTTTCTGGCCCGCCAGGACTCAGGCATTGCCACGCCCCAGGATATGATCGGCCGCACGGTGATGCTGCTGCCGGGCGATGACGCGGCCGAGCATCGAGCCACCCTGCGCAGTGAAGGGGTTGATCTGGCCAAGGTGGATATTATCCCCAGCTCCTTTGATATTCATGATCTTGTCAGCGGCAAGACCGATGTCTTTAACGCCTATATCAGCAATGAACCCTTTTTCTTAAAGGAGCAGGGGGTTGCACCCGCCATTATCAAGCCGATCACCTACGGCATAGATTTTTACGGTGATACCCTTTTTACCTCGGAGCTTGAAGAGGCAAAATATCCTCAACAGGTAAAAGCCTTTCGCGCGGCATCACTCAAGGGCTGGCTCTATGCCCTGGAACATCAGGAGGAAATTATCACCCTGTTGAGGGAGAAATACGGGGTGCACAAGTCCTTGGCCCATCTCCGCTTTGAGGCGGCGGCCATAAACGATCTGGTCAAGGCCCCCCTCGTTGAGATCGGACACATGAACCCGGGGCGGTGGCAGCATATGGCCGATACCTATGTTGCACTCGGGATGGCTGAACCAGGCTACGCACTGCAAGGTTTTATCTATGATCCCGACCCTCGCCCCGATTATGCCAGGGTGATCACCATTTCCTATCTGCTTCTCGGCTGTTTTGTGGCAGCAGCAGTTGTCCTTCTCCTTCTCTTTAATCGCCGCCTCAATAAAATTCTCCACGAAACCCAGGAGGCCTTATTAAAAAAAGAAAAGCTCTATCGCTTTCTCTTTGATAACGCACCGGTGGGCATTGTCCTCGCCGATGAGGAGGGTACTGTCCACGAGATCAATAACGAGGCCTTGGCGATCAGTGGCTATCAGCGGGAGGACACTTCCCATATAAAGGTGACGGAGCTCTATCGTCATCCAGAGGACAGAAAGAAACTCATCGAACGTGTCAAGAAAGAGGGCTTGGTCAAGGGGATGGATCTCAAGATGGAGCGCCGGGACGGTAGCCGCCTTGATGTGTGCGCCACCAGTGTTGGTGTCATGGTTGAAAAACAACCCTATATGCTTACCCTGTTTGAAGATGTCAGTAAGGCCAGGGAGGTGGAGCGGGAAAGGATTACGATTCAGGACAGCCTGCATCGGATGCAGAAGATGGAGGCTATTGGTCTCATGGCAAGCGGCGTCGCCCATGACCTCAATAATATTCTCTCCGGCATTGTCAGCTATCCGGAGCTCATCCTGATGCAGCTGCCAGCGGACAGCCCTTTTCGAAAATCAATAACGGAGATCCAGAAATCGGGGCAAAGGGCCGCTGCTGTGGTGGCAGATCTGCTCACGGTGGCCCGGGGGGTGGCCAGTGTGCGAGCGCCCCATAATATCAATGACCTGCTCCAGGAATATCTGGACTCCCCAGAGTGCCGACAGCTCAAGATGGAATACGGCAATGTCATCTGTTCCACCTGTCTTGATCCTGATCTCGCCAATATCGCCTGTTCGCCGGTGCATGTCAAAAAATGCCTCATGAATCTGATCACCAATGCCGCCGAGGCCATTAAAGGTGAGGGCTGCGTTGATCTTAGTACCAGAAATGAAGTGGTTCTGGGGGATAAGGGCTGCCCCGGTCTGGCCCCTGGGGAATATGTCGTGGTCAGGGTTGCCGATACCGGCCCTGGTATCTCCGAAAAGGACCAGGAACATATCTTTGAACCCTTTTACACCAGAAAGGTCATGGGTCGCAGTGGTACCGGGCTGGGATTGGCCGTGGTCTGGAACACCATGCAGGACCATAACGGCGCCATTGATCTGCAGAGCAGTGCGGCAGGTACGATTTTTGATCTATATTTCCCGGTCTGCCATGATGACGTTGTGGTCAAGGGCGAGGCGGATTCCCCGGAGAAGTTAGAGGGGGAAGGCCAGACCATATTAGTTATTGATGATGAGCCCCAGCAGCGCGATATTGCCAGCCAGATGTTGGCATCTCTCGGCTATAAAGTCCAGGCGGTGAGTTCCGGGGAGGAGGCCGTGGCATATATGAAGGACCATAAGGTCGATCTTCTCCTCCTTGATATGATCATGGCCCCCGGTATGAATGGCCGGGAGACCTATGAGGAGATCATCAAGAGCCATCCCGGGCAAAAGGCGGTAATCTGCAGTGGCTTTTCCAGAAATGAAGAGGTGGAAAAGGCCCATGAGCTGGGGGCCGGCGGTTTTCTCAAAAAACCCTATGCCAGAAGCCAGCTTGGTCGGACTGTCCAACGGGAATTGGCGCGCTGAGGGAGCTTGTCGCGCCGGCAATCATGGTGTGGCTGGTAAAGAACGTGAGCGTTTATCGTGTCACTTTTATTGCGCGACAACAAAGGCGCCGCTGTAGCCCATTTGGGTGAAGATATCCAGCCTCTTGTTGGCATCCACCAGTTCAAAACCGGCTCTGATCTGGACCCGGTTGAAAATCTTGTCACCCCGATCATAAATTTGCACGGACACCTCGTAGCCCTTATCTTCCATTTTTTTCTTCAGGCGCAGGGCATTATCCTTGTCGGTAAAAGAGCCGATCTGGACGTAGAAATTGCCGCGGTTAAAATCCTCATGGGGTAGAAAGCGCTTCACCTTCTGGTTGTTCTCCTCAACAGTTATTGCCTCGCCCAGGGCGCTGATGTGGACTCTGGCCGTACCCTTGTCGATAATGCCGAGCTCCGTGGCCCCCGTGTGGCTGAGGTCGATAATCCGGTCCCGGACAAAGGGGCCGCGGTCGTTGATGCGCACCACCATTTCCCGGCCATTATCAAGATTTTTCACCAGCACAGGGGTGTTCATGGGCAGGGTTTTATGGGCGGCAGTGCGGCTGTACATGTCGTAGGTTTCGCCGTTAGAGGTCTTACGGCCGTGGAAGGGTTTGCCGTACCAGGAGGCGAGGCCCTTCTGCTCAAAGCCCTCTGCCGAGGGCAGCGGATAATAGGTCTTGCCCTTAATTTCATAGGGACGTTGCGTGGCGGGAACCTTGCTGTCAGTGGTGTCATATTTGCCGGGGGTGGTCACCCGTGTCTTGGCAGGTGACGAGATGGTCTGCTCACGGCCAGCACAACCGGTCAGGGTGAGAAACAGAGTGAAGAAGAGGGCGAGATATTTCATGGTTTTGCCTCCATGGCAGGGTTCAATCCCGGCCCCTTGTCAAGGTTCAGGGGCTGATCAAGGAGATGATGATTGGTTTGCAGGCGCTGTTTGAAAAAGGGGCCGGCCTTGCCGATGGTATGGGGTGTGTAGGGGAGAAGACCATAGGCCGGGGCCTTGCCTGGGGTGGCGTTGTCAAAGACCACGTCGCCGTCGCTGTTCATCCAGGTGAGATGCAGATCAAGAAGGGGGCGGCAGGTGGTGAATTTGCCTTTGGCATCTTTGCAGATGATCGGAAATTCCCAGCGTCGTAACTCATAGCCCTTATGCCAGAGACCGAAATAGCCCTTACCCGTCAATTTGTCAGACATGAAGGGGTAGGGGTAGCCTTCGGGGGTGTTAAGATTAGCAAATATTTCGCGCTCCACCTCGTATGAGCCTTGAATGCTCAAGGCCTCCCATGCCTCATATTCTTCGGCATCCTGGCGGAAAAGGTGGGTGCCTTCATCGTTAAAACTCCAGAGGGCGTGACAGGCGGTACAGGTGGCTATCTTGCCATATTTGCTGTGGGCTGGGTTGCGCTTCTGGGGCACGGTATAGGTGCGTTCCGGGGTGGTGAAGATGACAGCGGCGCCTTCTTTTTTGAGGGCTTGCTGCCGGTTAACAGCGCTTCTGAAGGCATGGCAATCATCACAAGCAAGACTCTGGGATTTGACTGCCATCAGGCTTGAGCCCGGATGGCAGTCAATACATTGCATGCCTGCCTGCTGGTGGATGTCGGTGCTGAGTTGATGGTATTCAACACCGTAGGGCCGGTCTGCGTCACGGCCATCCTTTTGATAAGGCGTGCGGTAATCCCAGTGGAAGTCGTGTTCGTAGCGCCCGTAATAATCATGGCCGACGAAATTACTGTTATGGCAATGGAGGCATTGCTGGTCCGGGGTGCGACGGATAAAGGCATGGCTGAAAAGTTTTCCGCCTTTAAACTCAAGATGGCAGGCCGCGCAACCAACGCCGCGCAGGGTTTCCTGGTAGTTGTCGCCATCGTAGCTGATGTGACAGCGCAGGCAGCGGCGGCGCAGAAGGTCATCGGCAAGTTCAAGGGGCGTGGTCGGATTTTCGGTGACAGGTATCTGTTCAGCCCGGGCAAGATCATGGTCGGCGCCAAAGGCGCGGCGGATGGTGTTGACCTCATTCTTGGCGGTGAAATGCAGGGAGTTATGGCTTGTCTCCACCTGGTTTTTGTGACAGCTGCCGCAGCTTGTCATCATGAAATCAGGATGGGCCGGTTTGCTGATCAGGCCTGCATGGGCCTCCGTCTGGGAATCAGTATTGTCCTGGCCCAGATGGCAGGTGGTGCAGTTGATATTATGATGACTGTCCAGTTCAACAGGGTGGCAATCTAAGCACGTGTACCTGACGGGTTCTTGTGTCTGGGCAGATTGGGGCGGCGTCGCCTCTTCTTCTGCCTTTTCCTGGGAACAGCCGGCGGTAAGGAGCAGGAAGAGGGAGGCAACGATAAAGCTGAGTTGAGCAGCTTGCCTGCTCAAACGAAACTTATACCCCTCAAGGGGGTACTGAAAAGAGTGTCCTTGTGGTATAAAAAGGGGTTTTATCATGATGTGTGCTAACGGCCGAGGAGGGATTTTATGCAGTTGACTTTGCGGCGCATGAGTATCAATAAATGAAAATACCCAAGATTTGCCAGCATTGCAAGGAGATGGATGGTTCTGGGAGCACGGAAAGTCAGGACGTTCAAAAATAAGAAAAGACCCACGGGGAAAAAAGGAAAATAGGCTGGAAAAGAGAAGGCTCTTGAGATATAGTAACTCGTCGTTAAGACAGCCTGGCAGAACACGAGTTTCAAGGCACCCACAATGTCTTGTTTTGGACATCTTGCGCCAGAGGTGATTGCGCTTCTCAAGCAGCCCCCGGTGACCTCTCTTTTAAACTATTTCTCAATACGATTTTCATGGAAAAACCAAAAAAGTCCACAAAGTTTATTTTCATCACCGGCGGTGTCCTTTCTTCTCTGGGTAAAGGCTTGGCCGCAGCTTCCATCGGCGCGCTCCTTGAAAGTCGGGGGTTGACCATTACCATTCAGAAGCTTGACCCCTATATCAATGTTGATCCCGGCACCATGAATCCCTTCCAGCATGGTGAGGTTTTTGTTACTGACGACGGGGCCGAAACCGATCTTGATCTTGGCCATTACGAGCGGTACACCAATGCCAAATTGGGCCAGAAGAACAATTTCACCTCTGGTCGTATTTATTATTCGGTGATTTCCAAGGAGCGCGCCGGTGAGTATCTGGGCGGTACCGTGCAGGTGATCCCCCATATTACGGATGAGATCAAGGCTGCTATCCACAGTCTGGAGGG
>JAHJKA010000062.1 GCA_018822545.1 Pseudomonadota bacterium
ACCATGATCTACGTGTCCAATAGTACCAATGTTTACATGGGGTTTGGTGCGTTCAAATTTCTTTCTAGCCATTGCTTTCTCCTCAGCCTATTTTTTTCAGTTCTAATTTTATACTGACTGTATCAAGTACAGCGGATAGGTAAATAAAATGGAGCTCACGAACGGAATCGAACCGTTGACCTCATCCTTACCAAGGATGTGCTCTACCAACTGAGCTACGTGAGCCAACCACAATCTAAAATAAATGGAGCGGGAAACGAGAATCGAACTCGCGACCCTCAGCTTGGAAGGCTGATGCTCTACCAATTGAGCTATTCCCGCCAAATTCCTACGTATTAAAAAAATATTAAACAAGGAATATCGAATAAACCCAGGCACGTGAGACCTGCCTATTCGCCATTCCTTGTTTAATATGCCAACTCAGTCAACTTTATAAATGGTGGAGGGGGAAGGATTCGAACCTTCGAAGGCGTCGCCGACAGATTTACAGTCTGTTCCCTTTAGCCACTCGGGAACCCCTCCAAAATATATAAACCGGCGTAAGCCGGATTGACCAACAAGCATCCCCTTCCAAAAAAAAAGAGCTGCCCTTGTAACAGTAAACTAGCCGGCCTGGTGTTTAAGTGCCATGACCGAAGTTAGCCTTTATAGCACAAGGCCGGAAAATCACAAAGCAAAAAAATGGAGCTGGCGATGGGACTCGAACCCGCAACCTGCTGATTACAAATCAGCTGCTCTACCAATTGAGCTACGCCAGCAGAGCCGGAACAAATTAATCGCTCAAGTGACAAAAAGCAACACATTTTTTGTATCGGCAAAGGTACTACAGTTTAAAAAAAAATAAAGGATGGAGGGCAGTGCCCTCCATCCTTTATTTTTCATAGAGACGATGAAGCTTAAACTGCTTCCTTTTTTACAAAAGAAGAATTGCGATAACGCTCAAAAGCATAAGCCAATGTGCGATATGCAAGATGGGCGAACTTAGTATACGGCATATACAAAAACAGCATCATTACCGCAACAAGATGCAGATAGTACATAAAGTACGCCAGAGGCGGCACACCGATGAGACGACAAAGCTCAGCACCGAGACCGGTAACGCCGACAGCCATAATCTCATAGATCAGGAACCAATCATAGTATGAGCCCTTACCACCATTTTTTTCCTCAGCAGCAGCACGATTACCCCAAAGGATACCGACACCGACAATAAGGGCAATGGCAGAGACATTGGCCAGGATCTTCACTGGATTAATCAGGCTCATGGGGCCATGCATACCCTCGACAAAAAGACCGACAACATCCTGGGATATGGCACTGTAAGCCGTTACGATGAGCAGACCGATAAAGGCCAGCATCAAAGGCTTATGCCCACGAACGCGGTCAGCATTTTCTGTACACTCACGGAAACGTTTGTGGTCGATAATTTCTTTTACTGAAGGGACAAGAAAATCAACGACAAACTGCTTGGCCGAAGGCCTAAACTCCGCAGAAACATTATACTGTTTCTCCATGGCCTTCCACAGCGTTGTCGCACCGCGAATCACAGAAAAAACAGCAAGCCCGAAGGCCGGCAGCATGATCGCATCAATAAAGGCAACGTTCTTGGCAAGCCAAGGCCAATCCCACTTGCCGAAGAAATGACTGTAGCCGTGGGCTACCAAATCTTCAGAGCTGGGCAGGTGCATGCCACCGGAAATAAACCACATAACCAAAACAATGATCGCGGGCAGACCAACAGTCATGGGCAGCATTTTCGGATCACTTACCATTTTGGCAAGACCGCGGGGGAAACCGTAATGGGTGTACATATAGGCACGGATGGCACCGAGCACATCACCTGGCTTAGCACCACGGGGACAATACGCTGTACAATCGCCACACTGGTGACAGAGAAGAACGTCAGCGTCAGCAACCAGTTTATCCTTGAGTCCCCATTGGGCCCAGATCATTTCTTTTCTGGGGAAGGGCTTTTTGTCATCGGAAAGCGGACAGACAACAGAACAGGTGGCACACTGATAACAGTTCTTCAGAGTATCGCCACCAGCGTTCTTCATGAATTTGATGAAATCTAAATCAGGACTTACCCTCATTTTATTTTCTCCTCTCTTGGTTCCCCCGGCATCAACCGGGTTTAACCGGTACCGAGTTCATCTAAAACAATTTGGTTGGTCATTGCCAAATTGACAATGACCAACCAAAAAGAGTGTTAACAAAGGACTAGAAACCTTTAAACGGATTCGGTCCGAGCTCGAGGATTTCCTGTACAAACTCTTCGATGATCTCGGGCACCTTGTTGTAGTCAGAAATAGCCACCTGACGAACACCACAACGCTCAGGCTCAAGACCCAAGGTGCTCAAGGTGTCACCAATATTCTGCATACGTTTGTCCGCAATCTCAGAACCCTTAACAAAATGGCACTGATAATCGTCACCGTATTTACAACCAAGAAGAAGTGCTCCGTCCATACCAGCAGACAGGGCATCACGAATCCAGGCCATATTAACGGAACCAAGGCAACGTACTGGAATAACACGGATCAGACTATTCAATGAATGCTTGCGCATGGCAGCCATATCCAGGGTTGGGTAGGCATCATTTTCGCAGGCAAAAACGAGGATACGAAGTTTATCATCATCCTCTTCAGGAACGTCAATGGCCTTAATCATGGAACCGATCAGGTCGATATTGTAGTTCTTGAAACCGATGATACGCTCAGGACAAGCACCCATACAGGTACCGCAGCGGCGGCAACGGGTTGGATTCGGTAAAGGCGTACCTTTAGCATCATCATCCAGGGCGCCGAACGGACATTCTTCCGTACAACGCTTACACTGGGTGCATCTCTGCATAAAGAACTCAGGATAGGTAGCATCACCGGAACGGGGATGAACGGCAACACCGCGGTCAGAACTCTCCATGGCCTGAATGGCCTTGAGAGCGGCACCAGTGGCGTCATCAATAGTCTCTTCCATATTCATGGCCTTACGAACACCACCACAGGTGTAAACACCGGTACGACGAGTTTCATAAGGGAAACAAATGAAGTGTGAATCTGCATACCCGTCAAAAAGCCCGAGATCCAGGAAGGCAGGACCCTGACGGTAAGCAAGATTGATAGAACTCTCATGCTTGGTGGTGGGCACCATACCGGCAGCAAGAACAACCAAATCCACATCTATCTCAAGATCTTCACCAAGAAGGGTATCCTTGGCCTTTACTGTTCCACCTTCAACACCAGTAACAGTTGCCTTGGTCAGGAAGATACCATCGTCCTGCTGGACGCCTTTATAGAAAAGCTCCATATGGCCAGGTGTACGCATGTGCTGATAAAGGATGTAGGCCTTAGCGTCGGCGTTATTTTCACGGACATATTTAGCCTGCTTCAGGGCAACCATGGAGGTAACGGAGTTCGCATATGGGAAATCCATATCATGCTCTTCACCGCCGGGGCTCATGATAAAGGCCACGGAGTTCATACCAGCAAGTTTGCCTTCTTTAGCCATTTTCTCGAACTGCGCGTTGGTAACAACCTTGTCGTTGGTACCATGGCCCAGATGGGCATACTCAGAAACGTCGGCAGGTACCCAGCCAGTGGCCAGAATGACAGCGCCGAATTTTTCAGCATCAGGATTTTCCTCGGTATAAACCTTGAGGCCGAGGTTAGGATTTTCCATCGTACCCTTGTCAATCCTGTCCTGCTCATCAACACCAACCTTGGCTGGGGCATCCCACTCACTTTTAGCACCAGTTGGCTTCAGGGTCACAGAGAAATTGCCGGGTGCACCACCAATACGGGCTACTTCAGCGCCGGTCTTAATGGTGATGTTGGCATTACCCTCAACCGCAGCTACCATGGCACCGATGGTGGGCGCTTCCAGTTCAGCATAGGGAGCCTTGGTAGGAAACTGCTTAGCCCAACCCAAGGCCTTACCGCCAACCTGGTCAGCCTTCTCAATAATGGTGACCTTGTAACCAGCCTTAGCAGCCTCGATGGCTGCAGTAAGACCGGCAATACCACCACCCATAACAAGGATAGACTTACTGATGTTCTCAAGTTTAAAAGGATCAGGAAGCTCGGTTTTCTTTGCTTCGGCACAGGCCATGCGCACATTATCAGCAGCCTGCTCGGTGGTAAATTCCTTAACGGCCGCAGCATCGCGCTTCTCAGAAGGCTTCTCAGCACCCCAGACAGCCCCTTCACGGATATTACCGCGGACAGTGATTTTATCATCGCCGAAATTAAACTCTTCCTGCATAACACGGGGAGAGCACGCGCAGACGACAACGGTGTTCACACCGCCATCGATATCGCTCTGAATAGTAGAACGGCCCGAGGCAGAACAGAGGGCCTCGTGGGTCTTGGCTGCAACACCGAGACTAGAGGCTGAAGCAACCAGTGCGTCCATATCAACGGCGTCACCGATGCCACAACCTGAACATATATAGGTACCAAATACTTTTGACATTGATCTTCCTCCTAGCGTCCAGCCTGAATGGCTTTCATTGCGGCCGCAGTAGAACTCTGGGCGCTGGTTACAACGTCAGCTGCTTTTTTCGCGCAGCCACATGAAATCATTCCGGCTTCAGGATTGCTGACGATAAAACCGAAAGCATCTACAGCAAGACCAAGCTTCGCAGCCTGTGCCTTGGCAGCTGGCTCCATACCGGTTGCCAGTATACAGAGATCAACCTTCTGGCTGACCTTGTTACCGGTCACAGCATTCTCGGCAATCATGGTTACGCCACCATCAGCTTCGGCAACAATATCTGCAACCTTTCCCTTGATGAAATGAACGTTCTTATCCGCCATGATCTTCTCACGGAACTTCTCGTATTTACCGGGAGTCCGCAGATCAATGTAGAACACATAGATGGGGGCTTCAGGGTAACGTTCACGGATATAGGTGATCTGTTTCATGGTGGCCATACAACAGATGTATGAACAATACTCGAGATGATTCTCATCACGGGAGCCGGCGCACTGAACAAAACCAAAACTCGCAGGCTCTTTGTTGTCACCCGGACGCAGAATCTGACCTAATGTAGGACCATTAGGAGCAGCAAGGCGCTCCATCTGCATATTGGTGATAATGGCGTTTGATGAATTAACCTTCAGATTGTCGATCTTCTCAGCATCATAGGGATTCCAGCCAGTGGCCCAGATAATGGAGTCAACATTCAAGGAAAACTCCTCTTCTGCCATCTCGGTATCAATGGCATTGTACTTACAGGCACCTTTAATGGCCTCAAGGGTTGAAGCGCTACAAGCTTTTTTCTCAAGAACATACTTGGCAGGAAAAGCCATATCATGGGGACGATAGATGGCCTTGGACTTGTTCATGCCAAAGTTGAATTCGTTATCACACTCATCACTGCACACCTCGGCACAATCACCACAGCAGGTACAGTTATTATTGACATAGCGTGGTGCAGTCACACAGGTAACCTCAAAGTTACCAGCGGAACCGGAAACACTCTTCACGGTAGTCATGTTGTAGGTGCGAATATTGCGATTTGCTCTAATTCTCTTGAAGTTAATTTCAAGACCGCAAGTCGGGGGGCAAAGCTTAGGAAAATACTGATTGAGCTGGGCAACACGACCACCCATAAAAGCGTTTTTCTCAATCAGAAAAACATTCTTTCCTACCTCTGCGGCTTCCAGGGCTGCAGTGAGACCGCTGATGCCTCCACCAACGACCAGCACTGATCCAGAACTCTGATCTGTCATGCCACTCCTCCATTCAGGAAAAAAAATATTAATAAAACCCTATCCTTTCTCACGCGAACTTCTTGCTTCTCCACCTCTCCAGTGAGTTGACAAGAGTTCATTATTGCTGTGAGAATTCCAGGAAATAAACAATTTTGCTGTTGACCTTTACCAGAAACTGAATGGCAAATCAATAAGAAAGACGCACATGACAAACACGGAATTCAGTGGTCGTTTCAGCGGTGTCTTTATTCACGCGACGCCACCTTGGGTGTCGTATTTTTTAACGGTATTTTAAATTATCCCAGCGTAGCACATCTCATATAAAACACAAAAAAACCCCCAGTCTCCTTGCGGTGACCGGGGGTTTTACTAAGCAATAAAAAACGTATCGCTTATACGATGTTGATTAGACCCAAGGTTCGGTCTCAACAATGTTGATACACTCAACTTTCTCACACAACCACTCCTGGGTCTTAGGATCGAAAGTAGAGTTAACGAAACACTTCCAGTTCTCGTCATCAACGGTCGGATAGTCTGAACGGTAGTAGAATCCGGGGTAACGAGATTCCTTACGGAACTCGATGTGACGGATATGGGTCTCTACACACCAAATACGATGGTAGTTCTCCCAACAACGGAGAAGCTCATGCAGGTCGCCGGCAGCCATCTTCGCAGCATCTTCACGGAGAAGACGAAGAAGATCAAGACAGATACCAAGAAGCTTACCAGAAGTCATATAATAGGTAGCAACACCACCACCATACTCATCGGTAGCCTTCATGAGACGCATCATGATACCAGCTGGCTTGCAGTAGTTGGGGTTAACATCCTGGGCAGTAGAAGCACCAACATGCTGAGCAAACAACTTAACTGGAGCGTAAACTTCGTCAGCAAGCTCTTGGGCGGTCTGCATAAGCTCAGGCTTGAAGCTGGCGTTGTCGCGGCAGAATTTAACCATCTGCTTGGCAACCATACGACCCTCTGCATGGGAACCGGAGGAGAACTTATGACCGGAAGCACCAACACCATCACCAGCGGTAAACAGACCATCAACCGTAGTCATACGGTTGTAGCCCCACTTGTACTTGTGAGCGCGAGAAGGATTGGCTACATCTGGTACCCATGCTTCATCAGGACCAGAGGTCCAGATACCACAACAACCGGAGTGAGATCCAAGCATGTACGGTTCAGTTGGCATGATCTCGGAACCAATCTTCTCTGGCTCGATGTTCATACCAGCCCAAAGGCCAGCCTGACCAACGGACATATCAAGGAAATCTTCCCACGCCTCTGACTCAAGATGCTTCCAGAACTTCTTAACGTCTTTCTCATCCATACCAGCGGCGCGACGAGCGTCAAGGAAGGCGTTGAGGGCAACGTCAGTAGCCATATAGATTGGACCACGACCTTCCTTCAGCTCGTTGAGCATCAGGTGGTTACGCAGACAGGTAGGAGTAACAGGAGATGCACCGTAAGGCATGAACTTACCAAGCTCATCCTTTACAGAGTCACTGTTAGCATAGAACTCACCAAGACCATTCTGTACCTTAGCTTTGAAGAGAAGGAACCAAGCACCAACAGGACCATAACCATCCTTGAAGCGAGCTGGGGTGAAACGATTCTCCATCATGGTCAGGGTAGCACCAACCTGGGCACACATGGTGTAAGTGGAACCAGCATTCCATACTGGGTACCAAGCACGACCTTTACCTTCACCAGTTGAACGTGGGCGGAAAATGTTAACCGCACCACCACAAGCTACGAGAGCCGTCTTGCAGGTGAAAACATATACTTTGTTCTCACGGGTGGAGAAACCAACAGCGCCAGCGATCTGGTTAGCTTTGTTCTTGTCAAGAAGCATCTTAACGATGAAAATACGCTCAAGGCAGTTTTCTTCACCGAGGGCGGTCTTGGCAGGCTCTGCAACGATGCACTTGTAAGACTCACCGTTGATCATGATCTGCCATTTACCGGTACGTACTGGTGTACCGCCTTCACGGAGTGAAGGAGCTGGCTTGGCGCCGTCAAGGGTCTCGCCGTCAGCATCTTTCTTCCAGATGGGGAGGCCCCACTCTTCGAAAAGCTTAACAGACTCGTCAACGTGACGACCAAGGTCATAAATAAGGTCTTCACGAACAACGCCCATAAGGTCATTACGAACCATTTTTACATAGTTCTCAATAACGTTATCACCGATGTAGGTATTAATAGCAGAAAGACCCTGAGCAACAGCACCGGAACGCTCCATGGAAGCCTTGTCAACCAGAGTTACTTTCAGGCTCTCGTCGGACCATTTTCTGATCTCAAAAGCAGTACCACAAGCAGCCATACCACCACCAACGATAAGGACGTCGGTAGCGATCTCAACTATCTGTGGATTAGGATCGGCGTAGAGCTCACCTTTTGGTTTATTAGGTAATGCCATATCAAAACTCCTTAAATTAGAAATTTTTTTTATTAATTTAGATTCCTAAACCCTAAAACAAACTATGCTCACTTAGGAACCATAGTTGGGATGGGAAGATTAGACTCGAGAAGCAGATTCTCGTCATCAAGGTTTGCACCTTTCTGGCCGATATAACCGTTGGCAGCACCCTCAGCGGTAGTACGCACTGGGAACTTGAAACGCTTGATGGCACCGTTACGGAACTTAACAGTCCACATAATGGAGTCAGCACTTCTCATTGGATGAACCTGACCACCCATAGGCACGAAGTCATCGTAGCCACGAACAGCGATTGCACCCTGGGGACAAATCTTAACACAGGAGTAACACTCCCAACAGGCATCAGGCTCCTGATTGTAAGCCTTCATCTCCTCTTTGTTAAGAACCATCAGGTCGTTTGGGCAAATGTACATACAAGCAGTCTTGTCTCCGCCCTTACAACCGTCACACTTGGAAGGATCTACGAAACTTGGCATTAAAATACCTCCTCAAAGGATTAATTTTCGATCTCACTACAATTGCGAAATCTATCTTCTAAAACAATCGACTCAAAGTAGGCAAGATCATCCAGCAAGACCTCAGCCCGATACTGAAACTCACAAATCTCCAAGCCGTAAAAAAACATCATTATATGAAAAATTTGGCATCAAGGTGAAGCTTTTTTTCACACCATAACTTCTTGTTTTTACTGTATTATTTTACAGCAAATAATAATATCAAGGAGTTACAGATGCAAAAAAATGAGTAGAGCTTCATTTTTTAGCCATTTGATCTATAAAATTTCGCCATCATATTGTCAAGAAAAAATCTTTTCTGTGAATGGACAAAATTTAAATAAAATTATGTCCTGTTTTTTTTGCTTTCAGCCCCAACTTCAATGGTAAAAATACATAAAAACAGCTATTTCATTTTTTTAACGATAATACAATTGACAACCATACTCTGTCGTGCTTACCTATTTGACCTTAAATTATTCTGGACTGAACAGGCATTCAACTAAATTGTTAATCTTAGTTACTCGCCTGTATTATGGTCTTTATTCTCGTTTCTATTTCACAACAACAAGAGGTTTCACCCATGGCTGACAAAAACACCACCATGTTTGGTCAAGATAAAAATCCCAGTAATATTATCCCTACCAAGTACACCCTTGATTCAAAAATCAAATTCCGCTGTCATCCTGGCGTTTCTTGCTTTACTGCCTGCTGCGGCAACATCGATATTGTTTTAACCCCCTTTGACATTCTCCGTCTCCGCAAGCTTCTCAATCTTTCTTCCGATGAGTTTCTCCTGCGCTATACCACCCCGATCTTTGTCGAAAAAACCGATATGCCCGGCGTCAAAATTCATCTTGACCAGGAAGGCCGCTGCCCCTTTGTTACCGAGGCAGGATGTACTATATATGAAGATCGACCTTCTGCTTGTCGTTATTACCCCATCGGCATGGCCAATTTCCATCAGGCCGGCGATGAAGGTGCCGACGCCGAAAAATTCTTCTTTGTTGTCAAGGAGCCTCACTGTAAAGGACACGAAGAAGATAAGGAATGGACCATACGCGAGTGGCGGGCTGACCAAGGCGTTGACATCTGTGATGACATGAATAATGAGTGGATGCAGCTTGTTATGCGTCGTAAATCTTATGGTTTTCAGGCCAGTCTCAGTGAGCAAGGCCAGAAGATGTTTTTCATGGTTTCCACGAATCTTGAAAAATTCAAATCCTTTGTCTTTGAGTCTTCTTTCCTTGACACCTATGACATCGATGCTGAGACCTTGGAAAAAATTAAAAACGATGATATTGAACTGATGTTCTTCGGCCTTAAATACCTGGCTGGCTCGCTGTTTGGCGCCAAAACCCTGAAAATTAAGGATGAAAAAATTAAAGCCAAAGTTGCCAAGATGAAGAACAGCCAGGGCGATCGCGAGAAAGAGGCTGAAAAAGTCTACAATGAATTGCTTGCCGACCGAGACGCCCTTATGAAACAGATGAACGAAAAGAAATAAGCTGGTTGTTGACGTTTTTTCGTCTTTACCAAAACAAAAAAAGGTCATGGTGAAAACCATGTCCTTTTTTTGTTTTGTATACCGGTAACTACAGCGAGTTACTAAGCACGCTTATGCAAATTTGAATTCGATGGCAAAGAGGGAGCCATGCCCCTCTTTGCTTGTCACCCTGATTTCTGCATCGTGGCGATCCAGGATATTTTTGACAATTGCAAGGCCTAGTCCTGTCCCTCTGTTTTTCGTGGTGTAAAAGGGATTAAAGATCTGCTCAAGCCCTTCCTCATCTATACCACAGCCCTCATCCGCTATTTCCACCACAACCCCCTTCTCAGCCAATCGCGTGACAACGCGGACAACGCCTCCCTGATCCATCGATTGGGCCGCATTGACAATAATATTCATCAAGGCCTGATAGAGTTGATCAAAATCCCCTTTGAGCCAGGGCAGATTTTCGGCAAGTTCCATCTTGATAACCACACCACGTTTCTCCAGATCGGCCTTCATGAATGATACAATCTTTCGCAATATATCATTAATTGCGAAATCATTTAATTTGGGAGTTTGCGGCTTGGCAAAATCAAGAAATTCCCGAACAATGCCGTCCAGCCGGGCAGTCTCATCAACTATAATGGTGGCGAGATGCTCCTTCCCCGGAGCCACCTTGGCAATACGCTTGCCAAGAATCTCGGCAGTTGAATGGATGATCCCCAAAGGATTTTTAATCTCATGGGACACGGAGGCAACCATCTTTCCCAAAGAGGCAAGACGCTGGCTGGCACTGAGTTTTTCCTCAAGCCGACTTCTCTCTTTGGATCTCTCCTCGATTATGAGATCAGCACGATGAACTATCATCGACAACACAACAAAGAGAGCCGCCATGACAACCATTGAGGTCACCAGAATGGTACCTTGTAGTTTTATGAGGGCCTCAAGATCATCAGAGAGATCCTGAACAATCTCAATCACCCCCATTACCGACTCGTCGACACTAAAGGGCTTCTCTTTACGTAACGGGATATAGGTCTTGATGACACAAGAGACATCCGGACTACCGGGCAGAAGATTGAGCAGGGAGCCGTGCAGCAAGAATGATGAACTGTCCCGGCCCGCAATAGCCTCTTCATAGCCCTTATCAGCCAGATTTTTCTTGCCAACAAGCTCTGGCACGGTTGAATAGGATACTATATTCTCCTTTTTCGAGTAGATGGTCACCGACTGGATATTGACGCCATGGGTGGCGTTGCGGATAATATCATCGAGTTTTTTGTACTGGCGTATGTCCTGCAATGCGATCTGCCGGTTCTGTAGGGCAAGGGGCAGGACAAATTGTTGAAAAACCTGATGGCTCAGGTTTTCAGCCAGAACCAGGGTATACTCCTTGCTCCGATCGAGCAGGGTCGTGGTGGTGTAATTCGAAATAATCCAGGCAAGAATCAAGGTGGTGAAGGCCACAACGCCAATAGAAGTATAGGAAAAGAACTTTACCAGCCGGAAGGGCTTGAGCACTTCCAAATTTTCTTTTTCACTGTTTTGATTACTCACCGCAGACTCCACAGCGCCGACATCGTGACGTATCACAGGGCAGGGTTGTTTTTCCGGAAAGGGCCTTTGTATACTCTCCCCATAGATAGTCTGAATTCATGGAGTGATCAATAATATGCCAGCACAATTTTTCATTTTTCTGCCTTGGTCCGGCAATGACAAGAGGATCAAGATCGTGATCCTTTAACACCTGACGCCAGTTGCGGCCAGACCGGGCCATGTCGAGCAGGGCATAAGCCAAGCGCCGATCCCCTTTGGCGAGCACTGCCTGATAAAAGGCATTATCTGGCTTATCAACCTTGAGTTTGACGTTGGCAAAAGGTTTAAGCTCCTTACTCAAAAACTTAATTCGCCGTTTAAGCTCAGGAACTCCGGCAAATCCAGCATACTGAAAAGGGGTCCAGGCCTTGGGAACAAAAGAATTCAAACTGACAGCAATTGTGGCCAGACGCCCCCTGGCTTTGCCCACCTCATCAATCTCCTCTTTTACCTGGCGGACAAGTTCTACGAGCTCCTCAAGATCGGCATCCTCTTCACTTGGCAGGCCAATCATAAAATAGAGCTTCAACGTACTTATACCAGCCTCCACCAAGGTGCGCGCGGCCTTGACGATATCATGGCGGCTCAATCCTTTATTGATAACAGCACGTAAGCGCTCAGATGCACCATCCGGGGCAATAGCCGAAGTTTTTAAAGCACTTTTTTGCAGTAAGGATACCAGCTCATCACTTAAGGCATCAGCCCTGAGTGACGAAAAGGAAAGAGAGCATTGCACCCCTTCAAGAAACCGCGACACTTCGGCAAGCTCATCGGCATGAGCCATCTCCATGCCCAGCAATCCTACCCGGGAGCATCCTTGCGGTATTTCTTTAAGGGCGGAAATAATAGCATCACTGCGCCAGAGCCGGGGCGGCCGATAAATAAAACCGGCAGCGCAGAACCGGCATCCTCGGCTGCATCCTCGACCTAGTTCAGCAAGATAGAGACTGGCAAATTCCGTATGTGGGGTTAAAAGTTCTGAGTGCCCTGCCTCATCAAGATCCAGGCACACCTTTTTCTTAACCGGAAATAATGCCCCCTCTTTTGCCGCAAAACCAGCAAATTCACCATCTGCAGAGTAAAGATACTTATATTTAGCCGGGACATAATACCCTGGACGAACTGCTGATTGCTCTAAGAGGTGCTCCTGCCATCCCTGTTCAGCATAACCAGTCTCGATTATTTCTTCGATGATTGCCGGCAAAAGCACTTCGGCATCACCGATTACAAACATATCGATAAACGGCGCCAGGGGCTCAGGGTTGATGAAGGTGGCGACACCGCCGCCGATAATCAGTGGCGAGCCGATATTCTTGTTTTGACGTCTGTGCTCAGCCAGGGGCTCAAGCCCTGCATTAATAAATATCTTCAGCAGATTGAGATAATCGCTCTCAAAACTTAAGGCACAGAGAATCACTGGGAAATCCGTAAGCAACCGCCCAGACTCAACAGAAACCGGGACCCCGCCGTTTTCAGGTAAGAACACCCTTTCACAGACAATATCAGGATGATCGTTTGCTATCCTATAAACGATCTGCATGCCGAGATTAGACATGGCAAGCTTGTAGGTGTTTGGGAACACCAGGGCAATGGGCCGCTTATCCTTCCATTTTTTGATAATGGTGCCCTGTTCGTGGTCAAGTAAATCTACAGCTCCCTTCATAGCAGCTCACGAGGTGATGTTATCAAAACGACAAGGCCCACGAAGAGGGGAGAATCTTCGTGGGCCTTGTGGCGGGGATGGTCGATCTGGAGCATGGGGAGTTACTCCAGACCTAGTAAAAAGAGGAGGTATACATTACAACTAATTGGCATTTTTCCTGATCCAGGCCGGTACATCCAGGGTCTCTTCATCAAGGGGATTGACATCAACCCCAAAAAGACTGGCCTGTTTCATCTGGTGAATTTGGCCGGTGTTGAAGGTTGATTCGCCATGTGATCCTCCGCGATAATACCTGTTGGGCCGCGTATCACCATTGACAGCGATAGGTGTTACTTCAGCAAGTGGCGCCAATTTGCTCTCTTCCTTGATGCCGGTGGCGACCACGGTAACCCGCATTTCATCGCCGGCATTCTCATCAAAAATAACGCCCATGATGATGTTGGCATCCTCATGCACCTCGTTTTGAATACGACTGGTCACCTCAGTGACTTCATGCATGGCCAGCGTATCCTGCCGTGCGGTCATGTTGACCAAAACGCCACGGGCTCCCTGAATGGAGACATCCTTGAGCAGCGGACTTTCAATGGCCTGCTTCACCGCCTCCTTGGCCCGATTATCACCAACACTGGTGCCGGATCCCATCAAGGCGGTACCCATCTCGCTCATTACCGCGCAGACATCAGCAAAATCAGGATTGATATAGCCATCCATATTAATCAGATCGGTTATACCCCTGATGGCTTTAACCAACACGTCATCAACCATCTTCATGGAATCCATAAACATGGTTGATTTCTGTGAGAGCGCCAAAACCCGGTCGTTGGGGATGGTAATAATAGTATCAACATTCGCCTTGAGTTCTTCCCAGCCTGCCTCGGCTTTTTTCATCCGGGCCTTACCCTCAAAACTAAAAGGCTTGGTAACGACAGCCACGGTGAGCGCACCCATTTCCTTTGCGATTTGGGCAACAACCGGGGCCGCGCCGGTACCCGTTCCGCCACCGAGCCCCGCAGCCACAAATACCATCTCCGAACCTTTCAGGGCCTCCCGAATCGCCTCCCGGCTCTCTTCAGCAGACAAACGCCCGATTTCCGGATTAGCACCAGCGCCGCGGCCCTTGCTTGTTTCACAACCAAGCTGAATCTGCACATCTGCGCGGGAACGCTCCAGGGCCTGGAGATCGGTATTGCCGGAGATAAACTCCACCCCGGTGATACCTTGTTCAACCATGGTATTGACGGCGTTGCCACCGCCACCACCGACACCGAACACCTTGATCCGTGCTCTGCCTTCAATCTTTGCCATTTTAAAATCTGACATATTTTTCTCCCCTCATTGTTTACCTGCCCCTGACACTTTAAAAATCAATTAAATGAAATTCTTCCTTGCAGTCTCCGGACACTCATTATCTCATAGGGCAATTCATGTGATTGCGGCGCGCTTCCCCAAGAAACACCGCAGTAAACATCAACAAATTCACATTACCTTTTTAAAAAAACTTCTGAACTTCCGGGTTATTCTTTCCAAAATAGTGCTGTTATCAAGCAAGAACTGACCAGGTTCATGCTTTGCTCCGTAAAGGATCAAGCCAACACCAGTAGCGCATTGCGGGGTATTAACCAGATCCGTAACCCCACCGACATGGCGTGGATATCCGATGCGCACCGGCAGATCAAAAATCTGCTCGGCCAGCTCCACCATATTGGCAAGCAGAGAACTGCCACCGGTCATGACGATGCCGGCATGGATCTTATTCTTCACCTTATTATCGATCATCTGCTGGTTGATCAGGGTCAGCATTTCCTCAACCCTTGGCTCAAGGATCTCCCCCATGACGCGCTGCGAAAGCTTCCGCGGCTTTTTATCCCCCACTGAAGGCACCTCAATCACCTGATCCTTGTCGATAAGCGAGGCAATAGCGCAACCATATTTTTCCTTAAGGCGCTCGGCCTCAAGCAGCGGTGTCCGCAATCCGTGGGAAAGATCGTTGGTGAGATTGTCGCCGCCGATGCCAAGGACAAAGGTCTGGCGAATACAGTTATCAACAAAGACGGCAAGGTCACTGGTGCCGCCGCCAATATCAAGCAACCCCACCCCGAGTTCCTGCTCCTCCTTGGTAAGGACGGCATAGGCCGAGGCCACCGGTTCCAGCACCACGTCATCCACATCAAGGCCAGCCTTGTTACAACACTTAACAATATTATGAACAGCAGTGGCCGAGCCTGTGACGATATGAACCTCTGCCTCAAGGCGTACCCCGGCCATGCCCAATGGATCCTGGATGCCGCCCTGGCCATCAACCTTAAACTCCTGGGGCAGGACATGGAGAACCTCCTGCTCCTGGGTCAAGGGAATGGCCTTGGCATTATCCACCACCCGAGCAATATCCTCCTGGGTTATTTCCTGATTTTTCAGGGCGATGACCCCATCACTGTTCACACCCTTGACATGGGAACCGGCAATCCCCACAAATACCGAAGAAATCCGGCAGCCCGCCATGACCTCGGCCTCATTCACCGAGCGTTTGATGGAATTGACCGTGGCCTCGATATTAACAACCACTCCTTTGCGCATACCAATTGACGGGTGCACGCCAATGCCAATGATATCCACATGGTCAGGAAAGACCTCACCGACAACGGTGCAAATCTTGGTGGTGCCAATATCAAGGCCGACCACGATCTCGCCACGCTTCTTCTCCTGCCCCGCCTGTTTCGCCAATTGTTTTTCACTTTCTTTTTTAGGCATAATTACTACCGCTCTCTGCACTCACAGAATTAGCCGTTAAACTTCACAAGAACACGACCCTCAAGATATTCCATGTCAATGGAGGCCACCGTGCTAAATTTTTTCTTTTTATAGAGCCAAGCAAGAACCTTGGTTAAACGTTTATATTTTGTCCACATCTTGTCCTTGCCTAAAATAACCGGAAAAGGATTATCGGCAAGGTACATGGTTAATCCGCCCTGTTCATCCAAGACCAATTGCGAGATATTCTGTTTAGGAAGATCGGGGTCACCATGGCTGGCATATCGCAACATTTCCAAGGGCCCTTTCAAGGCCCTGATGTCCGTCAAGATCTCCGAACTTGGCACAAACAACACTGGATAATCGAGGTCTTCACCCACCAACACCGGGGCAAAAATATGTCCGTTACTATCAATATAAGAGAGCACCCCATCCAGGTGAATCATGGCAGTTGGTATGCGTTCGTGAATAACGAGGGCGATACTGTTTGGCCATTTTTTGTCCACATCGACTTTACGGATCCACCCCGTAGCCTTTAAGGACGCCTCGATCTTTTTTTTGCTTACCGCAATGAGATTGCTCTTATTTTCCAGCCCGGCCAAGGCAGCTATTTCATCGGCGTTAAGTCTCTTGGAGCCTTCCACGGTTATCGACTCAACCTGAAAAAATACACTGTGGCACAACCCGGCATAAATCCCCCAGCCTGTCAGCGCCATTACACCTATTGCCAAGGCAACACCTACAAAAATTGCATAGAGGTGCCGACTTTCAGCGCGCTCTGCCTTCATCCTCTTTTGCAAGGAAGACGAGTATGCCGAATTTCGTTTTTTCATAAAGTGTTGACACCAAAACCGAGGAGTTTCACCTCGGGCACCAGCAAGACCCCAAACTTTTTCTTCACCTCACCCTGGACAAGTTTCATCAGACCAATAAGATCATGGGCGCTGGCGTCACCGGTATTCACCAAAAAATTGGCGTGCAGGGGAGAAACCATGGCCCCGCCAAAACGAGCCCCTTTCAGACCTGCCTCATCAATGAGCTGACCGGCTGATTTTCCGTGCTCAGGATTTTTAAAAAAAGAACCACAACTCGCTTCTTTCGGCTGGCATTGCTTTCTGTTAGCCACCAGCTGCTGACAGGCCTTTTTGATAGCCACCTTATCCGCCCGGAGCAGATGAAAAACTCCTTCCACAGCAATACGACCCGTGGGCTCACCCCAGGAACGATAGCTATAGTGGAAGTTATCGATATCCTTGACGACATAGTCGCCGTTTTCATCCATAACCGTCACCGAAGTCAACACCTGGGAGATTTCAGATCCCCAGGCCCCGGCGTTCATGACCAAAGCGCCGCCAACTGTCCCGGGAATTCCGGCCGCAAACTCTAAACCGCTAAGGCCCTGCTCAATGCACCAGGCAACCAGACGGCCCAGACTGCATCCGGCTTCAACCTTGACATAAACCCTGTCCGCTACCTCTTTGATCACCTCGATATTGGCAAACCTTCTGCCCACAATCAGGGTGATGCCGCACAATCCTTCGTCTGCCACCAGTATGTTTGAGCCACCACCGATAAGACGGCAAGGGATGTTGAGTCGTTTAATGCCTTTCAGCAACTGGGCCAATTCGTTGATGCCGGTGGGAAAGATAATGGCCTCCGCCTTGCCGCCCACCCGGTAGGTGGTGAAATTGGCCATATCATGATTCCACAAAACCTCACCAGACCAGAAATCGATCATCTCATCGTTAAATGCCGCAGCCCATACCGGCAGCGCACAGCTGGCATATCCCTCAGACATACTGCTCTCGTCTAATCCAAACACCACTGATTCCATGATCTCTCCCTTGCCTGCCGACAACTTCTGCCTGTTTCGGTAAAGACTTCACCCTGTCACATTTCCTGCTCAAGCAGGCGTAAAAGCTCTTCACCTGCCCTGTAGACATTGCCTGCCCCTAGGGTCACAACCACATCCCCATCCACCAAGAGCGGCAAGACAGCCTGAGGCAAGTCCTCTACGGATTCTGTCTGATACACTTCCCGCTGTCCCCTTTCTTTAATGGCCGCAACAAGGTTGGCAGAATTAACCCCTTCAATGGGCATTTCACTGGCCGGATAAATTTCAGTGAGAATCAACACATCGGCTGCGTGAAATGCCGTACAAAATTCCTTAAACAGCGCCTGGGTTCTGGTATAGCGATGGGGCTGAAACAAAACGACCAGCCGCCTGTCTGGCCACGCATCTTTTAAAGCGCTTAGCGTGGCCTTAATCTCAGTGGGATGATGGCCATAATCGTCAATAACGGTAATATTCTTATATTCACCCTTGTTCTGCAGACGACGCTGCACCCCGTTGAACTTGGACAGGCCAGCGGCGATGGTCGCAAAATCGATATCAAGCTCCAGACCGACCGCCACGGCGGCAAGGGCATTATAGACATTATGAATACCTGGAAATTGCAGGGTCACTTCGCCAAGTACTTCACGGCCGACGCAGACATCAAACCGTGAGCCAAAGCCGAGCTTATCGATTTTTCGGGTATGGACATCGGCCTGAGCCGTCAGTCCATAGGTAATCACCCTCTTTTTAATTTCCGGCAACAGCTCAGCAATATTATTGCAGTCAAGACAGAGAATAGCGGCGCCATAAAAGGGTATTTTGTTGATAAACTGGAGGAACACCGCCTTTATCTCTTCGATATTGTGATAATAGTCGAGATGTTCAAGGTCAATATTGGTTACCACCTCAACCACTGGGGTCAGATGGAGAAAAGAGCCGTCACTCTCATCCGCCTCAGCAACCAGAAACTCACCTTCGCCAAGTTTCGCATTGGTGCCAAGGCTGTTTACCTTGCCGCCGATGACCACTGTGGGGTCTAGGTTGGCCTCGGCAAGAACAGCGCCAACCAGCGAGGTGGTTGATGTTTTGCCATGGGAGCCTGCAATACCGATCCCAAATTTCTTAAGACGCATGAGCTCAGCCAGCATCTCAGCCCTGGGGATCACGGGAATTCCGGCCTCAATTGCGGCCAGCACTTCCGGGTTGTCTTTACGGACCGCCGTTGATGTCACCACCACCTCGGCTCCGGTAATCCAGGCAGCGTCATGCCCCTCATGCACCACACCACCCAAATCTGCCAGCCGCTTGGTGATATCGCTTGTTGCCAGATCGGAACCACTGACCCGATAGCCAAGGTTAAGGAGGAGTTCGGCAATACCACTCATGCCGATACCGCCAATGCCAACAAAATGTATGTGTTTATTCTTTTTGTACACGTTCCTTTATCCTTGCTACATAGTGCCCGAGTTGGCAGTTGCCAGATCCAAGCATTGGCGGACTATATTCTTGGCGGCATCAGGCTCGCCCAGGCGATGGGCCATGGTGGCCATTCTTTCTCTTTTGGGCTGATTTTCAACAAGCTCAAGAATAATCTTGGCAAGATCCATCCCCGAAGTCTCCCCTTCCATGCATTTTATGGCAGCGCCACCCTGTACCAGCCAGTCGGCATTGAGCTCCTGATGATTATCGGCCGCATGGGGATAGGGCACCAGAATCATCGGTTTCCCCATGACCGTTAATTCGGCAAGACTCGTTGCCCCGGCCCGGGCCACCACCAGATCGGCCTTAGCGAGAACAAAGGGCATCTGGTTAAAAAATGATGCGACCTTGGCGGGGATGCCTACCTCTTCATACGCAGCCCGAACTGTTTTAACATCCTGCTTACCGGTCTGATGAATGATATTAAAACCCTCTGGAAAGGTTCTTTTAATTAAGCGCACCCCATCAATCATCATCATATTTATGCTATGGGCACCCAAGGAACCACCCATGACCACCAGGGTAAAACTCTCACCCCTTTTCTCGCCACCCGCCATGGCCCTGACCTCTTTGCGGACCGGATTTCCGGTGAGGACGCATTTATCACTCGGGAAACGCCTATCACTGCCAGGGATCGAGATGAATATTTTCCTGACAATTTTGGCAAGCATTCGGTTGGCAAGGCCCGGCACCGAGTTCTGCTCATGAATACAGGTCGGTATCTGCATCAACCAGGCAGCAAGAAGAACCGGGCCGGTCACATAACCACCCACCCCTAAAACCACATCTGGCCTAAACTTTCTGATAATCTGCCAGGCATGCAAGAAGCTCATGGGCAGCTTTAGCAGGGCAATCAACTTCTGCACTATGGACTTGCCTTTTATGCCTTGACTCTGCAAGGGTACAAAGGGGAAGGACCGGCCTTTCAGAACCTTGGCGTCGGTTTCACGGTCTGTTGCCACAAAGAGCACAGCGCAATGGGCCACCGAATGGAGAATCTCTTCTGCCACGGCAATCCCCGGAAAAAGATGACCTCCTGTTCCTCCACCGCTGATTATTATTCGCATGGCGCTCGAATCTCTTGTTAAACCGCTTTCTGGAGAGGAGGCTTGACGCCACATGATGAAGCGCATCCCCCCTTCCCTGCTTTTAACGCTGCCACAGCATGCTGAAAAACCCTGCCGCGCTCGGCATAACCACTAAACATGTCAAAGCTTGCACAGGCTGGCGACAACAAGACAACCTCACCTGGCTGGGCCATACGTGCGGCCTGCCTCACTGCCTCATCCATGCTGGACGCCCGTACTATCTCGACCAAGTCGCCGTAAGCCGCCGCCATCTTGTCAGCCGCCTCACCGATGACAATCAAGGTCTTTACCTTGGTTTTGATTTCTTTTGAGATAAGTCCATAATCGCCACCCTTGTCCCTGCCGCCAGCAATGAGATGAACCGGGTTTTTCATCCCGGTGAGTGCTGATTGCAGCGCGCCAATATTTGTCGCCTTCGAGTCATCAATATAGACAACGTCATTGATTGTCGCCACATGGGTAAGACGGTGCTCAAGGGGTTTAAAGCCTGCCAGTCCTTTGACGATCGCTTCGGATGGACAGCCCATCAGCCTCACCGCCATTATGGCAGCCAGGCAATTATCACTGTTTGGATAGCTGCTCAACACTTCTGGCAAGGCATACTCTTCCACCGCTTGTTGGGGAAATTGGATCATGGCCTTGCTGCCTATCAAGTGGGCCTGACTGCTCTTTTTACGGCCAAACTCCCTTATTGTTGAAGGAATCTCTGCCAGCCTTTTTTTAATAAGGGGATCATCACCATTTATAACGGCAAGATCATCGCGTTTTTGTCGCCTGAAGATTCGCATCTTCGATTCTGCATAGGCCTCATAAGAAGCATACCTGTCCAGATGGTCAGGACTGATATTCAAAAGTACGGCAACGTGGGGGTGAAAGCTATAGGCAGTGTCAAGCTGGAAACTGCTGACCTCAAGGACCAGCACATCGGCTGGGGCAGCGCTTACCACAAAGTCGCAAAGGGGAGTGCCGATATTGCCGCCGACAAAAACCTTCCGTCCTGCCGCCTGCAGAAGCTCACCGATCATCGTGGTGACTGTGGTTTTGCCATTGGTGCCGGTCACAGCGATGATATCAATATCAGTAAAGAGCGCGCCGAGCTCAAGCTCGCCGATAACCGGTATATTTTTGTCTGTGGCAGCAACAAGTTCCGGCATATCAAGGGGAACACCCGGGCTGACCACAATGCCTTGCGCGCAGAGAAAGGTCTTGAGGTCATGGCCGCCAAACTCTTGAAAAACCTTATGATCCTCAAGCCACTGCTGGTCTCCTTGACTGAGCTTCGCAAGAGGCCCGCCATCACTTATGGCAAGCTGACATCCTTGGGCCTCAAGCAGACGCAAGGCCGCCATGCCGGAGCGGCCAGCGCCAACCACCAGAATGTTTTTATTTTTTATGAAAAAATCTGCGTCTATCATTGCCTGTATTTATGCCTTTGCGCCTTTGATTACCGAAGTTTCAAGGTGGCCAGAGCCATGAGACCGAAAATAATTGAGATTATCCAGAACCGCACCACAACCTTGGGTTCTACCCAGCCTTTTTTCTCAAAATGATGATGGAAAGGGGCCATAAGAAAAATACGCTTGCCCCCGGAAACCTTAAAATAACCAACCTGGAGAATCACCGAGATCGCCTCCATGACAAAGATGCCCCCCACCAAGGCCAGCAGCACTTCCTGCTTGGTGACAATGGCCACCGTGCCCAAGGCGCCGCCGATGGACAGGGAGCCAACATCCCCCATAAACATCTGGGCCGGAAAAGCGTTAAACCACAAAAAACCAAGGCTTGCGCCAGCCAGAGCCCCACAGAAGATAACCACCTCACCAGCGCCGGGCACATGGGGAATCTGGAGATATGCAGCCAGTCCCACATGCCCTGCCAGATAGGAAAACAAGAGATAGACAGCGCTGGTGACCACGGTGGGACCAGCCGCAAGGCCATCCAGGCCATCGGTCAGATTAACGGCGTTGGATGCTCCCACAACCACGAACATGACAAAGGGGATATACAACACCCCAAGGTCAGGCTGAAACCATTTGAAAAAGGGAATACTGAGCTGGGTTGAATAGGATGGCTGGGTGGCAATAAAGATCCCGGCCACAAGAGCCCCAGCCACCTGCAGAATGATCTTGCCCTTGCCGCTTAAACCCTTGGAATTTTGTTTTTTGATTTTGCAATAGTCATCCCAGGCACCGATCATGGCATACCAGACTGTCACCCCCAGGATAATCCAGACATAGACGTTGGAAAGATCAACCCAAAGCAGGGTTCCGCTGAGCAGTCCAAGGAGAATGAGGAGACCACCCATGGTAGGCACCCCTTGCTTGCTGAAATGAGATTCCGGGCCGTCATCACGTACAACCTGGCCAACCTGATTTCTCTGCATCAGCCTGATAAAAGGTCTGCCGCAGTAGAGCACTATCAAAAATGCGGTGATAGTCGCCCCGATGCCGCGCAGGGTAATATAACGGAAGACATTAAAGCCTCCGAAAATAGTATGGAGCGGATAGAGAAGATGATAGAGCATGTAAAACCTGAAGTTATCTGAATATGATCAGTTTAATGGACAACCTGCCAAGGGGCTTCCAGGGCTTGAAGAGGCTGGCAAGAATACACTTTTTCTTCCTGCCGCCCTCAGCTTTAGCCTTTAATCACCCCAATTCGCGCTGGAGGCCATCAATAATTTTTTCCATACACATGCCCCGCGATCCTTTCACCAGGAAATAATCACCCTTGCCAAAGGTTTTTTCTTCCATACACTCAAAAATTGTCTGCAAAATCGCTTCCTTATCTGGAAGCCGATGCACCTGCCGCAAGGGCATTGAGGCATCCATGGCACCTTGAGCAACAATTTTCGAATACTCACCGTACACCAAAAGATAATCGAAGCCCTTGCAGGCAACCATCTCGCCAAGGCGACGGTGGGCCTTCTCACTTTCAGCGCCGAGTTCGAGCATATCGCCTAAAATCGCAATGGTTTTATGCTCACCACGAATAGCCTGCACCGTGTCAAAGGCTGCCATCATGGACGCCGGATTGGCGTTATAGCAATCGTTAATAATTTTGAGCCCGCCAATATCCATAATCTGGAGACGTTTATCAAAGGCCTTAAATTTTTCCAGCCCCTCGACAATCTGGGCCATCTCCAAACCTGCACCATGGGCAATGGCTGCAGCAGCCAAGGCATTAGAAACATTATGCTCACCCAGAACGCCGATCTGCAGCCTGAGCCGTTCCGCACCAATATGCAGGGTAAATGCCATTCCCTTTTCGCCCATATTCTTGACATGGGTGGCCCGGATAAAGGCCTTGGAATTACGACCATAGGAAATTTGGTCCTGATGCATCTTTCTGGCCAGGCTGCGCACCATCTTGTCATCGTAATTGACGCAGATTTTTGACCATGAGTTACAGCCGGCAAAGAGTTCACCCTTGGCCCGGGCCACACCCTCAACAGAGCCAAGGCCTGAGAGATGGGCAGCTTGGACATTGACGATGCAGGCAATATCTGGATCAGCAATTTCTGTCATTCTGGCGATCTCGCCGGATCGATTCATGCCCATTTCAAGCACTGCCACATCATGACGATTATCTACCGGTAAAAGCGACAGGGGCATACCAATGAGATTATTAAAATTACCCTTTGTTTTTAAGACGTTGAACTCTTGCCCAAGGATGGTTGCCGTCATCTCCTTTACCGATGTTTTTCCTGAACTACCAGTAATGGCCACCACCTTGAGATCCGTCACCGTGGCCCGCCGATAGGCAGCAAGATCACCCAGAGCCCGCAACGTATCATCCACCTGAACAACCGTGACATCGACGCCCTCAGGAATGGTTTCGACAATGATGCCGCCGGCGCCCTTACGCACCGCATCCAGGGCAAACTCGGCCCCATCAAAATTGGCGCCGGACAAGGCAAGAAACAAATCGCCTTTCTCGATGGTGCGGGTATCAGTGGAGACATTGGCAAAGGTCGCTTTTGCCGGGCCAGACACATACCTGCCCCCGGTGGCCAGCAAGACATCGCTTAATTTCCAGATCAATTTCTCCACCACGGCATCTCCTTGCGATACTCCTGTCATGCCTGTTGGCGCCGCTGTACTCACTGATCGAACGTCTCTGCAACTTAAAGTTTCCATTTTTTCTCCTCGAACCCTTGAAAGTTTCAGGCCGCGCCTGCAGCCTTCCCCCAAACTTTTTCAAGTTCCTGTTTCGCCTCAAGGCGATCATCAAAATGCACCTTGCCGGAACGGGTGAGCTGATAATCCTCATGCCCCTTGCCACTTATCAGCACCACATCGTTCCTCTTAGCCAGGTTTATCGCGCCTGCAATGGCCTGTTGCCGCGATGCAATTACGAGGTATTCCTTTCCCTGCCCCTTCAGGAAATCCACCTCAACTCTTCTGCCGCCACTTTTCTTCATGCCGGCTTCAATTTCTGTCAAAATCTGATCAGGATCTTCGGTGCGCGGATTGTCCGAAGTGGCAATAGCCACATCGGCATACTGCACTGCAATGGCGCCCATCAACGGCCTCTTGCCACGGTCTCTGTCACCACCACAACCAAACACCACCATCAGTCGCCCCTGAGTTAAGGGCTTAATCGTCGCCAATACATTTTCAAGAGCGTCTGGGGTGTGGGCGTAATCAACAATAATTTTAGGATGATCCACGCCTGGCACCTGCACCATTTCCATTCGCCCCGGCGCACCGGAACATTGTTCAATCGCCCTCCGCATCACTGGCACAGGAACATCCAGCCCTTGAGCCACCCCAAGAACGCCGAGGATATTACGGATGTTAAAAGCGCCAACCAGCGGCGAGGCAAACTGCTTCTTTTCACCACCCATAGTGACTTCCATGGTGATCCCGGCCAGGGAAAGTTGCTCGTTTAAGCTGTCAATCATCTGCCCTTTGCCACAGGTCATGATCTGTTTTGTGCCCTCAGCCTTAAGTATTTCATACAACCGTGCTCCCCAGCTGCCCCCTCCTTCACTGACGATCACGGCCAGGCCATTTTTCTTTAAATAACGGGTAAAGAGTCTTGTCTTAGAGTCAAAATACCGCTCCATATCACCATGAAAATCGAGATGTTCTCGACTTAAGTTGGTAAACAGGGCTATATCAAAATTGATGCCTGCCACCCTGCCCTGCTCCAGAGCATGGGAGGAGACCTCCATAATTACGTGACTGACCCCGGCATCAACCATCTCAGCAAGCAGCCCTTGGAGCTGCACAGGGTCTGGCGTGGTATGGCTCGACTCCCGGCAGATACCGCCAAATCTGAAATTTACCGTGCCAATTACTCCCGGACTGCCCCCCGCCTCGACCAGTATCTCTTCGAGAAGATAGGTACAGGTAGTCTTGCCATTGGTACCGGTGATCCCGATAACGGTCATCCGTTCTGCCGGATTGCCGTAAAAAGCCGCGGCCAGTTTGCCAAGGACGGCTCCGGTATCGGCCACCTTGATCTGCGGAACGCCAAGATCACCCGCGCCGCTGTCCTCGTTGATTACCACGGCGCCGGCGCCGGCAGTAACCGCCTGCCGGAGATAGTCGTGTCCATTGACGTTTACACCCACCACAGCCACAAAGAGACTGCCCGGTTGCACCAGACGCGAATCAGCAGTTATTGAACTGACCTCAACGCCTGCCACCTCATCACCGGAGGCATAGTCAATACCCGCCAGGATGTCGCCAAGGAGCCTGGCCTTCATTTCTGCTGCTCCTTATGGTCACTTGCCAGCCTTATCCGCACCCGATCCACACACTCTTTTCCAGGTGCAGGCTCCTGACCAACAACTTTCCCCGCCCCTTCAATTTCAACTTCAACCCGACATGGCATTAATTCAAGCAAGGCTTTGCGCAGACTCATCCCAACAACGTCTGGCATTTTCCTGACATGCTTATCGAGCTCTTTCTGGGGCATGACTTCCTTTGGCTGTAGTCTCTGCCAATCAGAAAAAAGTTCTTCTTCACTTATCAAAGCAGAGGATGACACATCAGGATCACTGATGTGCTTCATCTCTTTTGCAGCCAAACGCAAAAATGCATCGCCAAATTTTCTCATTGGCGATGCCGACTTCAAATCAAACTCTCCATCCTGCACAGTAACAAGAAGAACCAACCGGGGATTTTCCGGCGGAGAGGCAGCGAGGAGAAGGCCGTCATAGGTCTGCCCCCGTTTGAAAACCTCCGTAGTCTTGTCACCTTCCTGACTTTCCACGATAAAATCATCATTGCGGCTCAGAGGGTTGAGAAATTCAGCTGCAAAGAACCGTGATTTATCCCCGGCACTTGCCGCAAAAGATTTCCGCAAAACAGCACTTACCTTTGCCACTTCCCGTCCCGGAGCCTTAAATTCATAGGATGCATAATTACCGCCGCTATCCATCGTTCCTTTGAGAAAATGCAGGGCCACAGGTTTCCCGCCATTTACCAACCGGGTGAATGCTCCTAAAATTGAAACACCGTTCAGGCGTCCCTCTCCACATTCTTCTCCGGCCAGGATTGCCTCGCCGTTGATAGGCACGTCAACTCGGTCGGCACAGCTGATACCGAGATCGTTTTGAAAATCCCGCAGTTCCTTTTCGGCAATAGTCGGATCAGGCAGGAAGGCAAGTTCATCGGAAATAAAACCGCCGCCGGGCCACGGCCACCATTTTCCGGCCCTGTAAAGACTTGCGTCTTTTGGTATCCCGGGAGTAGTCATTGCTGAAGATGAAGATTGCCTTTCGCGCATTTGAATATCCCTGTCCGCATGCACCGCAGCTCCATAACGAAAAAGGCCTGATATGCCGCCTGGATTCATGAGCCGGGAAACCATTACCATTTTTTGGCTTTGAGGGGTGGCGTCCCAAAAGGTGTTGGGATCAAAGGAGGGAAGCTGAACAGAGGCCACAATTTCACCAGTGGCAGGATCAACTGCCATGGCTGCTACCGAACTGGCCTGTGTTTTGTCCAGCAATAATGCCATCTGCTTCTCCAAGATGGTCTGTGTTTTCAGATCAAGGGTAAGAACAATATGCTTCCCTTCATCAAAGATCTGCCGGCCTGCTTGCGCATCAATCCCGGCCAGCGCTTTTCCCCGCAATTCTTTGTCATAAAAGAGCTCAATACCTGAAAGGCCCTGATCATCCTTGACACAGCCAAGAACCTGCGCTGCTGTTTTCTGGTGTGGATAAAAGCGAACCGGCGATTTCTGAAAATAGAGCCCTGCCATATTAAGCTTTGACAACTCTGAAACCTTGGCCCGCGGCACCTGATGGCCTAACCAAATAAAACTTCGTTCGGTGCGAAGTCTTTTGGTGAGCTGCTCTTGATCAATGCTTAAGATAGTGGCCAGGGTCTCTCCTGTTTGCAAAGTATCCTCCACTTCCAGAGGTTTTATGTATGCAGCATAGAGATCAAAACTTACGGCTAGCGGTTCTAAGAGGCGGTCATAAATATTTTTTCGATCCTGAAAGGATTCGACACCGAGACCGGTGGCGCCTTCTTCCTTTGTTACCTGGTCAGAGGTCAACAGCCAGACAACCAAGCCCCCTACACAAAGGATGAACAGAATGCCCGTGGTACTGATTCGTGATTTACGGCCGGGCTTCTTCTTCTGCCCATATCCTTTGTAGTCGATGGGCCCTTTGCGTCTCTGATACCCCATGACGCCTTTCCCTCCAGGCAAAAAAACTGCGATTCACTTCTTTATTGACAGTACTGCGCTCTTCCTAAAAACCAATCTGCTGCCTTTTGTCTGGGCTGTACAAGCCAGCCTTGACCGCAGCAAAGGCCTCGAGGCGTTTAGACTGCAGGAGGCGAAGCTGCTCGTCTCGCAATGCAGACCTAACCTGTTCCTTGTTACTCTGAAGCTCCTGGGCCTGGGCAATTTCCATTAAACTTTGTTGAATACAATGGCCCACCCAATAACTTGCAGCCACTCCGATGGCCGTAGCAAGGAGCACTATGACGCCAAGGGTCTTCCAAAACATACGATTATTCCCCTTGGACTGGGCCCTGGTTCGCCATCCCGGCCTCGCATTTGCACACCTGCCCCTACCTTGAAAGCTTCCTGCATAATCACGCATAGTCTATTCTCCAACAACCTCAGCAACCCGCAACTTTGCACTTCGTGACCGAAAATTGCGCTCAATCTCCTCTCTGCCTGCCACCACCGGCTTACTGGTCAGAGATCGCAACCGCGGGTTATCCTTAAACGCCCTTTTCACCAACCTGTCTTCCAGGGAATGAAAAGAGATGACACAAAAGCGGCCGCCAGGCCGTAACATCTCAGCGCCGTCAGCAAGCACTTTTACCAGGTTGTCCAACTCGCCATTGACAGCGATCCGCAACCCTTGAAAGACCTTGGTGGCCACATGTATTTTTTTGGGATGAAAACGCCGAGGAATCGTCTTGTCAACCAGATCAGCCAATTCCCTGGTGCTCATCAGCGGTTCTTTTATCCGCTTGTTCACGATGGCCCGGGCTATGGGTCGCGCCTGCCTTTCCTCTCCATAGAGATAAAAGATATCGGCCAATTCCTGTTCAGATGCCTCTGCCAAAATATCAGCGGCAGTAACCGGCAGCCTGGTGTCCATGCGCATATCAAGGGGTTCCTCACCTTTGAAGCTGAAACCCCGGCCACTCGCATCCAGGTGAAGGGAAGAGAGCCCCAAATCGAGCAACACCCCGTCGACGCTCTCTATATTAAGCTTTGTCAGTTCGCTCTTAAGTTCGGCAAAATTCTTACTGACAAAAATCACCTGGTCACCAAAACGTGCCAGATTCTGCTGCGCCCTTTTCTGGGCTTCCTCGTCCCAATCAAAACCGATCAGTCGGCACCCAGGCCCACCTGTCTCTAAAATTGCGCCGGCGTGGCCGCCCAGACCGAGATTACCATCAACATACACGCCGCCTTCATGGGGCTTGAGATAGGCAATAACCTCATCAAGCAAAACCGGAACGTGAAGTGGGTCATGATCATACATACCTTTTAGAAAAAGCCGAGATCACTGCACTCACCGGCCAGATCATCAAATTCTTCATCACCGACAACATTTTCAGCCAGATGAATCTGCTTATCCCAAACCTCAATAAAGGAGGTCATACCCAGGAGAACGACCTCTTTGTCGATACTGCCCATATTCCGTAGGGAGACCGGCAGAAGGATGCGACCGTTACTATCGAGCTGAACCTCTGTGGAGTTTCCGACAAGGTGGCGGACCAGCTTGGCCGTTTTGGCATTTTGCTGGCCGCGACTCAAAATGGCATGTTCAATTCTGGCCCATTCGGCCAAGGGATAGATGCGTAGACACTTGCGCCAAGGAGTGATGAGCAGGCGATCATCATATTTCCGAGACAGGACGTCCTTGAAGCGGGCAGGGATATTCAACCTGCCTTTGCTGTCAAGGCCATGCTCGGAGCTTCCGCGGAAGCTATTGATCTGTTCAAGAACACCTTCTGTCACTTTTCACCCCTTCGAGCCACTTTGCACCACTTTACACCACAATATCTTACCTTATAGCCACCTTCCCTTTCTTGAGTCAAGAAAAAATCTATCGCATTTTTTAAGGCAAAAAAGGACGTTCCGCCACCGACTACAACATATTGGTAAAGGAAAAAATTAAATACACTCTGGCATGTAATTTATTCGCCTCACCTTTATTTTCAGTCGGCTTAAAAAAAAATAAAAATAAAGTGGGTACAAAGTGGAGGAGAAAAATATCTCTAGAAAAAAAAGAGGGGGTAGTCGAGGCAAAACGGGAAATTTGCCACAAGATGTGACGCAGAAAACACCGGGAGGGAGGCGAATCAGAAATATGACAAGAAATCTTTACTCGCTCTCCCTGACAGAGGAGCTTTGATGATAAAGATCTTTAGGAGAAATGTGGATTGAACAGGCGGCATTAAGACATAGCAAGCTCCTGGCTGCGGATTTCAATATATTCCGCCAGCACTTGCTGGTCGGCATCTGTCTTGTCAAATTGAAAAGAGACCTCAACCTTTTCCTTGCCGCGCACCACGCGGACCACCACGGCCTCGGCAATATTTATTGTTACGGGAGCTCTGTGCTTCTCCCTGAAATAGAGCGTCAAGGTCAGGGGCGACAGGACACTGCCTTTGCCAAGACCCTCCATCTCGCCAAAGATTTTGGCACCCTCAAGCGATACGTCAAGGATGGTGGCCGTAAAAAGCCGTCTGCTGTTTTTTGGAACACAGGTGAGGATGGACTGCTGAGGTGTATAGACCCGGGGAAATTTTCGCCGTTGTATCTCAAAAATTTCCGCAGGCAGATTTGCCCTGGCAAACTTTTCAGACTGCCGGACAAAGTGCAGGGAGAAGCCGCGCATCAAAGCCTGCTTGTCCCGTTGATAAAAGACGTAGTAGGGCTCCGTTTCATCAAGAACCAACTCAGGAGGTTTACCAATCTCCACCAATACCGAACCAGCATCACCAAGAATATGACGGGCCGTTATGGTGTTTAAACTCTCCCCTGGCCGGGCAAGAACCAAGGCAATCTTCTGATCCGCGAGGTTCTTGATCTCCTCGATGATTTCATTTTTATCCTCGCTCCACTGTCTTTTCATAAGCGCCCCCCCAAGCAGACAATGCTGTCATCACAGCCGTCACTCCCTGATGCCAAAAAGTGTCAAACTTCTTGCCGTGCACATCAAGAAAAAACAGCCAAAACCAGCTAGATAATTACCGTGCGTTTTATATAGCGGATAATCTCATCAGGATCATCCAGAACCTGAAAAATATGCAGGTCATCCTCCTCAATGGTTTGGGCGGCAAGCATCTGTTCACGAATCCAGTCAACCAGACCGGACCAATAGGATGAGCCGACAAGAACAATGGGAAAACTCTTGATTCGTCTGGTCTGGATAAGGGTGATGGCCTCAAAGAGTTCATCCAAGGTACCGAAACCACCAGGCATGGCAATAAAGGCCATGGCGTATTTAATCAGCATAACCTTGCGCACAAAGAAATATTTAAATTTCAAGGGCATATTGGCATATGGGTTGCCTTCCTGCTCAAAGGGCAGATCGATATTAAGACCGATGGAAATGCCATCCACATCATGGGCCCCACGGTTACCCGCCTCCATGATACCAGGGCCACCCCCGGTCATAATGGCATAACCCGCCTGGGACAACCCCTTACCCACGGTGCGGGCTATCTTATAATATTCATGATCCTCGCCGAAACGGGCCGAACCAAAAATCGAAACCGCCGGCCTTTTAACCGCAGCCAGGGAATCAAAACCCTCGACAAATTCAGCCATAATCCTGAAGAGTCGCCAGGAGTCGCCCACGTTAAATGTATCCAACCAATACTGCTGTGCATCATCAACCTTACCACCATTACGTATTACCATGAAACACCCTATTTCTTTAATACCGCCCCGTGCCTGATCGCCAGGAATCAGAGGCCCATTTATTTAACTGCCAGCCAGCCTCTTTACCGCCTGTTGGGCTGTTTTATTACCATCATCAAGGCGCAGCACCCTCTCATAGGCCTTCAATGCTGCAGCATCCTTGTGCTGAACCTCGAGAATCTCTCCTTGCAGAAGGAAGATTTCCGGCCGGTCGCGATCAAGACGCATGGCCTCCTTCAGGGCCTCGTGGGCTGCCGGCACGTCACCATAGGCCAATTCAACCCGCGCCAAGCGCAACCAGTGGCCCCAGTCCTGATCATCGATCTCCACCGCCTGCCGGCAGAAGGTGCGGGCGATATCGCTGCCCTGTTCCTCCAGACTGTAGAGCTCACCAAGGGCACTGAGGGAAGCGGCATCCTGTGAATTGTTACGGATAGCCCGCTGCAGGCTGGCCATGGCATCTTTACGACTCCCCAGGTGATAGAAGGCCTCGCCAAGATAGCGATGCACAGCACCATGGCTGACATCGCGCACGTCGCGGGGGCCGATATTTTCCGCCTTCTTCAAAACATGCACAGCATCCTGGTACCGACCACTCCGGCAGTAAAGTTTACCCAGTTGCAAGAGGAGATCAAAATGATCATCCTGACAGGCAAGGGCATCCTCAAAACTGGCCAGGGCCTTGTTTTCCTGGCCGCGGGAAAGGTGGGCAAAACCAAGATTGCACAGGGCCATGAAATTACCACGGTCAATGGCCAGCACCTCTTCAAAACAGGTGATCGCCTTTGCATAGCGGGCCATTTGCGCCAGGGTGACACCGTAGGAATTAAGGAGGTTGACGTTTTTAGGATCCAGCTCCAGGCCTCGCTGGTATTCCCGGGCCGCCTTCACCATATCTCCTTCATTATAGTAGATATCACCGCTGATATTAAGGCTCACCCCGTCAAAGATGGTAAACGTGCCTGGCCCGAAAAAAGAGGTATGGAGCAGGGCCTTGCGGCAGTTGGCAATCATCTCCGATTTCTTAAAATCGGCACAAGGAAAAAGCGCCAGACCAAAGGAGTAGCTCGGCCCTGCTTCGGCAAGGGCTGTTTTCGCCTGCCGACACCATTCCAGAGCAGCATCCTCTGTAAAACCAGGGAGCAGAACATAGCCCCGCCCCGGCGAGACATCAACAATGACAGGTTTACCACCTGCGACCTTGCGCAGGACTTTTCCTGGAAAAGAGGTGCTTGCTTCCCCGTCACTGCCCATTTCAATCAGACAAAATCTGGCGTGGCCTTTCATCGCCTTACCCAACCTGGAAACAACCTGGGGAGGTGGCGGATAAAGGGGGTGGGAGGTCCGGTTGGCAACGGTGCGGAAGGAGCACAGTCCAAACGGCCCTCTCTTGTAGGCCGTCTGCAGGGCCTGCCACACCTCTTCTAAAATTTTCTCAGGGTCTTTGGGGCTGCCCGTGCATTCGGCAATACCGATATGAACCCTGGGCATATTTTCTCTTTTGAGCCATTGCAGGAGCTGGTCCGCCACTTTGAGGGCCTTGCCTTCATCAACACCTTCCCAGAGCAGTGAAAAGAGACCATTACCCAGATGGCAAGGAGGAGAAAGATGGCCTATCAGCGAATCCAGATAAGAACCGGCTTTACTTACCTCTGCCAGGGCATGGCCGGCATCCTTGGCCTTGGGAAATATTTCCAGAAGCAGCAGACAATGGGCAAGATCATCTGGCCCGGATTCATTGTCATCGCCCGCGCCCTGACAGAGTGCCTCCAGTCTCGCCTGCAGCACCTTGACGTTGCCAAGGCCGGTATGGAGATCAATGGCCCCCTGTTTAACAAATTCAAGCTCCCTGGAGATCAATCTACTCTTGTCAAGGAGGGTGGCGGCGGTGAGGTCCATCACCCACGGTTCCACCCCGACAAGAACCGCCACCCCACATAAGGCCTCCCTGCCCCAGAGAGGGAGATAGAGTGCCAACTGCCGGCCACTATCCTTCACCGGCTGGAGCCCGTTGCGCACCACCTCGATACCTACCTTCCACTGGGCTGGCAGACCATCACCGCTGATCTCAGGGCCAACCAGATAGACCACGGCACAGGGGCAGAAATCCTTGATGGTTTTGGCAAAGAGAGGCGCCAGCAGATCCAGGTCTTTATTGCCCAGAGGGGTATACTGCGGCAGAAAGGGAAAACTCATGATTCGTCCTTGATGGCAGCGATGATGGCGGCCGCAAGCTCCGGCACCTCTTTGTCGCTCACGGTGCGCAGATCCAGGATGAGCTTGTCATCCTCAAGGCGGCCGATGACCGGAATCTTACCGGCCCGCAACCGCACCTCAAGCTGGTTCAAACTCATGGATGTCGGCCGCAAAGCAACGGCCCGGCTTGGCAGACCCTGCTCGGGCAACGCACCGCCCCCAACCCGGGATTCGGTGTCAATGGAGAAAATTTCGCAGCGCATGCCATTTTCTTTCTTCAAACGCCGAACCAGCCTGGTAACCCTTTTTTTGATGGTGGCATGGTCCATACTCAGCATGGCGAGGGTGGGAATAGTGTGGGCGACATTATGTTCGTCAAGATAGAGGCGGAAGATGGCTTCCAGACCGGCCAGGGTAAATTTATCAATGCGCAGGGCACGGTTCAGGGGATTTTTCTTGATGCGATCAATGATGTCCTTGCGGCCGACAATGAGTCCGGCCTGGGGACCGCCAAGGAGCTTGTCGCCGGAAAAGGTCACCACATCGGCGCCGCTCTTGACAGCCTCCTGCACGGTGGGTTCCTTGCCGAGCCCAAACTTGGAGAGATCGACAAAAGAACCGCTGCCCAGATCTTCCATGACCACGACGCCCTTTTCCCGGCCCAGGGCCACCAGTTCCTCCAGGGGCACCTCGGAGGTAAACCCGATCATCTTATAATTACTGGTATGGACCTTGAGAAGCAGCGCCGTCTCCTCGGTGATGGCCTGCTCATAATCGCGGAGATGGGTACGGTTGGTGGCGCCGACCTCAACAAGCCTGGCCCCACTTTTTTTCATCACATCAGGGATACGAAAAGAACCACCGATCTCAACAAGCTGGCCCCGGGAGACGATGGCCTCACGCCCTTGGGCCAGGGTATCCAAGGCCAACAGCACGGCAGCGGCGTTATTATTGACCACCAGACCGGCCTCGGCGCCGGTGAGCTCACAGAGCAGATCTTCCACCAGACTGTAACGGCTCCCCCGCTTGCCGGTGGTCAGATCAAACTCCAGATTGGAATAGCGGCAGCCAGCAGCGACAAGCCCGGCCATGGCAGAATCAGGAAGCAGGGAGCGCCCCATATTGGTATGGACCACAACGCCGGTGCCATTAATCACGGTGCGAAAATGCGGCTTCATCAACTCGGCAAGGCGCTTGTGAAAACGGGGCAGCAAAAAGTGTTTTCCAAGGAACTCAGTGCTCTGCTCCTGGCCGCCCAAAATCGCCTGGCGGACATCGTCGAGAAGTTCACGCACTGCTTTTTTCACCAGTCGCAGCGGGGCTTCGCTCTCATCACTGATCCAGCCGAGAAATTCGTCAACCTTGGGAATAGCCTTGAGCAGCTGATGGTCAGCACCGGCATCCTTGGTTTTTTTCATAAAAACTCCCTCCCTGGAGCGCAGCTTATTTCATGCTGCACCTTGTCCTTTCGGGAATGGGCAAAATAATAAAGGGTTCCCAAAATCCAATTCCCATGATTTACACCACAAAGGCGGGAAAATACAAAGTTTTTTTTACTTTCCCCGTACCACCACATCTGCAGACTTGCCACAACGCTTCATCCTGAAGCCTTAAGAGTGGAGCACACGCCTTGACTGCCACATCCGAAAAGCTCCCAGATAGGAAACAGCCAGCAGATAAAAAAGAAGACTGGCTGCGCCGAGCAAAAGAAGATTTTCACGATTCAAGGGGCTCACACCAAAATACTGCGCCAGAGGGGTATAGAGAATTAAGGCCTGCAGGGCAAAAGACACCAGCACCGACAACCAGATAAAGGGGTTGGTAAAAAACCGCACGCCATAACCCTGGCGAATGACAAAGACCAAAACCATCTCATAACAGACAACAAAGCAGAAAACCATGGTCCGGGCTAGGTCAAGGCGGCCATCGTTGCCGCTGCCTCCTGAAAACATGAAGAGGGCCAGGGCAATTGCGGTGCCAACCACCCCAAGGACCAGCAGCAGCAGCAACTTATCACCGGGTAGAATGCCCTCGTCCTTGGGTTTAGGAGGCCGCTCCATAATCCGATCACTATAGCCATCGACACTATAGGCCAAGGCGGGCGCGCCATCGGTCACCATATTGATCCACAGCAGCATGACAGCGGTAAGGGGCAGATTCATGCCAAGGATAACGGCCAGAAAAACGATCAACACCTCGCCAAGGTTGCCGGAGAGCAGGAGCATGATTGATTTCTGGATATTATCATAAATACCGCGCCCCTCCTCAATAGCCCCGACAATATGGGCAAAACTGTCATCGGTGAGGACAAAATCAGCCGCCTCTTTGGCAACGTCGGTGCCGCTTCCCACCGCAATGCCGATATTGGCCTTTTTAAGGGCCGGGGCATCATTGACCCCATCACCGGTCATGGCCACCGTATGTTTCTGCTGCTGCAGCATGGTGACAATCCGCTGCTTATGCTCCGGCACCACCCGGGCAAAAATATTGACCCCATCATTCAGGGCGGCATCGAGCTCATCATCGCTGATCGTGTCCATCTGGGCCCCGGTCAGGACGCCGCCGCTGATACCGACCTCCGCGCCGATGGCCTTGGCCGTTTCCGGATAATCACCGGTGATCATAATCACCCTTACTCCTGCCTTGCGGCACAGATCCAGGGCGGCAAACACCTCCGGACGGGGTGGATCGATCATGGCCTGCAATCCGACAAACACCAGATTCTCTTCAACAAAGTCATGACGACCTTGCAGCTCTTTCCAGGCAAAGGCCAAAACACGCATGGCCTGGGAGGCATAGTGATCGATACGGCTGGCAATCTGGTCACGCAGCTCCTGGGTAAGCTCAACAATCTCACCACCCACCAGGGCATGACTGCAGGAGTCAAGGAGACCATCCGCCCCGCCTTTAGTGAACATTTCCTCAACACCGCTGCGGGCCACAAGAACACTCATACGCTTGCGGTTAGAATCAAAGGGCAGTTCAGCAAGACGCTTACTCTCCTCTTCAAAACCACATTTAGCTGCAGAAACAAGCAGGGCAGCCTCGGTGGGATTACCGGTAATCCGCCACTCCCCCTTTTCTTCAAAAAGAGTGGCATTATTACAAAAAAATCCACCCTGGATGACTCGGGGCACCTGGTCTAAATCAAGAATCCCGACCTCGGGATTATACCCCCCGCCCTCAAGATCATACTCCTGGTCAAAGGTCCAGACCTTACGCACTGTCATCTGGTTCTGGGTAATGGTGCCGGTCTTATCGCTGCAGATCACATCACAGCTGCCAAGCGTTTCCACAGCGGACAATTTTCGAACCAGAGCCTTTCTGGCAAGCAACCTTTTTACCCCGATACTGAGGGCGATGGTAACCACAGCAGGCAAGGCCGTAGGTACAGCGGCAACGGCCAGGCTGATGGCGATAAAGGCAACGCTGATAAAAAGCTCCCTTGTCAGTCCCTGCCCGGCCAGGATTTCCTTGGCACAGGCAGCAATCAGCACCAGAACACAGACACCGATGATGACAACCCCCAGGCGGCGGCCAAAGGAGTTGAGCCGCTTTTGCAGCGGCGTCATTTCCTCCTCAACATCCTTTATCAGGCGGGTAATGACGCCGATTTCTGTATCCATACCGGTCTTCACCACCACAGCCGTGGCATTACCGGAAACCACTGCGGTGGAGGAAAAAACCATATTACGCTGTTCGGCCAAAGCAACCGGGGCCTGCAAGGTGGCACTGCTTTTTTCCACCGGCAGGCTTTCACCGG
>JAHJKA010000063.1 GCA_018822545.1 Pseudomonadota bacterium
AGCAACGCATGGGTGGTATGTTTAGTCGCTGGTTGCCGCCAGACTCGGCTGTCCAGACCATTGTCATGGTGAATGCGGCAGGGGAGGTGGTCAACAACTGGAGTGTAAACGGTAACGAACTCTTGCGGCGCCATGCCCAGGACGCCCTGCCCGCATCCGACAATATTGCCGAGTGGCTGGCGGAAAGCAAAACCCACCCGCTGGGCGTAGTGTTTGTGGCTGATGTGGAGCAGGAATTTTTTGATAAGGAGAAGCAGCACGCCCATTTTCCCCGTCTCATTCTTGGCATACCAGGGGCGAACAAGGATGGCCGTTATGGCGGCGCCATTTTTATGAAAATTTCCCTGGCCCCCTTTATCGAGAATCTGCCCTACGATTTTATGGTGACCGGGGTCGGCAAGGTCCTCCATCGATATGAGCCGGATCATCACCATGCTGATTCCAGCAGCCACGTCCATGTTCACCCGCCGGTCAGTGAGGAGTTTCCAGATCTTCTCACCGTTGCCCCTGCCCAATCGCACCTGGTGTTATCCTCACTGTCTGGCCGGAAGATTGCCTTTGTCAAAATAATCGATGATCTGCACCGGGAACATACTGTCTGGCTGGCCCATGCCATGCAACCAGGGAACCTGGAGGCGTGGCGCCATAATTTTATGATACGCTTCGCCTTCATTCTCCTCTTTCTGTTTGCCATGGTTCTTGTCTTGGCCATGGTCTTTGCCGGTAAAGCCGAAGAGATGCGCCGGCAGCTGGTGGACGGTCTTACCCGTCTTATCGCAAACAAAGAGCCTTTGCGTCTGGGCTGGGTCGGCACAGCCGAGGTCAAAGAGCTTGGTCAGGAGCTGGAAACCCTTGGTGAGAGCCTCGTTGCCTCGGATCAGCAGCTGCGCCAGAACGAAAGGTTCTTAAAAGGCATTCTCAACGGCATCCAGGACGGCATCTCTGTCCATGACAGCCAGTACACTATCCTTGAAGCGAATGTGACCATCGAAGAGTGGTATAAGGACCAGATGCCCCTGGTGGGTAAGAAATGCTATGAGGTCTATCACAATCGCCCCTCTCCCTGTGAATCGTGCCCTAGTCGTGATGTCTTCAGTCAGGGGGTTCTGCAACGCTGTGAATTGCCGAGGCAGGTGACGGATGATGCCCAGAGATGGCTGGAGGTCTTTGCCTACCCGGTGCGCGATGAAAAGGGCGAGATCATCCAGGTGGTGGAATTTATCCGTGATATAACCGAGAAAAAAAAGGCTGAAGAGGAGCGCGACAGCCTCGCCAATCAGCTCATCTTTGCCCAGAAGATGGAGGCGGTGGGCACCCTGGCGGGCGGCGTGGCCCATGATTTTAACAATATTCTCAGTGCCATTAACGGCTATGCTGAAATGTGTCTGATGAAGATGGAGGAGGACAATCCCTTCCGAAGTAAGATTCAGACAATTCTCGATGCGGGCCAGCGGGCCTCAGGGCTGACCCAGCAGCTCCTTGCCTTTAGCCGTAAACAGATCATCCATCCCCAGAGTATTGATGTTGTCCAGTCCCTGCAGGCCATCAGAAAGATGCTGGCCCGGCTCTTGGGCGAAGATATCGAGATCAACATGATTATCGCGCCTGAGCTCTGGCATATCCACGCCGACCAGACTCAGTTTGAACAGGTGTTGATCAATCTAGCCGTGAATGCGCGGGATGCCATGCCCCAGGGTGGCAATCTCACCTTTGAGGCCAAGAATGTTATCCTGGACCAGACGTATGTGGAACGGCATTATGAGATTGCTGAGGGTGCGTATGTTCTGCTCGCCATTTCCGATAATGGTGAGGGAATGGACAAAGAAACCATGGCCAAGATTTTTGAGCCCTTTTTCACCACCAAGGGGATGGGTAAGGGCACTGGGCTGGGTCTGGCCACGGTCTATGGTATTATTAAGCAAAATGGCGGTGAGATTCTGGTCTACAGTGAGCCTGGCCAGGGCACTACCTTTAAGATCTATCTGCCCCGCCACGAAGAGGCTTCGGTGTCGCCGATTGTCGTAAAGGCGACGTCGCAGGACATGGCCATGGGCACGGAAACCGTGCTCCTTGTTGAGGATGATGAGATGGTGCGGACCATGACCGTTGAAATCCTTACTTCCTTGGGCTATTCGATTCTCGAGGCCGCTAACGGCGAAGAGGCTCTGCAGACCTGCAAACGTTACCACGGCCCAATCGCGCTACTGTTTACCGATGTGGTGATGCCCAAAATGAACGGCGCTGAGCTGGCTCGGAGGGTATTAACGTTACGGCCGGATATCAAGGTTCTCTTTATGTCCGGTTATACCGATGATGCCGTGGTCCGGCATGGCATTTTGCAGGACGATGTCCATTTCCTACAAAAGCCGGTGACCCCGAAAGTCCTCGCCCAAACCTTGCGCACTGTCCTTGATCCACCTTCTGCCTGAGGGGAAGCGCTGGATTACGTAAAAAAGAGTGTGCACAACAGGGAAAGGGAGCATTCTGTTTGCCCGCTCTTCCTAAGCTGTGGTATCTTCGTAAGAAGATAACTTTAGATGGAGTCTTGATAAGGTATGCTTGAAAAACAATCCTCACCCGTTATTATGATCGTTGATGATGAGCCGGTCAGTCTCAAGCTCCTGCGCGCTTTTTTGGAGCGCTGTGGTTTTACCATGTTTGTTGCCACTGGTGGTGAGGAGGCCTTGGTTAAGATCAAGGAAATCAGGCCCGATATCATTCTGCTGGATATTATGATGCCGGTCCTGGACGGCTATGAAACCTGTCGTCTGCTTAAGGCTAATGAGGAGTGGAGGGATATCCCCATCATCTTTGTCACCGCTTTGACCAAACTTGAAGACAAGGTTAAGGGGTTTGATGTTGGCGCTGTTGATTACGTCACCAAGCCCTTCCAGCATGAAGAGGTGTTGGCCCGGGTCAATACCCATCTTAATCTCGCTTGTCTCCGCAAGGAGTTAGAGAGCAAAAACCGACAATTGCAAGCTGCCCTTAATGAGATCAGGCAGCTGTCCGGGATTATTCCCATCTGCTCTAAATGCAAGAAAGTACGAGATGATGCGGGCTATTGGCAGCAGGTGGAAAATTTTCTAAAAACGCATACCGGGGTGGACTTTACCCATGGTTATTGCCCGGACTGCTATGAAGACGAGTTCAGCGGACTACGCGATTTGCCCGATGGCTCTTAGGTGAGCATTTTTTTACGGTATCACTGGGAACGAAATTTGAGGAGATAGCAATGGCTAATAGGGAAAGAAGGGTTGGCGTCACCATGACCGCCACCATGTCAGACGGTAATTTTGTCTTTGAGGGCAGTGTCGAGAATATTTCCCGCACCGGCTTTAAAATGACAGACATCCCGAGCAAATTCAACCCTGAATCATCTGCATGTACGGCTGTTCTCAGTAGTAAGACGAAAAACTATAAATTCTCTATCAAGCCGACCTGGTCGACGGAGAAGGGGATTTATAAGGTTGTTGGTTTCGAAATTGTCTCGCCGCCTGCTGAGTGGATTGCCTTCCTTGATGTGCTCGATCCGGAAGGCAAGATGATTGAAGAACCGGAAGAGGAGCCTGACGAGGGGAGGGAAAAGTTTCCATCCGTGCTCAGAATGACCCTCCCTGGGAGTTAAGCTCTGAGATCTGCCTGTTTAATGTCCAAAAGTCGTAGAGGCAGCCAAAGAAAAAAAGGCCACCGGTAAAAAAATAAAGAATGCCGGTGAGCCATTTCCCCATATACATGCGATGGATACCCAAGAGCCCCAGAAAGGTGAGGAGAATCCAGGCCACTGTATAATCAATCTCTCCCGCCTCAAAACGTAAATCAGCCTCCCTGTCCATGGCAGGAATCAAAAACAGATCAATGAGCCATCCTATGCCCAGGAGTCCAAGGGTGAACAGATAGATGGTCCCGGAAAGAGGTTTGCCGTAATAAAAACGGTGTGAGCCGGTAAAACCAAAAATCCACAGGATATAACCGATGGTCTTGCTATGGGTATCAGTAATGGTCTTCATGGTTTGGCCTCCTTGATTTTTTGGGTCCCGTAAAAACATTATAGACTGACTCCAGCAGGAAAAACCAGAGTTCCTTTGCGCCTTTGACAGCTCTTGCGCAACGCCTGCGCTGCAAGGGTGTTGCCCCTTACCCTTGGCACCAGAAAATGCGAACATGATCCGGTTGGCCGGCGAGAACCGGGAAATCAAAGGGTGGTTGCAGGGGGGTTACCTTGCGAAAGCAATCCTGGAGCGCTCCGAGATATTTTTTGGGATTTCCAGCGCTATGATTATTGGCAAAGAGGGCTGAACCGCCTGGGGCAAGAAGGGTGGCTACCTGACGACCAAGTTCAGACCACTCATTTTCCACGGAAAAGCTGGCGCCTTTGCCGGCCGAAGCAAAGACGGGCGGATCACAGATGACTATATCCCAGGGCGCAAAGGCGGTTGGGTCTGTTTCTTTCTTGCGGAGCTGGCGGCCCAGCCATTTGCGGACATCCTCCTTGATGAACTTGCCACGACCCTCTTGATCCAGATTGTTGGCCGTGAAGTTGGCCTTGCCGCGTTCAAGAGAACCGCCCGCCAGATCAACTGAAAAAACAACCTCAGCTTTTGCCTGGGCAGCAAAAACGGAAAAGGAACAGGTAAAGGCAAAGAGATTGGCGACTCTTTTGCCCTGGGCCAGCTTCCAGATGCGGCGTCTGGAGTCGCGCTGATCAAGGAAAAGGCCGACATGCTGGCTATCATTTAAGGCAACCTGAAAGTGCAGGTCGTGTTCCTGCACCCAGAAGGATGGCGGAGCCTCTTCTCCCCAACTGACAATATCACTAAAGAGCTTGCGGCGATGCGGGTCTTTTCTGTTGGTTCTGATCACGGCGCCACGGCAGCCAAGCTCGTGGGCAAGGCTTATCAAGGTTGTCGAGAGGGTGTTGCGGAGACTCTCCGAGGAGAGATTCTCGTCATAGCCGGTGACACAGAGATACCGATCAAAGAGATCAATACTGAAAGGCAGCCCTTCCACCTCGCCCCGATGGACGAGACGCATGGCATTGGTAATGGAGGCCAGCAAGGGCAGACGGCGCTCCCAGGCCACCGTTGCCTCAACCGCCAGGTTGTCTGTCCCGGCCAAGAGCAGGGAAAAGGCCTTAGGCAAAGGAGCGGTCAGCGGTTGCGGAAGTTCGGGCCAGATCAGTTCTGCGCAGTGCAGGCAGAGGCGGGGAAAGGAGGTGCCGCCGTAGAGGTTGTCGCCTAAGATCGGTACGCCTGCGGCTGTGGCATGGCGCCGTACCTGATGTTTCTGGCCACCGCTTATTTTGGCCTTAAAAAGGCTGAAGCCGTTTGCTGAGGTAATATGCTGAAAAGATGTGGAACAGGCCTTGCCGTCCAGGGCATCGGTGCAGTTCCAGGTGGCTGCAGCAGGTCTGCTGTGATTGGTGATGAAATAATAGGTTTTGGAGGCCTGATTGAGTTCATGGATGGCCTGAGCCCGACTGCTGGCCTTCTCGTCAAGGGCGAACAGCAGCAGGCCGCTGGTCTCTTTGTCGAGGTGGGAACAGAGATGTCCCTTGAGATTGTGGTGTAACTCCAGCCATTCGGTAAGCCCGAGATCTCCAGGATGGGCAGCATGACTGGCGATGCCGTTTGGCTTATGAACCGCCAGCCAAGAGGTGTCACGATAGATATAGGGCGATTGGGAAGTGAGCATCACGAAGCCTGGTGGTGTTGACACCTAAAAAAAGTTATGAGGGTCAAAGGGTGAAAAAAATATTGCAGGGAAGAAATGGACGGATTAAAGAGCCTTCACCTGTGCACACGTGTCCCTTTTCTTTTACACCATGTGACAGGATGGTCAACCTTCTTTGCAGGCAAAGGAAGAACGGTACTACAAGAGGTTATAGTTGTCGGCAGTTGTTGTTGCTTCCTGCCAACCTGCTTTTTTTGCGGGTTGTTTTTATATATTGTGCATGGAGCCTTACCCATGGCCATCTGGTCGGGTAAGGCGAAAATGCCATTTTTTTTATGCTGTGGCCGGGCAAGGTGTTGACGCCCCTGCCGCTATAGTGTAAATAAGCACATTCTGACTCCCCGTTCCTCGGTAGCTCAGTTGGTAGAGCAGGTGACTGTTAATCACCCTGTCGGGGGTTCGAGTCCCTCCCGAGGAGCCAGATCCCACCGCTTTTTTAAAGCGTTTATATAGAAGGCCCGATGGAGTAATCCATCGGGCCTTCGTCTTTTTCTGGCGCATTGAGGGGCTGGGTTTTCGATTTTTGCAATCACCCCCCCCCTACGCACTCCACCCTGTGATCTGTGACGCCGATCTACTTTTCTTTTATCTCAACAATTTCAGCCTTATTTTAATTTTTGATTGGGCGGTGAGTTCTTGGTACAGGGAAAATGAATTGAATTCTCTACCCACGGTCCGTACCTACTCTTGATTTTTTTCAAGATTCTTATATTTGTCTTCTGACATTTTTTGAACTTCTTTGGCCTGGTCAATGGGTTTCTGGATATAATCGGTGACTTTTTGGGCGTTTTTCTTGTTCAACTCGTCAATTTTGTCCTGTTGATTATCGCTACAGGCGGTGAGGCCTAGTGCCAGAAACAGACAGATGATAAAGGTCTTCATGGTGGCTCCTTTGTAAAGTGCGAGAATGAGAAGAGGGGAATTTTATTGAAGGCACCTTAAGGTCCCTTGACTCTTCGCACAACGCAGTGAGAACGAAAAAAAATCCCTGACAGAGTTTTGCTGTCAGGGATTTTTTATAAACGATACAGATCGTGACTTTATCAGGCTGAACCGTATTTCAGTTTGGAATTAACCTTTTCACGCAGCTCTTTGCCGACCTTGAAGAAGGGCAGGCGCTTGGGGGGAACCTTGATTTTTTCGCCGGTTTTTGGATTTCTGCCCAGGTAGGACCCATAATCCTTTATCACAAAACTGCCGAAGCCACGTATCTCAATAGTGTTTCCCTGCACAAGGGTGTCGCACATGGAGTCCAGGATGGTGCAAACAACATCGTTTGCGTCCCTGGGTGACATGTTCATCTCTTGCGCAACGGCCTCGATCAATTCTGACTTGTTCATGGTTTTCTCCTGCATAAAATCGGATAATCAAGCTATGGGTACTTATGTCTTTGTACTAAGCACGGGAGCTTTTCTCCGGCATAGGGGACTGATTTCCCCGGACATTTACGATTGTATAATGACCGATATTTGAAAGTAAAGCTGAAAATAGAAGTAGAGAATGACCAGATAACAGAGGGTTAGGTCTTAAGATAGATAAAATTACAGTAACATACTGATATAAATAAGTATTTAAAAAAAGAATGGGCAGGGATTCAGAGGAAAAAATCATTTATCAGGAGGCTATTTGCCCGAATTTTTTCTCTTTTTTGTGGCGGGTGGCGTACCCTTGGCTTTGCCACGGCCGCGGGCCGGAGGGGATTTTTTTTCTTTAGTGAAAATACGGGCAATATCCGATTTGGAAAGAAAGCGGAATTTTCCTGGCTTAAGGGAGCCAAGGTGGAGATTGCCATAGGAGATACGCGTCAGCTCGGTGACCTCATGGCCAATGGCAGAAAACATGTTGCGCACCTGGCGTTTTCGGCCCTCATGGATGGTGATCTCAAAAACCGACTCTTTAGGGCTTGATTTGCGGAGTTTGAGGGTGGCTGGCGCGGTGAGATGGCCGTCCACCTCCAGTCCCTCTTCAAGTCTGGTAAGCTGAGCTGCGCTTGGTTTGCCAGTCACCCGGGCCACATAGGTCTTGTTAACCTCAAAACTTGGATGCTGAACCCGCTGGGCCAGATCGCCGTCGTTGGTGAGGATGAGGGCGCCTTTGGTGTCAAAATCAAGGCGACCCACCGGAAAGAGACGTTCCGGTACTTTTTTCAGCAGTTCGGTGACAATGGGCCGCCCCTGGGGATCAGACAGGGTGGTGACATAGCCTTCCGGTTTGTTCAGCAGGACATACATCTTTTTTTCAGAAAAGCCCACCGGCTGGCCCTTGGCTGTAATTTTCTGAGTTTTGAGGTCAACCTTGAGACCCATCTCGGTAACCACCTTACCGTCAACTGTTACCTGACCGGCGCGGATGAGTTCTTCAGCGGCCCGGCGGGAACAGATGCCGGCCTGAGCCAATATTTTCTGTAAACGTTCTTTCATTATAAAAATCCTTCGACAGGCTCCAAGAGCCGATCTTTGATCCTGTCGAAGCTGCTTCCTGAGCTTGTCGAAGAGGGAGTGTATTAAGCGCCTGTCGCTCTCATTGAGGAGCTGCAGAACGAGAAGATATTGGGGTAGGGGTAAATGTCTGTAACATTTCAGGTGCCGTTATCGTAATCGCCACGGCGGTATTTTGCAGTTTCCAGATAGGTGGCAGCGGCCACCTGCTCAATAAGTTTGGTTAAGGGGTCATCGGCCGCTAGTTGTTCCTTGATGTCAAGCAGTCCCTGGTTTTCCTCTTCAAGGGCGGTGATGAAAGGTTCGAGATCCTGGGAGTTTAGACTGGAATTTTTCAGGGCCTTGGCAAATGATTCCAGGGAATCAATGGTGGCCTCGGTCATCTGCACTCCCTGGAGGCGCAGCTCAGGACTGCCTTGTTGCCGTTCTTCAACGGGGCTTACCTGAGCTGTCTCACTCACATCATGCACTCCCTCCATCTGGGCGTGGAGAAGGTGACGAAAATCAAGGGCGCTGGACGGGCCACTCTTTTTTGTCTTGCCAGTGGATGAGCTTTGGCCTGTGCCTTGTGAGCGTTTTATTTTCATGGCGTAACCTCGATTGCGAAGGAGCGGAGTTGAGAAATAAGAAGTTGGCGGGAAGGTTGTGTCCTTAACAACGTCTACTCTCTGTACTTATTTCTCATCTTTACAATGAATCATTGTTTATCTACATACAACATCCTAGCGCCATTTGGCCGGGAGGATATCCATTATCTTACCATCCACCAGTTTTTTGGTGGCAGGATCCACTTCAAGAATATGGGGGTACCATGGTTTCATGCGGCAGTCAAAAACAATGGGGGGCTGGAGGTTGACATGAAACCTGTTGACGCCTTGGGAGGCGGCATAGATGTCGGCAGCTGGTTCAAAGCGGGTGAAAAAGGTCCAGATGAACTCCTGCATATTGGCCGTGGCCGCATTGGTGGAGTCCACCAGGATGATGACCGGCCAACCAGCGAGTCCGGCGTGGCTGGCCAGGCGCTGCCCCAGTTCTTTGTCTTCGGTATAGGGAACGCCTTCCACCACCAGGGTGCCGGGCAGAAAGGGGCTTGGCTTATTGCAGCCCTGGGGAAGATCACCGTTAAAGGTCAGGGGCAGGATGTTGCGCGGTTCCTTGCCAAGACCCATGAGCAGAGCCTTGGAGCCGTTGTTCACCGAGGGGCCGGTGTAGTCCAGGGTGTCCTGGGAGACATTGGCAAAGATAAAGAGATCCCGGCTCCAGTCTACCCGCTCAAGGATATGGGTCCATAGTTCTTTGAAGTTTTCGATGTTGATATCGCCATCGGTGATAATGAGAAATTTTGTCAGCGATAGCTGGCCTTCGCCCATGATTCGCAGGCCTGCGGCAAAGGCCTCCCTGTGATAGCGGTCGGTGACCCGGGCGGCGGCCAGGCAGTGAAAACCTGCTTCACCATAGGTTTTCAGTTGTTTGACGCCACTCATAACCAGAGGAAAGAGGGGAGAGAGCAGGTCCTGCAGAAAGTCGCCGATGTAGAAATCTTCCTGTTTGGGGCGGCCCACCACGGTGGCAGGGTAGATAGCATCCTTGCGATGATAGAGATGGTCCACCAGAAAAACTGGGTAGTCGTGGGTCAGCGAGTTATAGCCATAATGGTCGCCAAAGGGACCTTCGGGGAGTCGCATATGGGGTGGAACTTTACCGCAGGCAGCAAATTCAGCTTCTGCCACCAGGCGGTGGCCACCAAGGGGATCCTTGGTCATGGGCAGTTTTTCCCCCAGGAGCAGGGAGGCCAGCATGAGCTCCGGTAGATTTTCAGGCAGGGGGGCAATGGCCGCCATCATCAGGGCAGGTGGGCCGCCGATAAAGAGGGTCATGGGCAGATCTTGGTTGCGCTGTTCTGCTTCGAAATAATGGTAGCCGCCGCCCTTGTGGATCTGCCAGTGAATGCCGGTGCTCTGGTCATCGTAGCGCTGGATGCGGTACATGCCGAGATTGTGGCCGCGACCGTCCGGATGTTCGGTGTAGACCAGGGGCAAGGTGACAAAGGCGCCACCATCGGTGTCCCAGGAGGTAAGCATGGGCAGTTCGCTGAGGCGGGCAGGGGATTGACAGCATTCAAGCACGGGACCGTTGCCAACATTTTTGAGGCCGATTTTCATGGCCTGGGGCACCAGGTGGCGCGCTGACCAGAGCTTGTTTAAAGTAGGGGGAATCAGGGTTTCCGCTGCTCGCACCAGATCAGCGACAAATTGTTGGGCCCGGTTGCCAAAGGCAAGTTCCATGCGTCGCGAGGTTCCGAAAAGATTGGTTACCACCGGAAACTGGCTGCCTTTGACCTTGGTAAAGAGCAGGGCCGGGCCACCTTGGCTGATAACGCGTCGATGGATTTCAGCAATTTCCAGATAGGGATCCACTTCAACATTGATTTCAAGCAGGTCGCCGTTCTGGCGGATGACTTCCAGGTAATCCCGCAGATTGCGCATGATGGGATGTTTCACAGGTATTTTCTCCTCACTCGTATTTCCCAGGGCCAGGGCTGCTTGATGAATTTTCTGGTGTGTACTTTAATAGCTAAAATGATACTATACCTAAAAACAGGAGCTTAGATCTAAAAAAAGGTCATGAAGTCGTGGATTAATGGCTGATGTTTTTATCCCTTTCTGCCGAGAAACAGGGTATGGTATTCATTTTCCTGGAAGTGATTTGCCATTATTTTACTAAGAAAATCAAGAGTTTCTGTTATTTCTGAGTCTGTCATGCGCGGGATGAGGGTTTCCAGGACAGCAGGGGAGGCAAAGCGCTGGATAAAGTGGGCCAGGGATTGCTCATCTGTCTGGCGGTTGAGTCCGAAGCAGATTTGATAAGGATCGGTATCGTTATTCATAAGTAGTGGGCATTTTAGTTGACAAGATATGGCTTCGGACATCGAATTAAATAGCACAGCCCTGAAAATTGGCTGGGTAACCATGGAAGGTGGCTATGAGGTCACCCAGAGTCCGGGGATTATTCGTAAAAATCTGGAGTATCTCAAAAAATCGCGCATCATCATCAATCTGATTTGTAAGGGCTATCAGTCCGGCAGCACCCTTCTCTTTGATTTCAATGAGCAAGGTGTCTTTATTGATAAACCAAAGGATTGGACTCCTGACAACAATAAATTCAGGGTGGTCTATCGGAATGAGGCCATGGTCTGGATGCATTTTGTTACCATGGTCCTCGACGTCAGCGATGATGCCCTCAGATGCGCTCTACCCCGAGAGCTCTTCATGCTCCAGCGCCGGAGCCATTATCGGGTTCTCTTGCCCCGGGATAGCAAGGTTTCCTTCATCTATAATGACGAGGCCTGTGATTTTGATGTCAAGGATCTCAGTGTCGGCGGCTTTCTGATGTATTCAAAATTTGATAATGAAATCCCCCAGCACGGTAACTATCTCAAAAATCTCAGTCTCGCCGTGCCCTGCCAGGACAAGATTCCTGGAGTGGAAAACGGTGTTTTGACCATTAAAGTTGATGAGGCCGAAGTGGTGCGTGAATTTGTGCGCGAGCAGCATCCCATGCTCTTTTGTTTCGGGGTTCGTTTTTATCTGACCGGGCCAGATGAGGAAAAGGTGCTGCGCTATGTCCGCCAGCGTGAGCTTGAAGTGTTGCGCAAGGGGCTTAACGGCTGATTTCCCGGCGATTTCAATTTTTTCTCTCGAAGAGCCCTTTCCACGTTCTACTCGCCAAACCTGTCAAGCCTCTGTGACAATCCGCACATGCACCTTTCTGGTGCGGGGCCCGTCAAACTCACAAAAATAAATTTTTTGCCAGGTGCCGAGCAACAGGCGGCCCTGGTCAATAAAGAGCATCTCCGAGGCCCCAAAAAAAGAAGCGAGAACGTGTGACGGTGAGTTGCCCTCGGCATGGCGAAAGGGAAGCTCAAAGGGGATGATCTCTTTCAGGGCCATGATGATATCGGTCTGCACCGTGGGGTCTGCCCCTTCATTAATGGTCAGCGCTGCCGTGGTATGGGGATTATAAAGATGGCAGATACCGTCTGTCACGCCGCTCTCTTTGACCACAGTACTCACCTGGGCAGTGATGTCGACAAGTTCCATGGAGCTGTTGGTGATGACGGAAAATGTGGCTTTATGCATTGTCTTTCTCTGCTTTTAGCTTTTGCCAGACCGGCCATTGTTCTTCCAGGCGCCGGAAACGGGGATCCGTATCAATCGCCATATCCATTTTGCGGTTGGCGATGAGAATACTGCCTGGCTTGAGCTTATCCTCAATCATATGTTCAAAGGTGAGCTGCAGCTCTTTTTCAGCAAAGGGCCGGAAATAATATACCACATCAAAATCACCGAACCGGCTAAACTCCCAGATGTCATCCTGGGCCACGCATTCGTCTCCCATGAGTTTTTGAGCTATTTTAAAAGGGTATTCATCCTTTTCAATACCATAAACGGTAAAGTCCATGAGCTCGGCCATGAGCAGAACATTGCCGATGCCGCAGCCGACATCAATGAAGGAGACGCCGGACTGCATTCTTTTCTCCCGACGGAGGAGGTCGCGGGCCAGGCTGATCTGGGCATAGGCCTGGCGGGTATCCATGGGTACAAAGGGATATTCGTGGCAGGTGTTGTTTTGCGAGGCACGGATGGCATCGCGGGTAAAATAGCCGATAAAGCGATTGATAACGCCGAAAAAGATATCGAGTTCTTCTTCCCGTTCATTTAAGCAATGGGGTTTCATGCTGGAATCTCCTAATATAATCAATAAACCTGCCTTCTATACCACATTGCGCCCTGCCAGTCATCAAAAGCCATGGCAAGGGTGTCGGGGACAAGGGTGTGGGGCAGAAATAAAGGGACCTTCAGGCCAATTTTTTATGGAATGGCTGGCAATGATCGGTACTCAGAAGCAATAATGCGTATGGAAACAGGAGTGTGAAATGGCCTATTTTGACTATGACATCGGTATTATTGGCGGCGGTGCAGCAGGGCTGACCGTGACCTCAGGCGCGGCCCAGCTTGGCGCTAAAACTATCCTGATTGAAAAAGAGTCCATGCTTGGCGGTGACTGCCTTCATTACGGCTGTGTCCCCAGCAAAACCCTGATTAAATCGGCCCATGTCTATCAGACCATGAAGAATGCCGTGCACTATGGCCTGCCGTCGGTGCCCCTTGCGCCGGTGGATTTTTCGCAGGTTGCCGCCCGTATCAAAGGGGTGATTGGCGAAATCCAGAAGCATGACTCCGTGGAACGGTTCAACAAGCTCGGGGCTGAGGTGGCCTTTGGCGTTCCGCGTTTTCGCGATGAGCACCGGCTGGAACTTGCTGGGCGGACACTCTCTGCCAAACAATGGGTGGTGGCCACCGGTTCTTCTGCTGCCATCCCGCCTTTTCCAGGCTTGACAACCACGCCTCATATAACCAATAAGGAGATATTTTATCTTGATCGGTTGCCCGCGTCGCTCATTGTTCTGGGTGCCGGCCCCATTGCCGTGGAAATGGCCCAGGCCTTTGCCCGTTTGGGAAGTCAAGTCACGGTTATCCAGCGTTCCAATCAGATCTTGAGCCGTGAAGACAAGGATATGGCGGATCTTGTCATGGCGGCCATGACCAGGGAAGGTGTGGTCTTCCATCTGGACGTTGAGGTGGAGGATGTGCGGGATTTGGGCGACAAGCGCCAGGTCACAATAAAAACAAAGGCAGGTGAATTGCTTCACCTCCAGGGCGAAACCATTTTGGTGGCCTTAGGTCGCAACCCCAATACCCAGGGCCTTGGCCTGGCGGAAATCGGGGTGGAATTTTCCCGGCACGGCATTGTGGTGGATAATCGTCTGCGCACCAGCCAGACCCACATCTATGCACCGGGGGATATTAATGGGAGGTATCAATTTACCCATGCGGCGGGCTATGAGGGAGGCATCGTCATCAGTAACGCCCTGTTTCATCTGCCCAGAAAGGCCAACTACACCTGGTTGCCCTGGGCAACCTACTGTGATCCGGAGCTGGCGTCGATTGGCATGAATGAAAAGGCGGCCCGCAAGGCTGGTCTTAACTATACGGTCTGGATGGAGGAATTTGCTGGTAATGACCGGGCCCGTGCCGAAGGCCTTCCCCAGGGACAAATCAAAATGCTCCTTGACCGGCGTGAGAAACCCCTGGGTGTCCAGATTTGCGGGCCCCATGCCGGGGAACTTATCTCAGAATGGGTGGCGGTCTTAAACAGCAGGATGAAACTTTCCGGACTGGCCGGGGCAATCCATGCCTATCCAACCCTTGCCGAAATAAATAAACGGGTGGCTGGTTCCTCTCTGGCGCCAAAGATTTTTTCGCCCACCGTCAAGAAATGGCTGAAATTTTTCTTTAAGTATCGGGGCGGGCTGGGCTGAAGGGGAAACAACAGTCTCAGGAACCGATTGCTGATCCTGTTGAGGGCCGGGGTAACAGGATGGTGAAGGTTGAGCCTTTACCCGGGGTGGAAAGCAGGCTGATGTGGCCGTGGTGGGACAAAACGATATGTTTGACAATGGCCAGGCCGAGCCCGGTGCCGCCCTGTTTGCGACTGCGGGCCTTGTCCACTCTATAAAAGCGCTCAAAGAGGCGGTGCTGGTGTTCCAGCGGGATACCCTCGCCCAGATCGGCAACGGTAATGGCGATATGCTCCGGGCTTAAGCTCGCACTGATATTTATTCTGGCCGTTCCCGAATATTTGATGGCGTTGTCAATGAGGTTGACGGTGGCAAGCTCCAGCAGGGGAGCGTTGATAGTTGCCTCAAGATCCGCTGGGCAGTCGAGTTTGACCATAATGCCTTGCTCGTCTGCCCTGGGTTGGCAGACCTCAATGGCAGAGGAGAGAACCTCAAGCAGAGGAGTGGGCTGCATGATGATGGCCCGTTTCTGCTCCTCAATACGAGACAGGGTAAGCAGATCCTCCACGATGGACTTGAGACGGTCTGATTGTTTTTCAATGATCTTCAGGAATTTGCCGCGGTTTTCCGGTTCTTCCATGGCACCGTCCAGCAGCGTTTCGACAAAGCCCTGAATGGCGGTAATGGGGGTTCGTAGTTCATGGGAAACATTGGCGACAAAATCACGGCGCAGGTTCTCAAGTTCCTTGAGGCGGGTGACATCATGGAGAACCACCAGGATTTGCTCACCTTGATCCTTGATCTGGACGCTAAGGGCATGGATAATACGATCACCCAGCTGACTATGGGTCAGAACGAGTTCCTGTTCCAAAGGAGCATCAGCCTTCAGTGAGGCCTGGATAAAGCGATTGAATTCGCTGTTACGCACCACCTCAAGGATGGTGCGGCCAATGGCCTGTCTTTTTAAGGTTGTTTCTAAAAGGCGAGCCGTTGCCCCGTTCAAGGCGGTGATTCGCTCGCTCTGATCAACGGTGAGGATACCATCCACCATGGAGTCAAAAATGGCCTCCAGTTCATTGCGCTGGCTGACCACGGTCTGGATCTGCTTGTTGAGGTCACGGGCCATCCGGTTTAAGGCTCCGGCCAGGGCCACCATCTCATAGGGGCCAACCAGGGGAATCTCTTCACTGAAATCGCCGCCAGCAAACCTGCCGGCGCCCGCCACCATATCCTGGAGGGGACGGCTTATCCGCCTGGAAATAAAGAGAGTGATTCCGGCAATCAAAAAGGCAACAGCCAGGGAGCCCAGGGCAATTTTGTTTTGGAGGGTGGCCAGGGTCTGGTCAATTGCTGTGGTGGGAACGGAGAGACGTAGGGAACCAATGATAGCGCCGTTCGGGTTCCGCAGGGGAATGGCGACATATATCAGGTTTTGTTGCAGGGTATAGGAAAAACGGATGGAGGTACCGGTGACGCCAGCCAGGGCGCTGAGAATCTCGGGGCGTTCGCCGTGGTTGTCAAGGCGGGCTGGATTTTCATCCGAGTCCGCCACCACCCGGCCATCAGCTTTAATGACGGTGAAGCGGGTGATGGATTTGCTGCCCAGTTGTTTACACAGGGAGTTAAGTTCCGGCCACTTGTTGTCGATAAAGAGCGATAGGAATTGATCATCAACCAGCATGGCCCTGGCTTTGAGGTCCTGACGGGTTCGTTCTTCATAAAAGGAACGGACCTCATCAGCGCTAAACAGGGTGGCTGCCAGCAGCGCGAGCAGGGTGATGAGGAGATAGAGAGAAAAATGCCAGAAAAGCCTTTTTTTATTCATAAGCGCTTCCTACCCGAGGAGTCGAAGAAATGCAACGAGTGGATGCGGAATGATGTCTTTCGGTGAGCGTCAGGTTGTCGGGCAGCATAGTGACTTGTCAAAAATTCGAGGCGCGTTTGCTGGCTGATTAAGAGAGGTAATAATGGCTGGCAGGGCATCTCCGAGCTCAGGCAGGGCGTGGCCAAAGGTCTTGAGGCCGATCTGGGCCCGGGCTGCCATCTTTGCCATGCCTTTCATGTTCCCCTGTTCGAGATGGACAAAGGAGCCGGCTGCGCAGATTAAGGCCTGCAGCGCTTTTTTGCGGTCGCCGGCTGGGGCGGGATACCACTCGCCTTCCAGGCATTCATGGACCTCAAAAAAGAGCTTTTCATCCCACATGGCTAATGCCGGACAGACGATGTCGCTTGCTTGATATTTGCGGACGGTTTCCTGGACAGCCTTATAGCGCCTGAGGCGCTCATGGATATAGGCCTGGTGGTGGGGCAGAAGCCGTTGATCGTTTAAAAAGGCGTTACTCACCTCTTTTACCTTGGTTTGCGTGGCAAGGGAGGCCATTAAGGCCGTGGAAAGGGCATTTCTGATATCCCTGGCCAGGCGATCATTAAAGGGGTCAAATTTTATTTCCATATCTGTTTTTATCACAGGTCTATGGTAAAAAGCAAAGGGGGCGTGCCTGATTGAGGGTGGCAGGTGGGGAGGGCTCTTTTACTGTCATAGCACGGGAAATATGGAAACTGAAAAACAGTAATCATGTGAAAAACTATGCCTGAGGAACAGGTTGTCATTGTTGATAAACGAAACAGGGTGATGGGCCAGGTTGATCGTCGCCACATGCGAGAGGGGAACCTGCTTCATCGCTCAAGCTACGTTCTGGTGGTGGGAGCAGAGGAAAAGCTCTTTGTCCAGCAACGGGCAGCGGGTAAGGATCTCTATCCTGGTCTGTATGAGCCGGGATGCGCCGGCGTCGTCCTGGCTGGTGAATCCTATGAACAGACGGCCCGGCGTGAACTGGCAGAGGAGCTGGGGGTAAAAGACGTTTCGTTACATTTTGCTTTTGATTTCTATCAGGAAACCGCGGTGAACCGCGTCTGGGGCAGGGTGTTTTGCTGCAGGTGGCAGGGCGCTGTTGTCCTCCAGGACGAAGAGGTCGCCTGGGGAGGATTTATGGGCCGAGCCGAAATTGTAGAGCTTCAGGCTCAGCAAGTCTTGACGCCGGATGGCATCCACATTATTGCAAGGCTTGGTCCTTCTCTTTCATTTTTAAAAGGAACAGCTCATGAGTAATTTTTTATTGATTTTTATCTGTCTGGGTGCGGGTATGCTGCTCCAGCGCCGCCGTGATATTCCTCCTTCCACGGCCCAGGCCCTCAACCTCTATGTCATCTATATGGCTCTGCCGGCCCTTGTTTTGGCCCAAATGCCCAAACTCACCTTCTCCTCCGAGCTGCTGGTTCCCATTGCCATGCCTTGGTTTCTGCTGGTTGTCGGGGCGGGGCTGGTTCTCCTTGGTCAGCGTCTTTTTGCCTGGAGCCGGGAGGTTACGGGGTGCCTGCTGCTCTGTGTACCCCTTGGCAACACCTCTTTTCTCGGCATTCCCATGGTAACGGCTTTTTTTGGCCCGGAGTTTGTGCCCTACGCCGTCATCTACGATCAGCTCGGCAGTTTCATAGCCCTTTCCACCTATGGCACTCTGGTGCTGGCCGGTTATGAGGAGGGCAGCCGTCCGCAGCTTGGCAAGATCATCACAAAGATTGCCACCTTTCCGCCCTTTTTGGCACTGGTCCTGGCTTTTTTGTTACGCTCCTATGCATATCCTGCCGCCCTGGCTCTCAGTCTGGAGCGGATAGGTGCCAGCCTGGTGCCGGTGGTGATGGTGGCCGTGGGTCTGCAGCTCAAGATCCGGCTGCCCGGCCCTTTTGTGGTGCCGTTTTGTCATGGTCTGGTGGTGAAGTTGCTCGTGGCGCCTCTCTTGGCCCTTGCTATCTGCAAGGTGATGGGACTCAGGAGTGATGCGGCCCAGATCGCCATCTTTGAGGCGGGTATGCCGCCCATGGTGACGGCAGGCGCCTTGGCCCTTGCCGCCGGGTTGGCACCAGAGCTTGCCGCCGCCTTGGTGGGGTGGGGGATTGTCGTTTCCTTTCTCACCCTTACCGGTCTCTATTGGCTGATGTAAATTCTAGAGGAAAAGCGAAAGCTCTCTCATAAAAAATCCTGGTTGGTGCTGAGCAGCTCCGTGATGTTTTTGAGGAGTTGCTCCATTTTGGCCTCATCCAGCTCAAAACCACTCTCTTTGATCAGGCGCATGGCCTTTGATTTGGTGAATTGCGCAAGGGACAGTTCTTTTTCTGCCTGCAGGCATGGGTAACCGGCCATCTTGGTGAGAATGTTGGCCAGATAAATGATGGTGGAACCCTTGCTGTAATTTTTATCAAGCCAAGGGGCATGGTGATGATACACCTGGCTGATGACCTGCGGGGGAAAATTCCATTGTTTCAGGAGTTTGGCGCCTATCTGGAAATGGGTAAGGCCGAGAATCTTCTTTTCCGCCTCATTAAAGGTCGTGTGGTTATTTTCGATGTGATCGACCACCACGGAAAATTCCTCATGGAGATATTGGTCCACCACGATTTTGCCGATATCGTGGATCAGGGCTGAGATAAAGATGGTGTTGTCTGATTTATACTGAAAGAAACGGGCCAGGTAGTTGGCAATATGGCTGCAGATCAGGGAATGTTTCCAGAATTTCTTACGATTCTTCTCATCTTTGCCGCTGGTTGAAAAAAACTGCTGGATGGTGAAGGCCAGCAGCAGTGACTTCACCTCACCAAGACCAATGACGACAATGGCATGCTTGACCGAACTCACCGCACTGATGGTGCCGAAAAAAGGGGAGTTGGCATATTTGAGAATCTGCAGGGCCAGGGCCTGGTCCCGTTCCACGAACTGAGTAATAGTGCCAATGCTGGTGTCCTCATCGTCAAGGAGCGCCAGGATTTCCGTTGAGATGTCAGGCAGGGTGGGAATCTGCTCAATGGTGAGGATGAGTGCTTCGAGTTTAAGTTCCAGCATGGATGATAACTAAGGTCAAGACGAACGATACGTATTTAGAGGAGGGCGTCTATATTGCCTTCCAGGACGAGGATTTCTTTAATCTGGACAAGTAACTTGTCAATGATGTCCCGGTCAAGCTCAAAGCCGTTTTTGTTGATAATATGAACGGCCTTTGAGTTGGCAAACTGGTCGATTTCGATGATTTTTTCCTGGGGCAGGCAAGGGTAGCCTGCAAGTTTTGCAAAAATATTGGCGAGATAGGTAATGATGGAGCCTTTGGGGAAGTTTTGTTCCTGCCAGGGGGTGTGGTGGTGGAAAACCTGCATGATGACCTGCCTGGGAAAGGACCATTGCTGAAGAAGCTTGGCGCCGATCTGATAATGGGTGGCGCCGAGCAGTTCTTTTTCCGCCTTGCTGAAGGTGGAGTTATTGGTCTCGACATAATCGATGATGCGCCGGAACTCTTCGTGGAAATACTGGTCAGCGACAATCTTACCTATATCGTGGATCAGGGCGGATAAAAAGAGGGTGTCATCGGAGTCGCAGTGAAAATGGCGGGCCAGAAAGCGGGCGATATGGCTGCTGACAATGGAGTGGTTCCAGAGCTTTTTTCTGTAAAACTGTTCACCCTCTGATTCGGCAAAAAATTTCTGCACGGCAAAGACTAAGAGTAACGATTTTACCTCACCCAGGCCGAGAATGACAATGGCATGGTTCACTGAGCTCACCGTACTGATCGTCCCGCTGAAGGGAGAGTTGGCTACTTTAAGAATTTGAGCGGCCAGAGCAGGATCAGATTCAATAAGCCGGGTAACCTTGGCGATTCGCACATCCTCTTCATTCAAGGCGGCCAACACCTCGCCCGATGTCTTTGGCAGGGTGGGGATTTTTTCAATGGTGGCGACAATGTCATCAATACTGCGTTTTTCCATGGTTATAATCCTGTTGGCTGAAGATGGCCTAGTCAGACTTTTTTGAGCCTGCGAGCAGCTCGTCAAGATCGAGTTTCAATACCGGGCCAGCCATCTGTGCCCCGAGTTTCGTTGTCTCTGTGGGCCGCGTTTGGCCTAATTTGTCGGCAATATCCTCCAATGTGTGGCGCAGGAGCCTAAGCTCTGTGACCACCGCATCTGCAGAAGATTCGTTATTGTTGCTCAGAGCCATACCTTCAATTTCTTTGACTGCCCTTCGGGGAGAGTTTGGAATGTGCAGGGTGCTGCTCATCGCCTCCAGGGTGCTGCGCCAGAAAGACTCCAGATCGGCGCCTGCGATACCATCCTTATTTTCAATGAGGCGGCTGGCAATCAGGTGAAAACATTTGGCCACCTGGGAGTCAGGAAATTTGTGCAAAAAAGGCTCTTGCAAACGGATAGCCTCAACCATTTTGCTGTCTTCAAGGACCAGACCCAGGGCGGCGACTTTCAGGTTGAGGTGTTTGCTTACTGCGTTTTTAAAGGTGGCAAAGGTGATTCTGGCATGACTTGAGTCCTGGCAACGGTTCACCACGACTCGGGCTGTACCTTTATAACCATTGGCGCCAAGAACCTTGAGCAGGGCATAGGCATCAGTGAGGGAGGTTGGTTCGTGGGTGATAATCAGCACGACCTCGCTTGAAGCAAGGCAAAAAGACACCACGTTTTTGGAGATGCCGGCGGCCGTGTCAATGACCAGGAAGTCATAGGCCTTCATGGTGGCGAGAGAGCCGAGCAGCCCTTCCATTTGCTCAGGCTTGAGATTTGCCATGGCCTCGACACCCGAGCTGCCCGGCAGGATATCCAGATTGTTCGTCTCCGGCACGAGAATGTCTTCAAGGCGTATGCCTTCCATAATGGCATCCTTGATGTCATAGCGGGGTGAAATGCCGAGGAGGATGTTGACATTGGCCGTGCCGAAATCCGCATCAAAGAGGCAGGTGGGGTGACCGAGTCTGGCGAGTTCCAAAGCCAGATTAAGGCTGAGGTTTGTTTTGCCGACCCCGCCCTTGCCGCTCGTTATGGTGATGGTTCGCGTCATTTTCAGCCCTGCCTCCCGTCGCGTGCCTGGGCCAGAATCTCCACCTTGCCAAGATCGTTTGTTGTCAGGGTGAAAAGCACCTGGCTTACGCCATCGTGGTCAGCGCAGAGTTTCTTGAAATTGGTGCTGATAAAGTGCTGGAAACGGCCCATGCTCACGGCGGCCTCGCCGGTTGCCGTATGCAGAGCGTTAAAATGGAGCAGCATATCCTCCATGATGCCGGGTTCCCTGTCTGGGTCTCGAACTACAAAGCTGAAGGTGGGGGCGGTGTTTGCGGCTCTGGTTAGATTCTCGTGGTGTCGGAAATTCTCAAGCATCTCAAAGGGAAGCACCCTGCTGATCTCAGTTAAGGTGGTGGTATTCATTTTCAGAAGCCCATCATGAACCATGGTTTTCATGCCCCGGAGCAGGGCTGTTTGCTGAAGGTCGGCAAGCTCTGCGCCCTTGATAAAGGCATGGGGCGTATCAAGGGTGAAAATTTCTGAAAGAACGGTGCGGCCCTTGAAACCGCTAAAACCACACGATTCGCAACCTGAACCGTGAAAGAACTGGAGGTGGGCGGGATATTTATTAAAGATCAGAGACCACTCCTTGGGTTCCGGCTGGTATTCGGTGAGGCAGGATGGACAAATTTTTCGCACCAACCGTTGGGCAAGAACGCAGGAGAGGCTGGCCGCTACCTGTGAGCGTTCAATGCCCAGGTCAAGGAGCCGGAACAAGGCGCTGATCGAGTCGTTGGCATAGAGGGAGGAGAGGACCAGATGGCCAGTCTGGGCGGCATCAAAGGCCATGGTCGCGGTGGCTTTGTCGCGGAGCTCTCCCACCAGGATAATGTCCGGATCCAAGCGCAAAAAAGAACGGAGGATCTGGGCAAAGTCGAGGCCTAGTTTTCGGTTGACCTGGGTCTGGATAATGCCGGGGAAATTGTATTCAATGGGGTCTTCGGCAGTAAGGATCTTTAAGGATGGGTCGTAGATCAGCTTCAGGGCCCCGTACAGGGTTGAAGACTTGCCGCTGCCGTTGGGTCCGGCAACAAGAACTATGCTGGCGTCACTATTGAGGCGGCGGGCAAAGGGCTCAATGACATGGGAGCTATGGCCATTTTGACGTAAGCTGAGTTTGGCCTTGCGTGGGTCAAGGATATGGATGGTGATGCTTTCGCCGGTGATGGATGGGCAGCTGGCAACCCGAAATTCAAGCTGGCTTCTGTGCTGGCTCTTTTCGTCCAGATAGCTGGTTCTAAACACGCCGTCCTGGGGCACTCTTTTTTCATTGATATCCAGGTTGGCCATGACCTTGAGTCGGGCAATCAGGGCGCCGCTGTTTTCATGGAGACAGCGTTGCAACCATTCCGGGGCGTGGTTTTTAATAACACCGTCTATCCGGTAGCGGAGGGTGATACTCTTGAGATCCTGCTCAAGGTGAATATCGCTGGCGCCCTGATCAATGCCATGGCGAATAATGTAATGGATGGCCTCTTCAACATCGACATTTTGTTCATGGGAGGACAGGTCAGGTAGGGCCACCGTCTCCAGGTCTTCGTCCACATCGATATGCATGAAGTCGGGGGAAGCCGTGTGGGAAAAAAGTTGCTGTTTTTTCAACTCCAGCAAGGTTTTTCGTATCTGCAGGGACGGGGCCTCGTTATAGAGTTCTTCAAAGAGGTCGCAGAAGCGTTGTTCCGGGATGAGAACACATTGAATCTGGAGCTGCTTGTAGAGCGCCATGAGTTCCCGGGCGCACTGGATCGCCTCGGGCTGCATAAGTGCCAATTTTAAATTTCTGTTGAGAATGGAGAGGGGCAACAGCAGATGCTCTTCAGCATAGCGGGGACTGATCAGGCGCGGTAGTGATTCCCGAGAAAAATCATCGTAGCTGAAGTCTTCCAGCCGGTCAAAGGGGATGTTTGCCTGCAGAGACAGGGCTTCCTGGCATTGCTCCGGGGTGATGACTTTTTGGCCGATGAGAATTTCACCCAGCAGCTTATTGGTCAACTTTTGTTCTTCAAGGGCCCGGTTTATCTTGTCGGCATCAGCGTAATTAAGATGGATGAGAATTTCGCCGAATTTGATCTGTTTGCCGTGTTTTTCCAGGAGATGATAGAGATCTAGAGGGGTGACAAGGTCAAGGGAACAGCATATTTCCCCGAAATTACGGGGACACTTGCTTACCTTGTGGCAATACTCTATGTCCCCGGAAGTGATAATCCCCATGATTTCGCCCTGGCTGGCTAGAATTTCTGAATCCAGCTGGTCGTGCAGTAGGAAGTCAACCTGCTCTTGGGAGAGGATATTCTGGGCCACCAATGCTTCTGGCAGTGTTTGATAGGCGTTTTTGGCGCTCAGGCAGATTTTTAGCTGTTTTTTAGTGAGGAGATCGTTGCTGGTAGCAGTTTTGGCGATTTCCTTTTGGACATCAGGCAGGGCCAGGAGACGATTTTTCTTTTTTCCTGAAAGCCGGCCGCTTTCTTCGAGGATATGGAGAAATGACCGGCCGGTATAATCTTTTTCTTTTTCCTGAATATCAAGGACTTGTTTGCAGTCCAGGGGCGTGATGAGGTTCTCCTGGACCAGGAGTTCGCCAATACGTGTCTGGTCAGCATCTGCCTGACCGGCATGGGATTGTTGAGGGTGCAGTAAGTGCGTGAGCACAGCCAACTCCTAAGGTGGAGGGGAAATTATTAACACCTGGCCTAATTTCTTGACGACCAGCAGGGCATGTATGCGGCCCTGCATCTCTGATATTACGAATTTTAGGAAAGAATATCAATTTTTGTAGCAGTTTATTCATTTTAGTAAGGTGTTGTCTGGTGTTGGATGCTTTTGGAAAATTTACTGGTCTGCAGCTGGAGCACCTGCTTTAATGAAGCCATACTGAATCGGTGCGAAAGATGGGTGTACTGCTTTCTGCCTGGAAAAGAGTCTGAAAAGTAAAGGGGTGTCTATTTTGAGTCGAGAGGTGCGTTGTCCGGAATGAATAAAGTTTATGATGAAACGCGCCGGCGCTTTTTAGGCGGCAGCCAGCTTGAGATCAGGCCACCCTGGGCCCTGGGAGGTGATCAATTTTTTAAAACATGCACCTGTTGCCGGCAATGCCTTCAGGCTTGTCCCCAGGGAATCTTGACCGTGGATCGCTTTGGCTATCCCCGTGTTGATTTGAGCGCCGGCGAGTGCATCTTCTGCGGCCAATGTGTAGAAAGCTGTCCTGAGGGAGCGTTGATAAACCTCGGGCAAAAGCCTTGGCACCATAAGCCTTTTGTTGCGGAGAGCTGTCTTAATAACAAGGGAACCCTGTGCAGAACCTGCGGGGAGGAATGTCAGACCGGAGCTATCAGCTATCCCATGCAGGATAAAGGTTTCTCACAACCAGTGTTTGATCTGAACCGGTGTACCGGCTGTGGGGCCTGTTTGCACAGCTGCCCGGTTCAGGCGATAACCATGACCAATCTTTAATGGAGGATTGTTTGATGGGTTTCATAACAATTGATGAGAATCTCTGTCAAAAAGATGGGCTTTGCGCCATGGTCTGCCCCTATCGTCTTATTGCCCTTGAGGTTGGTAAGACCTTTCCGCAGACGGTGCCGGGCGGGAAAGAGCGATGTATACAATGCGGACATTGCCAGGCGGTCTGTCCCCATGGCGCCCTTTCCTTGCAGGGTATAAAGCACGACTGGCCGTTTTTTGACCCTGGGCAACTGCCGGATCTGGATCAGCTTACTCAGCTCATCCGTGGCCGCCGTTCCATCCGGGCCTATAAGGAAAAGAGGGTGGATCGCGACCTCTTGCAGCGCTGTATCGATCTGGCCCATTTTGCCCCCACGGCGCGCAACAGCCAACAGATAGGCTGGCTGGTCATTGATAGCAAAACAGAACTCCGGCGCCTGACCGAACATGCCATTGACTGGATGCGTCATTTACAAGCCAGCCAGGATCCCATGGCCGAGCATTATGGTGTCCAGGGCCTGATTCGGGCCTGGGAAAACGGTTATGACGGTATCCTGCGCCATGCCCCGGCTCTGGTTGTCATGCATGGCCCGGCAGGCTACCGTCTGGCCCAGATGGACAGTACAATTTATTTGACAACCTTTGAGCTTATTGCTTTTTCCCAGGGCATCGGCACCTGTTGGGCCGGGTTTTTTCAGATGGCAGCCAGCAGTTGGCCTCCTCTCCAGGCGGCCTTGCATCTCCCGGAGGGCCATGGTTTGACCGCTGCCATGATGGTCGGCTATCCCCGCCTCAAATATCAGCTGCTGCCACCGCGCAAAGAAACTCAGATTACCTGGCGCTCATAGCATCTTAATGTCACCGTACAGTAACGCTAACTCCCCAATGTTACTATGTGGTGACACTCAAATCAGCTGGTCAAGCCCCTTGACCATATTCTTCAGAGCCTGTTCTTAACCCTGTCATAAGCTTTTGTGCGTTCTTGACGGGTGTTGTCTCGCCCTGCCCATTTCTCGTGGCATAACCTTTGCTCTTCTATCTGATAAGTTTTGCCCGTTAGCCTGTGGCAAAAGAGGCTGGTCTTTTTGCAGTCGACTATGCGACAATGGTGCTCATTGCCAAGAGTCGTCTGTCAGGGCTGGGCGTGCAAAATTACGAAAACCAAAAAAGGAGGCGTTATGGATATTGCTGGAGTTGTTGTTCATACCCGGCCGGCTGATCTTGCCGCGGTGCAGGCACAACTTGAGACCATGGTTGGTGTTGAAATCCATGGCATTCATGAAAACGGCCGTCTGGTGGTAACAGTTGAAGAGGATGGTTACAGGGAGACAAGCGATACGGTACTTCGTCTTCATCAGGTTCGGGGAGTTCTCAATGCATCCCTCGTCTATCAGCATAGCGAAGATATTGCCTAACACCTTTCACGGCAATATTTTTTAGGAACGGCATAAGTGACTCGGTGATTGTCTTACCGAAGTTACGCTGCAAGTCGCTTTTTGAAAATGTTGTTTGTGATAGATGTTGGCGAGTAAGTCACTAAGGAGGATACTATGAAGTTGTCCAGACGTAAATTTATCAAGGCCAATGCCATTGCCGCCACTGCCGTGGCCGCCGGCATATCCCTGCCTGAAGCTGCAGCCCTGGCCCAGGAAGGCGATCAGAATATTCGCTGGGACAAGGCGCCCTGCCGTTTCTGCGGTACGGGCTGCTCGGTGCTGGTTGGCACCAAGGATGGCCGAGTGGTGGCCACCCAGGGTGATCCGGATGCCCCGGTGAACCGCGGCCTCAACTGTATCAAGGGCTATTTTCTCTCCAAGATTATGTATGGCAAGGATCGCCTGAAGACCCCTCTGCTCCGCAAGAAAAACGGCAAGTATGACAAGGAGGGCGACTTTACCGCGGTGAGTTGGGATGAGGCCCTTGACACCATGGCCACCAAATTCAAGGAGGCCATTAAAACGAAAGGGCCTACCTCGGTGGGGATGTTTGGTTCTGGCCAGTGGACGGTTTTTGAGGGCTATGCCGCTTCAAAACTGATGAAGGCCGGCTTGCGCACCAATAATCTTGATCCCAATGCCCGCCATTGCATGGCCTCGGCCGTGGCCGGTTTTATGCGAACCTTTGGTTCTGATGAGCCCATGGGCTGCTATGACGACCTGGAGCATGCCGATGGCTTTGTGCTCTGGGGCTCCAATATGGCGGAGATGCACCCTATTCTATGGTCGCGGCTCACTGATCGGCGTCTTACCGCCCCCCATGTCAAGGTGGCGGTGCTCTCCACCTTTGAAAACAGGAATTTTGAACTGGCTGATCTGGGTATCGTTTTCAAACCCCAGACCGATCTGGTCATTCTCAACTATATCGCCAATTACATAATCGAAAACAAGGCGGTCAATACCGATTTTGTCGGCAAACATGTGAACTTTAAAAAGGGCAATACCGATATTGGCTATGGCCTGCGCCCCGAAGATGAGCGGGAAAAAAATGCGGTCAATGCCAGCAAGGCCGGCGGCAGTGTTGATATCACCTTTGATGAATATAAACAATTCGTCGCGGAGTATACCCTGGACAAGACCCATGAGATGACCGGCGTGCCCAAGGAGCAGTTGCTGGAACTTGCCAAGATGTACGCTGATCCCAAGCGCAAGATCGTCTCCTACTGGACCATGGGTTTTAACCAGCATACCCGCGGCACCTGGGCCAACAATCTGGTTTATAACATCCACCTGTTAACGGGTAAAATTTCTGAGCCCGGCAATGGCCCTTTTTCCCTCACCGGTCAGCCCTCGGCCTGCGGTACAGCGCGCGAGGTGGGCACCTTCGCCCATCGTCTGCCGGCCGATCTGGTGGTGATGAATGAGGCCCATCGTGATTTTGCCGAGCAGGTCTGGAAACTGCCCAAGGGCACCATTGTCGATAAACCGGGCTTCCATGCCGTGCTCCAGAATCGCATGCTCAAAGACGGCAAGCTCAATGCCTATTGGGTCATGTGTAATAATAATGTTCAGGCCGCCGCCAATCTTAATGAAGAGACTTTGCCAGGCTACCGAAATCCTGAAAATTTCATTGTGGTTTCCGATCCCTATCCCACCGTTACCGCCCTGGCTGCCGATCTCATTCTGCCCACTGCCATGTGGACCGAGAAAGAGGGCGCCTATGGCAATGCCGAGCGCCGTTCCCAGTTCTGGCGCCAGCAGGTGGATGCCCCGGGTGAAGCCAAGAGTGATCTCTGGCAGATGATGGAATTTGCCAAACGCTTAAAGGTTGAGGATGTGTGGCCGGCAGAGCTCATTGCCCAGAAACCCGAGTATCGCGGCAAAACCCTCTATGATATTTTGTATACCAATGGTCAGGTCAATAAATATCCCAAACAGAAAATCGTTGATGGCGCTGGTTATGAATACAAAAACAGCGAAATGGAGCATTTTGGTTTTTATGTCCACAAGGGTCTCTATGAGGAGTACCGCATTTTTGGCCTGAAAGGGCCCAAAAAAGGCCATGAGTTGGGCACCTTTGATGATTATCATCGCTCACGCGGCCTGCGCTGGCCGGTAATTGACGGCAAGGAAACCCTGTGGCGCTATCGGGAAGGCTATGACCCCCATGTTGCCAAGGGCAGCGAGGTACAGTTTTACGGCAATAAGGACAATAAGGCCAATATCTTTGCCCTGCCCTATGAGCCGCCGGCTGAGTCACCCGATATTGAGTACAATCTCTGGCTCTGCACCGGTCGTGTTTTGGAGCATTGGCATTCAGGTTCCATGACCCAGCGCGTGCCTGAGCTGTATCGAGCAGTACCTAATGCCGTTCTTTTCATGCATCCTGATGACGCCGCAGAACGTGGCTTGCGGCGCGGTATGCCGGTGAAGATTGCCTCTCGGCGCGGCGAGGTAACTGCCAGTGTCGAGACCAGGGGCCGCAATAAAATGCCTCGTGGTATGGTTTTTCTGCCCTGGTTTGATGCCCGGCGTCTGGCCAATAAGCTGATCTTGGATGCTACCTGTCCTATTTCCAAGGAGACGGATTATAAGAAATGCGCCGTCAAGGTGGAGCGGGCGTAGCCTTAGGTAAGTGGCGTGAGTGATAAGGCTAAGAGCATAAAGGAAACGAGCCGCCGTCAGTTCCTGGCTGATGGGGCAAAGGCTGCCTGCGGTGCAGCCTTGCTTGGCGTTGCCGCCGGTTTTGGGGCCAGTCAGGTCGGGGCGTCGTCCCAGGTTTTTGTTCGCCCTCCGGGTGCTGGTCTGGACAGTGATTTTCTGGCCTCCTGTCTGCGCTGCGGGCAATGCGTCCGGGCCTGTCCCCATGACGCTCTTAATGTTGCTGGCCTTTTCAGTCGAACCGCCACTGGAACGCCTTATTTTCAGCCCCGCCAGGTGGCCTGCGAGATGTGTGAGGATCTGCCCTGTGTCAAGGCCTGTCCCAGCGGGGCCCTTGATCCTGAACTCACCGATGTCACCAAGGCCCGTATGGGTCTGGCGGTGCTCATTGATCAGGAGACCTGTCTAAACTATCTAGGGCTGCGCTGCGGGGTCTGTTACCGCTCGTGCCCTCAGATTGACAAGGCCTTGACCCTGGATGCCCAGCATAATCAGCGGAGTGGTAAGCACACCCTGTTTTTGCCCAAGGTTCATTCGGAGCATTGTACTGGTTGTGGCAAATGCGAACATTCCTGTGTGCTTGAAGTTCCGGCTATCAAAGTACTGCCCAGGGACCTGGCCAAGGGTGAGCTGGGCCATCATTATCGCTTGGGCTGGGAAGAGAAGGCCAAGAAAGGTGAAAGCTTGATCCCTGAGGCCTTTGATATGCCCGATCGGATGCCGGAAGTGATCCTGCCCACGCTGCCGGAGGTGAAACCATGAAATGGCTCATCTTGCGGAGAATAAGTCAGGGTATGGTGCTGGGATTATTTCTCCTGGGGCCGCTGGCCGGTGTCTGGTTGATATCCGGCAGTCTCTCCGGATCCATGCTTTTGAAGGTTTTACCCCTTACTGATCCGGTGGTTTTTTTACAGACTCTTTTTGCCGGCCACCATCCGGCGGCAACGGCCCTGGCAGGCTCCTTGATTGTTATCAGCTTTTATCTAGTGGTCGGGGGACGGGTATTTTGTTCCTGGGTCTGTCCGGTGAATATTATTGCTGATTCTGCAGCCTGGCTGCGTGGCAAGATCGGCATCAGGGGGGTTCTTTTTTTCTCAGACAGCTCTCGTTATTGGCTGCTGGCCATGGTCTGTGCTTTGGCTTTTGCCTTTCACTCGGCAGTCTGGGAGATGATCAATCCGGTAACTATTTTTTCAAGGGGTATTATTTTTGGGCTTTCTGGGGCGATTGTTGTCGGCTTTACCCTGTTTTTTTTCGACCTGCTGCTCGGCAAGAGAGGCTGGTGTCAGATTTGTCCCACCGGGGCCTTTTACAGTCTGCTTGGTTATCTGAGTCCCCTGAAAGTAATTGCCAGCGATCGAGAACGCTGTGATCAGTGTCTGGCTTGTTACAAGGTGTGCCCTGAACCCCAGGTCCTCCATGGGCCCCTTAAGGAGAAGGGGGCCTCAGCGGTCATACGTTCCGGGCAATGCACCAATTGTGGACGATGCATTGATGTCTGTCCCCATTCGGTGTTTGAATTTGGTAACAGGTTTACAAAATAGAGAAAACGACAAGGCGTCAGAGAACGCCTGATAAGGACGAGTCGGCAGCTGTCGACCTAAGGAAGGAGCAAAAAAAATGAAGAGACATACAGCTAAAGGACTATTGATCTTGATGGGCCTGGTAGCCATGGCCATGCCCGCCCAGGCCGAGGAATTGAAATCCCTACGGGGTAGCCGTGATCTTGCCGCAGGCTCCGAACCGCCGGAAATCAACCGCGAGATTTCGGATGACAGACCTATTCCCCGAAATTATGTGCAGCAACCCCCCCTTATTCCCCATAAGACAGAGGGCTACCGCATTGATCGCAACTATAACAAGTGCCTGAGCTGCCATAGCTGGGCCAATTATCAACAGGCCAAGGCCACCAAGATTCCGCCCACCCATTTTGTCGGCAGGGATGGCAAGGAGTTAGCCAACGTCTCGGCTGCCAGATATTTCTGTACCCAGTGCCATGTCCCCCAGACAGATACGCGGCCCCTTGTGGAAAACGAGTTTGAGCCCGTTAAGGCCTTGAAATAAGTTTATATAACGAAGACTTTAATCCGGGAGATGTCACATGCTCGAATCAACCAATAAAAAACGTTTCAAATGGGGGCCCTATCTCTTTGGCGGGGTCGCCGGTATGGTGTTGCTTGCCGCCTTCCTTGGCGAACTCCATTACTCGGCCACTGAGAAATTCTGTATCTCCTGCCATGAGATGGAGGCCAACGTCTATATGGAATACAAGGAAACAGCCCATTACATGAACAAGTCCGGGGTCCGGGCCATCTGTACCGATTGCCATCTCTCACAGCATTTAGTGCAGAAGGTGGGGCGCAAGGTCAAGGCGGTCAATGAGGTGTTCCAGCACTTCAAAGGGACTATCAATAGCCGGGAGAAATTTATCGAAAAACGTCTGCACCTGGCCGAGAAGGTCTGGGCCGAGATGAAGGCAAATGATTCCCGTGAGTGCCGTTCCTGCCACAGCGCTAAGAGTATGGATTATACCAAACAGTCAAAACGGGCCATGGAGCAGCACATCAAGGGTGATGACGAAAAGAAAACCTGCATTGAATGTCATAAGGGCATTGCCCATAAGCTGCCCGATATGCAGACCATTGACCCCTCGGCGGTGATTGGTATCTAGGAAACTTTTTTTCCGCAAAAAGAAACCCCCGCCCCTCTGGATTAAGAGGAGCGGGGGTTTCTTTTTTGTATTGGCGGTACTCTTTCAGTGAGCTGGTTCTCGGACACTGTCAACCGTCACCATGGGTTTTAGTAGAGCTTCCCCTGCCACATCTCCGGCTTAAATTCGCAGACCCTGTTGCGGCCATCATCCTTGGCCTTGTAAAGGGCAACATCGGCGTATTTGATGCATTCCCAGAAGGCATCTGAATCCACAGGAAAGACACTATAGCCGACACTGATGGTTTTTTGCAGAGTCTTGCCGTTCGGCAGTTGAATCTCTGTTGCTTCCATGGACGAGCGAATTTTTTCGGCAATATGGGCGGTGTCATCAGGAGTCTTGACGTCAAGAAGCAGAACGAGAAATTCCTCGCCTCCATAGCGGATGACAAGATCAGAGGCGCGAACGCAGGAGGTCAACACCTCCGCTGTTTTGAGAATGACACTATCGCCAGCCTCATGACCGTAGGTGTCATTGACCTCTTTGAAGAAATCCATGTCGCACATCAGGATGCCGATATTAGCCTTGCGCCGCTTACTGTTGGCAATGAGGGTCTCCATGTAGGATTCAAGGAAACGGCGGTTGTAGAGATCGGTCATCGGATCTTTGAGGGTGGTTTCCCTTAAGGCCGCGGCAAAACGCTTGGCCTCGATAACCGGCGTTGCCTCACGGATAAAGCGCCAGGCATGCTCAACCTGATCCTCAAAACGGGCAATGGCTTCCTTGGCGCTGCCTAAGGGCAGGAGAAACTGCATCACGCCGATGACCCGGCCCCCGGCAATCATGGGAATGCAGAAATGCTCATGACTCTCGCCATGGGGGAAAAAATTGCAGATGTGGGGATACTGGAGGGAAGAGATATAATGGCCGGTGCGTTTGGCGCGGCACAGGGTGCAGTCATCCATGATTTTCTGGTTGCAGATGAGCTGGTGATCGCAGGCATGGGCCACGGTCATGCTCTTTTTGGCATCGTTGACCTCGTAGCTGAAAAAACAATCAAGATCAAAGCGACTGGCAATGATGGAGGCCAGGCGGATATGGACATCGGTGGGGGATTCCTCTTCCTCAATCACAGCCTTAAAGGAGTTGAGGCTGTGGATGTTGTCAACCAGGTTGTTGAGTTGCCGGGCCAGCTGGCCCACCTCATCATGGGTTTTAACATCAATACGCATGGAAAGATCGCCGCCGCCCTTGGCGATTTGCTTGATTTTCTCGAGAATGTTCTTAAGGGGAATGACAATAATAAGGATGTAAATGGCAGTGCCGATCAGCAGCGTGATAACCGTTGCCAGGCATATGATAAGGAAATGACGAGAGGCCCTTTGAATAATACCTTCAGTATTTTGGACCTGTTCAGAAAATTGCTGATTAACCAGAAGGGAAAGATCGGTGAGTTGCACAAACACGTCATCAAGATTTTCCAGGAGATCATCAGTGGCAAAATCAAGGTCATCATCGCTGTGCGTGGCATGCAGGACCTGGACGAACTGGTTGTAAGAGTCCTGGAGCATATCAAGGGCGAAGCAGATTTCTTTTATCTTCTGGTGCTGCGGTGAACCTTCCGGCGCAGGGTCTGCCTGGAAAGAGTCCAGGGTGACAGCGGAAATATGGGTAACATCCTGAATGGTCCCGCCATTTTTAAGGGTCTGCAGCATATGGCGGAAATTATTGATCCTGGTGAAATTGTCCTGGACATGGCTGCTGTAATCGCCATTTTCAAAGTCATCATGGATATTGAGGATATGGATCAGGGAAATCTTAAAGCCGTTCAAGCCGCGCAGGGTGAGTTGGCAGACCTTGTATTGGGGCATGTTGATGCCCCGGATGGATTCTACCCGCTGCTTGATGAGATGCAGGGCGATGGTCTCGTGGACGTAAATAACTGAAAAACCGAGCAATGAGACGACAAGCATGCCGATCAGCTTGCCGGTAATGGAGGTGTCAAGACAGGTACGTATAAAGGAGAAGAATAAGGAGCGGAAAATATTTTTTGAGGATTTCGGGGAAATATCGACCATGCAATCCACAAGGAGAGTTTAAAAGAGATTTGCGAAGATGCTATGCCATATTGCCACAGTGCCGAAATGGTGTCAAATCTTGCGTGGCCAAAAAAGGGGTTAAAGTTTCTTTGGTATAATTGGGCAGTAACCTTTTCGTAGGTGGGGCGTAAATTTTTTTTAAAGAAAGAAATCAATAATGTATTTCCCGGCAACCCCAAAAATAATGAGGGCCAGGATGATCTTAATATTTTTTTCGGGCATATGCTTTTGCACCAAGGCACCGGTGTTCATTCCCAAAAGACCGCCAAGGCCAAGGAGGCCACCAACAAGCCAATGGGGGGGGAAGGTCTGCCCCTGACCCATGACAATGAATGAGTAGAAAAAAACACCGCTGATGGAGGCGATGAAGGTGCCAAAGAGGGTGGCTCCGGCCACCGTATAAATGGGAAGACCGAGGACGGAAACGCAGAAAGGCACGATGAGGGCACCGCCGCCAATACCGTATATGCCGCCGATAATACCAATAAAGAGGCAATAGGCTCCCAAAGGAACATAGGCGACATGATACGTCTTGCCGTGGAAGCAAAAGCTTAGATGCGTCGGGGTATAGTGTATGTCGGTGATGGTAAAGTGGGAGTTTTCCTGGCGTACAGTTTTGGATTTTTTTTGTAAAGCCGTGTGCAGCAAACGGCTGCCCAGATAGAGCAGGACGCAGCCGACAAAGAGTTTAAAGAGCGAGGGGTCAGGGAAAAAACGAATGCGGAAATAATAGCCAATGAGGATGCCGGGCAAAGAGGTAAGGCTGATCAACCAGGCCAAAGGCCAGAGCATGCGCTGTTCCCGGATAAAACGCCAGATTCCGCCTGGGCAGCCGATGATATTATAAAGAAAATTCGTGGCACTCACTGAAGGTGTGGTGAAGCCGAGAATACTCACCTGAAAGGGAAGAAGCAGAAAGGCTCCTGAGACGCCGGCCATGGAGGTGAAAAAGGAGATGACAAAGCTGACCAGAGGCAGGAGAAGGATGGGGAAATCAAGGACGGTCTGGTTCAGCATAGCTAGAGGGAGGGGTGTAAAAGTGGCATCCGGTTTATGAGAAAAGAGTTTGAAAATCAGGATAAACAAGAACAAAGTATGCAATAGCTCTACACCACAAAATGCTTTTCTGAAAGAAAAAGCGTCGGGCATTGATATGGCACCAAGGCGTTTTACGAGGGGTTTTCTCTCTTGGTTGGGTACTGCACAGTAGGCGTGTTGTTAGATCTTAGTTGGAAGGGGCTGTTGCCCACTCCGTAGCACATGAAAATATGTATTCAGAGGGAAAGCATGGGATGAGGTATGTTAGCAAAGGAGGCAAAGGTTTTGTTCGGACTGTGCGGCCTTGAGTCCTGCTGCTGGGTGCGGTTTTTCAGCAACAAAATATTGGGCAATGGCCTGAAATTTATGTATAGGGTCTGGAGATTTTTTGCTGAATTACTACCAAGAAGACGTTGTTGAGAGGAAGAAAAATGTTTGCAAACGATACTACTTTGGCTGAATTAGAGAAGTTTATCAACGGTTGGCAGGTGGATGGATTAGCCACCAGGGGAGCCTTTGTTGACTTAAAGGAATTCTTGGCGGAAATGGAGAATTGCCTTATTTCATTCCACGCCCGTCCCGGCATTACCTGCTCGCTGCGAGCTCACATTGCTGTTGGACAAGGAGAGGAAGGTCCTTTATACGCCATGGTTGACGTCATTGATGACGATCCCGAGCAGCGCTGGCTCTCTGTCTGTTTCTATGGCGACAGGATATCTGACCCTGATGAGTGTGGTGATTTTGTGCCGGGAGGTTTGCTTGGCCAGGACGCCGTCTGCTTTGACTATGACGCCGGGGATGCTGAACTCCTCGATTATATAAAGAAACGTATGGCGGAAGCTTATCAAGCAAGTTTGTCTTTAGCCAGCGCCTAGTCCTGGCCCAAGCCAAAACACTGCGAAACAAAAAAGACCCAAGACAGTATGTGTCTCAGGTCTTTTTTGATGTTTGCTGGCAGGGATTTTCTTATTGCAGGGCGCGTTCCAGAATCTTGTAGTTACGCTCCACCATGGTGCGGGGCTCGATGAGCAGTCCTGCCTGAATCATGGCGTTGTCGTAAATCTGTTCAACCACGCTTCTTGCAAACTCTTCATCCTTGACCCGCATATCAGCCAGAGCCTTGATCAGGCTGTGACTGGTGTTGATCTCCATGGTTTTGCTGCTGATTTTGTGTTCTTGGTTGCTGGCCTTTAAAATCCTCTCCATGGAGCTTGTGAAGATGCCATCCGGGTTGACGATGATGGCGGGACTGCTCACCAAGCGCTTGGAGGCAACAACATCTTTGACCTTGTCACCCAGGGAGTCCTTGATCCATTTGAGCAGGGTGGCGGCAATGGCTGATTCCAGCTCTGCCGGTTTTTCGGTGTCCTCTTTTGTTTCGTCTTCGGCACCTTTGGGCAGGTCAATATCTGCCCGGTCGGCAGAGACCAGCTTTTTGGAGTCAAATTCGCCAAGATGATTGAAGACAAAATCATCAATGGGCTCCATGGTGTAGATCACTTCGATGTCATTCTTTTTAAAGGCCTCAAGGTAGGGACCGGCTTCAATGGCATGGCGGCTGGGGCCGTTGACATAGTAGATTTCCTTCTGGTCTTCTTTCATCCTTGCAACATACTCAGCCAGGGCAATCTGCTTGCCCGGTTCTGATTTGGATGATTCAAAGCGCAGGAGTTTGGCAAGAGCCTCGCGATGCATGAAGTCACTGGTGGCGCCTTCCTTGAGGAAGATACCAAAGGTCTTCCAGATTTTTTCGTAGGTTTCCGGTTCTTTTTCAGCAAGCTCAGCCAGGTATTTCAGAAAACGGCCGGTGATAATTTTGTTGAGTTTGACGACCAGGGCACTGTCCTGCAAGGCCTGCCGCGAGATGTTCAGCGGCAGATCTTCACTGTCCACCACGCCCTTTACAAAGCGCAGCCACTCCGGCAGGATGTTAGCGCTGTTTTGTTCAATGAGAATCTTTTGGCAGTAGAGACTGACTCCGGGATCCATCCTGCCAAAGCCCATAGTCTCAAAGTTTTCCTTGGGCACAAAGAGCAGGGCTTTGATGGCAAGGGGCGCGTCTGCCGAGAAGTGGAGTTTGGTCAGGGGTTCATCTATGGCATTGGAGACGAACTTGTAAAACTCGTTGTATTCGTCATCCGTGATGTCCTGCTTGGATTTCGCCCACAGGGCCTGCACGGTATTGACGGTGTCGCCTGCCACCTTGATGGGAAAGGGTACGAAATTGGAGTATTGCTTGATGATACGCTTGATCTCGTACTCGGAGGCATAGTCTTGACTGTCCTCGTTGAGCTCGATGATGATTTTGGTGCCGCGATGGAGACCGGGGCAGGATGTCAGGGTATAGCTGCCAGCCCCTTCAGAGGCCCATTCGCAACCCTCGGCATCAGGGCGATAGGAACGGGACTGGACCCGGACCGTCTTGGCCACCATGAAGGCGGCATAAAAGCCGACACCGAACTGGCCGATCAGGTTAACGTCTTTTTTGGCGGCCTCGGCAAGTTCGGAGAAAAAACTCTTGGAGCCGGAATGGGCAATGGTTCCCAGGTTCTTCTCAAGCTCGGCCCGAGTCATGCCGACGCCGGAGTCGGTGATGGTCAGAGTGTGCTCTTTGTCATCAAAACTGATGGCGATTTCCAGGGGGGCGTCTTTGTCAAAAACGTCACCTTCAAAAAGCTGCTGGTGGCGAAATTTCTCCAAGGCATCTGCTGCGTTGGATATAAGCTCCCTGAGAAAAATGTCACGTTCGGTATAGAGGGAGTGGATAACAATATCTAGCAGCTGTTTAACTTCAGCCTGGAACTCTTTTGTTTCACTTTTTACATCTGTCATAAATACTTCCCTTACATTTTTTTGTTGAAATTAAGAGGGTAAAAGCCAAAACGACTCTCAATTTAAGCATGAATCAAGAGCTGTCAAGCAAGAAATTATGCGAGATAATGTTGACTTTTATTGTATTTCTTCTGATAATTTAAGCTGTTGAAAATGGTACGATACTAGTGTTTGCCAGGGGAAGCCTTGTTGATGGAAAATCAGAATACTCAAAAGCGCATATTGATCATGGACGATGAGGCAACGATTCGTACCCTCCTTGAGGAATCGTTGCAGTTCATGGGTTTTGATGTGTTTGCCACAGTATGCGGTGAGGATGCTGTTGCCGCATACTCCCAAGCTGTTAAGGATAACAGCCGTTTTGATGTTGTTATTATGGACCTGACGGTTCGTCATGGTATGGGGGGAGAGGAGGCTGCTGCCTTGATCGGCAAAACCTATCCCGATGCCATTATTGTTGCTGCCAGCGGTGATGCAGGCGCCCCTGCCATGGAGCATTCTGAAGATTTCGGTTTCCGAGGACATGTCTCCAAACCTTTTAATCTGCAGGAACTCTCTTCTTATATCAATTCCCTTCTTGGCCAATAGTCTTTTACGGCCAGTCTTTCACGCATTCTCGCCGGGCTTTTGCATTGACAGTTGGATATTGCCACTGGTATGTTTTCTCCTTTTTACGTCGCTAAGGTAGATAACTCCTGATGGTGGGCTGAACAGCTCTGTAAGCTATGGTCAGCTGGACATGAGGGTTTGTTTTTTTTGTAGCTGTTTACATGGAGAATATAGATGAGTATTCGTGAAGATGCGCTGAATGGCACCATCACCCCACTTTTTGAATCCTGCGCCCAACATGAAGGGGTTACCACCGAGTTTCTCATGGCGGGTGTGGCGAAAGGCACCATTGCCATCCCTAAAAACAACAACCATGAATTTGAAAAAATTATGGCGGTTGGCAAGGGTTTGTCCACCAAGGTAAACGCCAATATTGGTGCCTCTCGTGATTTGCCTGAAGCCAAACAGGAGCTGGAAAAACTCTGCGTCTGTCTGAAGGCCGGGGCCGATACCGTGATGGACCTCAGCATGGGGGCAAATATTAACGAGGTGCGGCGCGGCATTCTGCAGCAATGCCCCATCCCCTTGGGCACCGTGCCTGTTTACCAGACTGTTGCCGATGTGGTTGAGAAGCAGAAAAAGGCCATCGGCGAGGTGACGGTTGCTGATATGCTGGCCACCATTGAGGAGCAGGCAAGAGATGGGGTAGACTTTATGACCATCCATTGTGGCTTGACCCGCGATGCCCTGCTTCGGGTCAAGAAGGATGAACGACTGATGGGCGTGGTCAGTCGCGGTGGCTCTTTTACCATTGAATGGATGAGTTATAATAAAAAGGAAAATCCTTTTTATGAATATTACGATGATATTCTTGCCATCTTGAAAGAACATGAGGTGACCATCAGCCTTGGTGACGGCCTGCGCCCCGGTTGTCTGGTGGATGCCACGGACCGCGGTCAGGTTCAGGAACTCATCCATCTTGGTGAGCTCACCCAGCGGGCCTGGGAGGCCGGTGTCCAGGTTATTGTCGAGGGCCCGGGCCATATGCCCCTTGATCAGATCACCGCCAACATTCTTCTGCAGAAACGTCTCTGTCATGGTGCACCTTTCTATGTCCTGGGTCCCTTGGTTACTGATATTGCCCCAGGCTATGATCATATCACCGGCGCCATCGGTGGGGCTATTGCCGCCGCCGCTGGTGCTGACTATCTGTGCTATGTTACGCCCGCTGAGCACTTGAAACTGCCCAGTGCCGAGGATGTCCGGGAGGGTGTTATTGCCTCGCGGATTGCTGCCCATGCCGCCGATATCGTTAAAGGAGTACCCGGCGCCATTGAGCGGGATATCGCCATGGCCAAATGCCGGAATAATCTTGATTGGAAGGGCCAGATTGAATTGTCCCTTGACCCTGATAAGGCCCGGGCCTATCGGGAGCTTGGCAACTCCTACAAAGGAGACGCCTGCGCCATGTGCGGTGATTACTGTGCCATCAAGGTGTACAAAAAGGCAACCAAACCGGGACGCTGCCCCACCGAAAAATAGAATGGGTTACCGAGCTTCCTTGTTTTTGATAAAAGAGGGCTCTTATTTAAGGAATGACTGAGGAGGTCATATGGATAATATCCTTACCACGCTTCTTGAGTTTTGGCAGAGTACTAACATACCGGAGCAGTTAAAAAATGTCGATGTCCGGGGTGCTTTTACGAACCCTTGGGTACTGGTGCCCCTCATCGCCCAGGTGGGCTGGTGGATTTATAAGCAAGAGATCAATGCCATTGTCTTTCTCATTCTGGGTATAGGTGTGTGGATCTTTACCGGCACGCCCTATGCCCACGGCCTGGTGGTTGACGGTAATTTGCAGCTCGGCAAGGTTATCCCGGTGGCCGGTCTCGGTCTGGGCGTCGTCATGGTGGTTATTTACATGATCTTTATTCGTGGTGATTAACTCGTATGCACCGGCTGCAGGCCGCCTACCACAATCTCTTTGATTATTTCGGGCCCCAGCACTGGTGGCCTGGCGACACCACCCTTGAAATTTTGGTGGGTGCGGTGTTGACCCAGAACACCAATTGGGCCAACGTCAGTAAGGCCATTGCCAATCTTAAGCAGGAAGGGGTGCTTTCCCTGGAGGCCCTTTCGGTGTTGCCAGCTGATCAACTGGCTGAAATGATCAGGCCCTCCGGCTATTTCAACCTCAAGGCCCAGCGACTGAAAAATCTCCTCACTGTTCTTGGCGAGGAGGTAGCCGCAACAGACAGCCTGGCTGATTTCTTCAGCCAGGATCTTTTTTCTTTGCGTGAAAAATTACTCTCAGTAAAGGGGATTGGCCCTGAAACAGCTGATTCCATTCTCCTCTATGCCGGACAAAAGCCTATTTTTGTGGTGGATACCTACACCTATCGTTTTTTGAGCAGACATGGCTTGGTTGGGGAGGAGAGCAGTTATGAGGAGATGCAGGAGTTGTTTATGGCCGCATTGCCTGCCGAGGTAGGTCTTTATAACGAATATCATGCCCTGCTGGTCTGCCTGGGCAAAGAATTCTGCAAGAAGAATGATCCCCGTTGTGAGGCGTGTCCCCTGCAGGGGGATTTGCCCGGGCATTAGATGGGCAAAAGGGCAAGCACTTCGGGGGGCAGCTCGGGGCGACCCCGATCATTAACGCCGGTGGCAATGATTTTGGCAATAAGGACAATTTTCTGGTCCTTGCTGCGCCTGATCACCTGGCTAAAGGCAAAGCGCAGCGGCGAGATGCGTTCGAGATCGAGATCAACCATAAAAGTGTCCCCGCTGCTTAAGGGGAGTTTGTAGTCTAATTCTGCCCTGATCACCACCAGGTTGATGCCTTGCAGGGTCAGGGCTGCGAAACTGATCTGGCGAGAGAGTAAAAATTCATGCCGGGTATGCTCCAGATAGTTTTGATACACGGCATTATTGACCCGGCCCTGCATATCGCATTCATAGTCGCGGACCTTCATCTCCAGGGAAAAGAGGGGTTCTTTCATGACGTTTCCACATAGGTTTTTGAAAAAAAGTACGACAACTCCGGGACTTGTTACGCCTTAACAGACCGCTAAATATCAAGAAAGGTGGTGTCGCGGTTTAACAGGCGACAGCCTCCTTGTTCCACCACCACCATATTTTCAAGACGCACCCCCCCCCACCCTTCAATATAAATGCCAGGCTCTACGGTGACCACCATGCCGACCTGGAGTTTTTTGGTATAGCGAGGGCTCAATCCCGGGGCTTCGTGGACGGCTAAGCCTACGCCGTGTCCCAGGCCGTGGCCAAATTTATCACCATAACCAGCCTCTTTGATAACAGCGCGCGCCTTGCTATCCACCTGTTTGCCAGTGACGCCGGCCTTGATGGCTGCCATGCCGGCCAGTTGTGCTTTTCGGACCAGGCGGATGATCTTTGCTGTTTGCGAATCAGGGGGTCCAAGGACCACGGTGCGTGTCATGTCCGAGCAAAACCCAGCAAGGATCAGGCCCATATCAATAACAATGGGCTCGCCCTCCTTAAGGGCTCGCGATGTGGGGACGGCATGAGGCAGAGCGCCGTTAGGGCCGGCAGCAACGATGGTATCAAAACTGGGGCGCTCGGCACCGCGCAGACGCATGGTGGTTTCAATCTGCAGTGCCACCTCGATTTCGGTCATGCCGGGGCGCATCTGGCCATAGACCTCTTGGAAGACCTCCTCGTTTAACAATACGGCTTGTTCAATCTTCGTTAACGCTTCTTTGTCTTTGCAGAGGCGCATTTTTTCAACGATACCGCTCAAGGGGACAAGCTCGACGTCAAGCTTTGCACCTAAACTCAGGAGTTTCTCTGCGCTGGAGTGCAGGGTGTAATGACTCTCAAAGCCGCATCTCTTGATGCTGAGACGGGTGAAAAGTTTTTTAAGCAGGGGCAGCAGGCCTTTGCGGTAAAGAATAACCTCAAAATCCGGCGCTTCATGGCGGGCTGCGAGCTCAAATCGAGAATCGGTAAGCAGGAAGGGTCGGCCTTTACTGGGGATGAGAAGAAGACCTGCCGACTCTTCAATGCCGTGGTCAAGGGGGGTGAAACCGCTTAAAAAACGGCGATTATGGGGCTGACTGATCAAGACGGCATCAAGATCGCGGCGGTGCAAGCGAGTTTTTAGGGCTGTGACAATGGTCATGATTTCAAATCAACAAAGAAATGGATTTCCTCATGGGCAAGGAGGCCCTGCATCTCCTTAAGCAGAAGGATGGGTTGGTTATGGGCAGGGAAATTGAAAAGATAGACCCGTTTATCCTCAGACTGAGAGATAATTTTCATCGCCAGCAACAATCCGGCAAGCTTGTGTTCAATGGCAGACCAATCACACGGGACGAGTTCTGTTTCAAGGGTCAAAGTTGCCATCAGCCAGCCAACAGTTGCTGGATATAGGCCTTGTGTTGGGTCAGGGCAGTGCCATACTTGTCATTGAGCTGCACAGATATTTTCTGCCACTCTCCGGCAAACTGGGGGTGCTGAGATGGTTCAAGCTTGACATGGACGCCGGTTTTCTGGCCCATGGATTCTTCCAGCTGACCTATCTGCTGAGCAAATTGTTCTTCAAGCTGTTTGTGGAGCTGTTCTTTGTGTTGAAGATAGTGGCTTAATATCTTTTTCATCTCCTCGACAACCGCCTTGAGTTGCGGAGCTTGGCTAAGCTGCAGCATGCCCTGCATGGCCAGGGTTGAATCGTCTTTGGCATCCTTTTCTCTGGGCAGGGTAACATTGCGCGAAAGGACGCTCAGGGCTCCCTGGACGAGCAGCTTGCGCTCTTGGTCTGGTTTGGCCAGGATGGTCGCCAAATCAACCTCTTCGCCACGCATATATTGGGCTGCCAGGCGCATGCCTTCGTGATTTTTTTCTTCCTTGCTCAGGCTGTCGCCGGCCTCAGCCTCAAGACGGGCGGCGCGTTCAAGGACCATTTCTAAAGTGGATCGGATTTCTGCCATAGTATTGTTACCTGGGAAAGGCAGCCATAATGCCGCCGTCAATGGGGAGGGTGGCGCCGGTGGTGGGTGTCTGGTTACTGGCAAAAAAGACCACGCCATTGCCGACATGATCGGCCAAGACCTCTACCTTTAATAAATTACGCTGACGATAATACTCTTTGAGCCCCTGGGGATCAAGGTTTCGTGATTTCATGCGGTCTGGGCCCACCACATCCCACAGGCCGGATGAGACCTGGCCGTCATCAAAAATGGCATCGGCATTGATCATGTTGACCCGTACCCCGAGCTCAGCAAGTTCCAGGGCGGCAATCTTGCCGATCTGGTGGGCCCCGGCTTTCGAGGCGGAGTAGGCTCCGAAGGAGGCGCCGGGAGCAAAGACATTTTTAGAACTGTTGATGATGATATTGCCGCCCGTGCCTTGGCGCCGGAAGATAGGGATGGCCGCCTTGATCACCTCAAAGACACCGCAGAGGTTGACATTGAGCACCTTGTGAAAGGTCGCCGAATCAAGATCCTCCAGGGTGGCAACATGGGCGATACCGGCATTGGGAACCAGAATATCCAGGCCGCCCGCTTCAAGAATGATTTTGCCATAACCCTGGGCCACGGACGCAGGATCAGCAACGTCCATAATCAGAGGCCGAACGAAAGCGCCAAATTGAGCTGCCAGCTTGCTGTGGACAATATGCAGGCGGTTAGGATCAACATCGGAGAGAAAGACCCTGGCCCCGGCCTCAAGCAGCTTGCGGCTGATCCCCACGGCAATGGCACCGCCACCACCGGTGACAAGCGCTATTTTCCCTTCCAGGGCGAGCGGTTTCTTTTTACCCAACTTGACCTGCTCCAGACTCCAGTACTCCATGTCAAAAATAAAGGATGGATCAAGCTCCTGATAGCGGCCCACACAGGCGCTGGCTGTTTTGGCCTTCAGGGTGTGTTCACTGATGTCGGCGCAGATCGTCGCCTCCTTGATTGACTTACCCACCGTAATAATGCCAAGGCCCTTAATGAGGATCACTCGCGGCATGGGGTCGAGCTGGGTGCGCTCCACCCCCTTGGCCGCCACCTGTTTGGCAAAATAATCCTGGTAGGCAGTGACGTAGGAGGAAAGCTCATTCTTAATATGGTCTGCCATCTCTTTGGCAGTCAGCAGGTTGCTGAAATCAAGAAAGAGGGGGTAGTTCTTGGTACGGATCACATGGTCCGGGGTGAGGACGCCGCCACCATAAAGTTCCTGGCTGTCTGGTCTGTTGACGGCGCAGAGAATCTCCTCGTTAGTGCGAATATGGAGGTGAAAGCAGCGCTGGAAGCCGCTTGGCTCACTGAAACTGAGGGTTCCGCGCAAAAGCGGCAGGATGATGTCGGTATCCGGGCATTCCTCGGTAATGCACATGGGGAGAGGATTACCGGTAATTTTTTCAGCAATAAAATTCTCAGCCCGGGTCACATAGCTGATCATGCGCTCATAGGATGTCCTGGCATCGTCGGCAAAGGTGAAAATGCCATGGTTGCGAAGAACCAGGCATTCCATGTCGGGCCTTGATTCATAGAGGTCAATGACCGCCTGGGCCAGTGGAAAGCCGGGCATAATAAAAGGCAGAATGCCCACCTTGTCACCAAGGGCGGCAGTGAGCAGCTCATCGGCATTGGCCTGGTTGGTCAGGGTGACGATGGCATCGGCATGGGTATGGTCGATAAAGGTGTGGGGCAAAAAGGCGTGGACCAGGGTTTCGATGGAGGGGTTGGGTGAGGTGGCATCAACAAGATTGGTGCGGAACTGATTGACCATCTCTTCGTCGGTAAGGGAGTTTAACGCCCGCAGTTTGACAAGGGGGGCGAGTTTTAAGCCTGGCAGGCCGGCAGGTTCCATGTCCCCCAAGTCCCAGCCACTGCCTTTGACGAAAATAACCTGCTCTTGTTCGCCGAGAATATTGGCCACGGTGGCCTTAGCCGAGGTGTTGCCGCCGCCATGGAGAACCAGATCTTCTTCCTGGCCGATGAGGCGAGAGGTGTAGACGCGGAGTCCCATTTCTTGCGGGAAATCGGGATAGCGGTCGATAAATTCCTGGGCTTCTTGAGGGTTATATCTGTTTTTCATTTTCTGATCTAACGTCGCCGCTGAGGTTAAAGAAATCTAAGTAAGGATATACATATAGAGAGCGTATGCCGCTAGAAGTATAAAGCCAATGAAGCGGGATACCTGATGTCTGGTAATGATAGAAAAGAGGAGCACAAAAGAAAAACCAATCATAACAGGCACATCGCGGTTAAGAAGGTCGGCAGGGATGGCAAAGGGGTAAAAGAGGGCAGTGCCGCCAAAAACCATGAGGAGGTTAAAGAGGTTTGAGCCGACGATATTGCCCACCAAAAGATCGGTCTGGTGCCTGCGGATGGCCGAGATGCAGGAGGCAAGTTCCGGCAGAGAGGTGCCTACGGCAGCCATGGTCAGGCCGATAATGAGGTCGGAAATTCCGAAATAGATGGCCACATCCACCGCGCCGCGAATAAAAAAATCGGAACCTGCTGCCAAAAAAACAAGGCCTGCGGCGCACAGGAGAATAATGAAAAAATAGGAGGAGGTTTCCTCCTCTATTGCTTCCGCTTTACTGGCCGGATGGCGATAAACAAACCAGGTATACCAGAAGAGCAGGCCGATAAAGATAAGACCGGTTATCCGACCGAAATAGCCCCACCAGGTTATACCGGCAAAAATGCAGCCGACCCCAAACATGGCCCACAGTTCCAGGCGCAGTCGGGTGTAATGCACAAAAAGGGGGCGCAGTAGGGCCGAGATGGCCAGGATAAGACCGATATTGGCAATATTGGAACCGACCACGTTGCCCAACATGATATTGGGATAGCCTTTGCTGTTTGCCGCCAAGCTGACAAAGAATTCCGGCATCGAGGTGCCGAAGGCCACCACGGTCAGGCCAATGAGCAGGGGTTTCATGCCCATCCTGGCCGCCAGTTTGATGGCGCCTGAGACCAGCAATTCGCCACCGGCAACAAGTAGGCTTAAGCCTCCTGAAGCAGCGAGGAAGGATATGGTGATCGAAGGGTACGTGGCTTCCATAAAAATGACAGAATGTTAATGGAGAAAATCTTTTGGGTGAAAGACCAGGGCGGCTCGTGCGAGTTTTTTGAGTTCTTTTTTTATCTGTTCGGCTGGCACCAGGGGCGGCAACACGGTGAGAGTTTTTTCCAGAGGCTGGGGGGGCTTGATGCGCATCTTGGCCTCCATGGATTCATTAAAGCCGCTGGTGATGGCTCCTTCAAGTTTACCGCCTACACCATTCCCGGAGTTCATGCCTCGCAAAAAACCCATGATAGTGCTGATATCGTTTTTTCGGTAAAAAAGATTGATTTCTTCGGCCAGGATGCCGTGGCTGTTGGCAAGCTTGGCATAGTTCTCTCGGAACTCGTCTACATGGGCAACCAGGTCGTCATAACAGGCAAGGAACATCTTTGTAAAGCGGCCGCTCCAGGTAAGACCCCAGGCCTTGACATCTTTAAAGAGTCTGGCCTTGATGGCGGGGGAATCTTTAATATACATATCCAGGAAAAAATCGCGCTCCAGACCTGACAGATAGAGAAATTCCCAGATCAAGTCAGGGTCGTTGAGGAGTATGTAGATGCGGGTCAGGTCGATGGTGACCTTCTGCTCAATGAACAGGAAGTCGGAAATACTCTCGTTAAGGGACTGGGTGTCCTCTTCGATGAGTCTCCGGAAGCTGAAATAGCGTTCGGCAAGCTCCCGTTTAATCTCAAAATTCAAAAAATCAGTAATATCACTGTCCATATGCATTCCTGTGGCTGAGGTGTCATAGAACTATAATCAGGGCTCAGGCCGGGGGGCAATGTTTTTCGAATTATTTGAGTGATTTCAGTGTGTTTATTGAGAACGAGGTAATTGGTCATCTTAAGGTGTTGATCTTTCATAATGTTTTGCTGGTGGGCAGCAAGGAAACGCTCTTCCCACAGCTGTTTTTTTATGATATCTTTCACGCCATGTTTTTCCTTTTTAAGGAGCTTTCACCGCCATGACCATGTTCCAGGACAATACAGCTCAACTGGTTAAAGATGCAGCTGATATTGTCGAGGTGATCAACGAGCACGTGCCCCTCCAGAAAAGAGGAGGGCGCTATATTGGTATTTGCCCTTTCCATTCGGAAAAAACCCCTTCGTTTTCAGTAAACCAGGATCGTGGTTTTTTTCACTGCTTCGGCTGCAAGGAAAGCGGTGATGTGATCTCCTTTATCATGAAGTACCACTCCCTCTCCTTTGTTGATGCCTTGAAGGAGTTGGCCCAGCGCTATGGTATTGTCATTGAGGATAAGGAGCTTGGCCCTCTGGAAAAGGCCCGGGCTGAAAAGCGCAAGCAGCTTTTTGCCGCCAATGAGGTTGCCGCTGATTTCTATCATGATTTTCTTGTCAACAGTCCTATTGCCGAACCTGCCCGTGCTTATCTTGAATCTCGCCGTATTCCCCTGGAAATTATCAAGTCCTTCCGTCTGGGCTATGCCCCTGACAGTTGGGATTTTTTGACAAAAAAACTCGACGTTGCAAAGTTTAACCAGGAAACGGCTGTCGAGGCAGGTCTGCTGGTGGCCAAAGAGAACGGTAACTATTATGACCGTTTTCGAAAACGCATTCTCTGCCCTATTTTTTCCATGGCCGGTGAGGTTGCAGGTTTTGGTGGACGTATTCTCGGTGATGGCCAGCCAAAATATTTAAACACGGCTGAAACGCCTGTTTTTGATAAAGGTAGTATTCTGTTCGGCTTGTATCAGACCAAGAAGGCTCTGCAGGAAAGTAAGCGTTGTGTCCTGGTTGAAGGGAATTTTGATCTGCTCAGCATGGTGGCAGCTGGGGTAGGTCATGTGGCAGCTCCTCTGGGGACTGCTGTGACCCTCCAGCATATTCGCCTTTTAAAGAGATACGTGCCCGAGGTGATTTTGCTCTTTGATGGCGATCAGGCCGGGATGAAGGCCGCCATGCGCAGTGTTCCCTTTTTCCTGACTGAACAGCTTGAGGGCAAGGTGGCCATTTTACCGGAAGGTCATGATCCTGATACTTTTCTGCGGGATGAGGGCAAAGTGGCCATGGAGGATTTGCTTAGCAAGGCTTATAGCCTCCCTGATTTCATCTTTGGCAGATTTGTCGAGGAGTATGGTTTGGGCATCGAGGGCAAAGGTAAAATTATCCGTGAATTGCAGCCCCTGATTAAGGCCATTGGTAACGATCAGCTCCAACGTTCTGTTTTTATAGCGCATTTTAGTGAAAAGCTTGGGCTTGACCCCAAGGAGGTCGCCGGCCATTACCAGGCTGGTACGCAGGAGAAAGCGCTGCCGCCTCCAGTGAGGCCTACAGGTCAGGTAACCAGTGGTCACCGCCGTTTCCTGGAATTTCTGATCATGTATCCGGAGCATCTGTCCCAATTTTTAGATGCCGGAGTGGAGGATTTTTTTGCAGGAAATATGGCCCAGCACATTATTGAGGTCATGAAGGAGTTGTCCGTTGATAATTTTCAGGCAGAAATGCTCCTTGGTCAGCTCGATGAGCCCCTTAAAACCATTATTGCTGAGATGCTCGTCTCTGTACCAGCCTGTTTACCTGAACAGGCTGAGCAGACCGCCCTGGAGATGATAGATTGGCTGAAAAGGTTTAATCTCCAGAAAAAAAGGGAAAGACTGGTGGTCCGCATTAAGCAGGTCCAGCATGAAAATAACCTGGCGCTTCTCATGGAACTTATTGAAAAGAAAAAAGAATTGGACGAAGCCTTGATAAATTAATATTCTGTTTCCAATCAATATGGGAACCAGACGGAAAGTAAATCCTTTTCAAAGATCAAAAAGAGTTTGGATGGGCAATGGTTGTTTTGCTTATGTCATGACGGCAAATAGGGTAACGTCACGCAGAGCCAGGCACATTTATAACAGCCATTGAGAGAATCAAGTCAAAACGAAAAGGCAAAGACAGCTGGACAAAGGTCTTGTCTTAAAAAAAGGAGCACGTAATTTGACAACAGTGTTCGATGAAAAAGACATGGATGACGCTATCGACGATTCTCTCGATATGGAAGAGGTGGAAGGTCGACTTAGCCGTAAACAGAGTGCCCTCCTTTTAGATGACGAGCATAGTGCCGATCTTGACCCTGTAAAGGCGTATTTACGGGAAATGGGGGCGGTTCCACTCCTCAGCCCGGTTGAAGAGACAGCCATTGCCAAACGTATTGAAAAGGGCGATCGGCAGGTGCAGCGGGCTCTTTTCTCTTTGCCTGTGACTATTAAGAAATTTAGATCGTTTCGGGAGATGCTTGAAGAAGGCAAGAGTATCAGTGACATTCTTCGCGGCCTTGACGAAGGGAATGAGGAAGAGCTTCGTCAAGAACAGGAGAGTTTTTTATGGAAGATCCACGAGGCGGAAAGATTAGAGCTTGAGCGGGCAGCCCTCAGGGCGGATATTCTGTCTCCGGATGCTGATGCCAAGCAAATTGTCCGTACTATGGTACGTATTGATCGAATTACGCTGTCTATCGTCGATATCTTCAAAAAAGATCGCCTCCATAATAAGTATTCTGATGATCTGCTTTCCTCCTTTAAAAAGATGACCAAGCAGTTTGATCGCGTCCTCAGCAGGTTGGAACAGGAGCCAGAGAACGCCAAATATGAACTCCTGGCTCGCAATCTTGAGGAAACCTACGGTATTGACCGGGAAACGCTGGGCAAGGTTGTTATTCTCATTGCCAAGGGTCGTGATATTAGCCGAGTGGCAAAGCAAGAGCTCACCCGGGCCAACCTGCGCTTAGTTGTCAGTGTTGCCAAAAAATATGCCAACCGAGGTCTGCAGCTTCTTGATCTTATCCAAGAGGGCAATATCGGTCTCATGAAGGCCGTTGAGAAATTTGAGTATCGCCGGGGCTATAAGTTTAGCACCTATGCCACCTGGTGGATACGCCAGGCCATTAACCGGGCCATTGCCGACCAGGGGCGTACCATTCGCATCCCTGTTCATATGATTGATACCATTAATCGCCTGCTGAAGGGCTCAAAGGAGTTCGTCCGGGAAATCGGTCGGGAACCCACCCCTGAAGAGATGGCTGGTAAGCTCGATGTGGATTTGGAAAAGGTTCGTAATATTCTCCGCATTTCCAAGGAGCCCATCTCTCTTGATACACCGATTGGTAGTGGCGAAGATAGTTATCTTACCGATTTTATTGAAGATACTGATGCAGTATCTCCCCATGAAGCCACCATCAAGGATAACCTGCGCCATAATCTCAACAAAGTTCTTGGAACCCTGACACCTCGTGAAGAACGGGTTTTGCGCATGCGTTTTGGTATCGACAATGAGGTTGATCTTACCCTGGAAGAGGTTGGTAAGAATTTCTCAGTGACCAGGGAGCGCATCAGGCAGATTGAGGCCAAGGCCCTCAAAAAATTAAAACATCCAAACCGGAAAAAGCAGCTTGAGAGCTTTGTAGTTGACGATTAAGTAGGGCGCCTATCCTGAATTTTGCGTACGTTTTATTGCCGCGAGCCTGTTTAGGCGATAGCCTTCGCAGTCACTATTCAAGTTCAGGTTGAAGGAAATAGTTCGTTTGATGGCGTTTATCTTGTCGTTCTCGATTTTTTGTTGCGTAGCAGCCCCCCTCTTTCGCTCTCTTCATTACTTCTTATCTGTAGCGAGTTTATATGACTGAACTCCATGACTGGCTGAGCCTTTGCCTGGCTCCAGGTCTAGGAAATATCCTTATGGCAAGGCTACTTGCCGTCTATGGGGAACCCGCTGCTGTTTTGCAGGCTTCCGTAAAAGATTTGTGTCAGGTGCCTGGAATTGGCAACAAACTTGCCCATGCCATTGACGCCTCCACTCTGAGACATGCTGCCGATCAGGAGCTGGCAAAAGCGGAGCAGGAAAATGTCATCATCCTGCCCCGTGACGATTGCCGGTATCCGGAACCACTTCGTCATATTTACAACCCGCCAGCCGTGCTCTATGTCCAAGGCGATGTGGCGCTTCTTTCGACCACCTGTATTGCCATGGTGGGCTCCCGGGCTGCCACCGTGTATGGGACAAGAATCGCTGCCGACATGGCCTGCCGTCTCGCCCGTGGTGGAATTACAGTGGTCAGCGGCGTTGCCTTGGGAATTGATGCCGCCGCCCATGCCGGTGCCCTGCAAGGGGGCACGACGATCGGCGTCTTAGGTTGTGGTATGGATGTTATCTATCCTCGGCAGCATCAGAAACTCTATGCGGAGATTGCAGAAAAAGGGGCTCTGATAACCGAGGCTCCCTTTGGTGCCAAGCCTGAGGCCTTTCGGTTTCCGGCCCGAAATCGTATTATCAGTGGTCTTTCCCAGGGTGTTGTTGTGGTGGAAGCGGCCCGCCAGTCGGGATCCCTTATCACCGCGCGATTGGCTCTTGAGCAGGGTCGTGAAGTTTTTGCTGTCCCAGGGCGTATTGATTCCGTAAAAAGCTGTGGCGCCCACCGCCTTTTACAGGAAGGCGCCACCCTGGTCCACTCTGTGGATGATATTTTTCAGGAGCTGGGTATGGGGGGGGCTCAGGGGGTCAGTTCAGGTGGGCAACATGAAAAAAGATTAGGAACTGCCTTGACTCCTGAGGAGGAAAAGCTGTATGGATGGCTAGATGTTTATCCACAAAATATAGACGAGTTGATCCAAAATTCGCAAATGACCCCGGAAAAAGTGGCGGAACTTCTGCTACTTCTGGAGCTTAAGGGGTTTGTTGAATCGCTCTCCGGCAATCAGTATCAGAAAGTTTCTTCTGTTGAAATCATCTAAAATCGGCTGTTTTACATGTCAAAATCATTAATTATTGTTGAGTCCCCAGCGAAAGCACGCACCCTCCAGCGATATCTGGGCAAATCTTTTGATGTTAAAGCCTCGGTGGGGCATATCCGTGATTTGCCCGTCAAGACACTGGGGGTGGATGTCGACAAGGATTTCCTGCCTAATTATGTGACTATTCGTGGCAAGAGTAAGGTCATCAGTGATCTTAAAAGTGCTGCGGAAAAGGCTGATGATATCTATCTGGCACCTGACCCTGACCGTGAGGGAGAGGCCATTGCCTGGCATATCGCCCACATTCTCAAGGGCGCTAAAAAACCAATCCATCGTGTTTTATTTCATGAATTGACCAAGAAGGCCATCCTCAAGGCCATTGAGAATGCCTCGGAGATTGACCAGCATAAATTTGAGGCCCAGCAGGCTCGCCGTATTTTAGATCGCTTGGTGGGCTACCAAATCTCACCGCTCTTATGGGATAAGGTCAGGCGTGGTTTGAGCGCTGGTCGCGTTCAGTCTGTGGCAGTTCGGATGGTGTGCGAACGGGAACAAGCCATTAATGCCTTTGAATCGGTGGAGTATTGGTCGGTGACAGCCAGTCTCCAGAAAGATGCTCCACCTCTCTTTACGGCTCAGCTCGATCGAATCGGTAAAATAAAGGTCGATAAAGAAGAAGGCCGGATTAAGGGTGAAAAGCAGGCTGCCGATATTGTCAATGACTTACAGGGCGCTGAGTACACGGTCAGCAAGGTTACCCGCAAGGAGAAGAGGCGTTTTGCCAGTCCGCCCTTTATCACCAGCTCCATGCAGATGGATGCCAACAGAAAGTTGCGGTTTTCTGCCAAGAAAACCATGACCCTGGCCCAGCGTCTCTATGAGGGTATTGAGGTTGGCGGTGATGGTCCCACCGGTCTTATTACCTATATGCGTACTGATTCGACCAGGATTAATGATGAGGCCCTGGCCCAGGTTCGCGAATATATTGGTGCTGAGATTGGTAAGGAATTTTTACCTGCCAAGGCCAATATCTATAAAACGAGCAAGTCGGCACAGGATGCCCATGAGGCGGTCAGGCCTACAGATGTATCCTTGACTCCTGACAAGGTCGCTCCTTTTCTCGAAAAGGATATGCTTAAGCTCTACACCCTTATCTGGAAGCGTTTTGTTGCCAGCCAGATGGCATCGGCGGTGTATGACCAGACGACTATTTTGATTGATGCCAAAAAGTATCAGTTCAAAACAACCGGTTCCATCATGCGTTTCCTCGGGTTTCTGTCGCTCTATGCCGAAGCCGTGGATGAGGGTGGCAACGGCGTCGGCAGCTATGGTGGTGGCGATGTCATATTGCCCTCTGTAACCGAGGGTGAAATATTACAGCTCCAAGGCCTAGAGCCCAAGCAGCATTTTACCCAACCGCCTCCGCGCTATACAGAGGCCACCCTGGTCAAGGCCCTTGAAGATAACGGCGTTGGCCGACCTTCTACCTATGCGGCAATATTATCGACCATTCAGGACAAGGAGTATGTTGCCCTGGAGGCGCGAAAGTTTATGCCCACCGACCTCGGGACCCTGGTCAATGATCTTCTTGTTGAGCATTTCCCAGCCATTATGGATGTTGAGTTTACCGCCTCCATGGAGGAACAGCTTGACAAGGTGGAAGAGGGGACGGTCAAGTGGTTGAAAATCCTCCGGGATTTTTACACACCCTTTGAGCAGACGCTGGAAACGGCAAAGCAGGAGATGAAGTCGGTTAAGCGGAGTGCCACCCCCACCGATATCAAATGTGATAAATGCGGGGGGATCATGATGATCAAATGGGGCCGCATGGGCGAATTTCTGGCCTGCGAAAAGTACCCTGACTGTAAAAATACCACCGATTTCACCAGAGATAAGGAAGGTGCTATTATTCCCAAGCAGAAGGAAGAGCTTGAGGAGAGCGGTGAGATTTGTGATAAATGTGGCAAGCCTATGGTCTACAAGCACGGGCGATTCGGCCGGTTTATGGCCTGTTCTGCCTATCCCCAGTGTAAAAATATCAAGTCTGAGGGTACCGGGGTCAAATGCCCGGAAGAAGGTTGCACGGGCGAGGTCATAAAAAAGGTGTCCAAGCGCGGTAAGGTATTTTACAGCTGCGATCAATATCCGAAATGCACCTTTGCCCTGTGGGATAAGCCGGAGGCTGAGACCTGCCCTGATTGCGGGTCACCGTATCTGCTGGAGAAAGATACCAAGAAGGAAGGCCATCACCTGCGCTGCCCGGATAAAAATTGCGGTTATCGGAAGGATCTTGAGGAGGACGGCGAGGTCTAAAAAACGCCGTCATTTTCGGGGATTCGATTTTCATAAAGCCTCTCGCCACATTTGTGGTGGGAGGCTTTTTTTTATAGGTCGCTGTAAGTTATGTTGCCATCAAGGAGGGTAAGAACGGCCTTGCCCTGGAGTGACCAGTCGAGAAAAGGAGAGTTTTTACTTTTTGAGACCACATCCTTTTCTTCATAAGTAAAGATACGGTCGGGATCAATGAGAGTAATATCAGCAGGGACCCCTTGCGCAAGGCTTCCACCTTCAACCCCAAGGATGCGGCAGGGATTGACAGACATGAGCTCAATCATTCTGGCGGGGGTGATGATCTCGTCACGTACAAGGGCGAGGGTCAAGGGTACAGAGGTTTCCAGGCCAATGATGCCGTTTGCGGCCAGATCAAATTCAACCTCTTTTTCCAGGCGGGAATGGGGGGCATGGTCAGTGGCAATGGCATCGATGGTGCCGTCCTGAAGGCCATCTTGGATGGCCTGACGGTCATCGATGCTACGCAGGGGCGGGTTCATTTTGGCCAAGGTGTTATAGTCGCCCACGGCCTTTTCGGTGAGGGTGAAATAATGGGGGGTTGTTTCAGCGGTTACCTGACAGCCTTTCAGTTTTGCCCGACGGATGAGATCTACGGATTCACGGGTGGAGATATGGGCAATATGGATGGGGCGGTTGACATACTCGGCAATGGCTAGATCGCGATAAATCATGATTTCTTCAGCGATGCTCGGGATGCCTGCCAGTCCCAGGCGGGTGGAAAGTGGTCCTTCGTTCATCACCCCGCTGCCACTGAGGCTCATGTCTTCTGCGTGCGAGATGAGTAGAAAATTGTAATTGGCGCTGTACTCAAGGGCGCGCCGCATGAGCTGGCTGTTTTCCACTGGTTGGCCATCATCCGATAGGGCAACAGCACCGGCCTTTTTCAATTCACCAAATTCGGCAAGGCGAGAGCCGTCCGAATGGTGGCTGATGGCCCCAACCGGGTACACCTTGGCAAAGCCAGCCTTTTTTGCCTTTGCCAAAATCAAAGCGGTCACCGCTTCATTGTCATTGACCGGAGAGGTGTTTGGCATACAGGCAACGGCAGTAAAACCACCGCTGGCAGCAGCTTTGGTACCGGTCTCCACCGTCTCTTTGTATTCTTGGCCAGGTTCCCTGAGATGGACATGCATATCAACAAGACCGGGCACAATCCATTTGCCACTGGCGTCTATTACCTGACAGTCTTCCTGGAGGCTATCGGCAAAATCCCCCGAATAAACGGCTTTTATTCGGCCATCTTCGATAAGAATACTGCCTGGGTTGTCGATCCCGTTGGCAGGATCTATAATTCGTCCATTTTTAAGTAAGAGAGACTGGGGCATTTATCCTTCTCCTCCACCCATTATTGCATAGAGCAGGGCCATGCGCATGGCAACGCCATTGGTGACCTGATCGAGAATAACCGAGTGCGGCCCGTCGGCAAGTTCGGGATCGAGTTCGACCCCTCGGTTCATTGGGCCGGGGTGCATAATGATGGCGTCAGGTTTGGCAAGGGAGATAACACGTTTGTTGATGCCAAAAAAGGCAGCATATTCTCGTAAGGAGGGAATAAAAGGATCCTTTTGGCGTTCTGTTTGGATGCGAAGCGCCATGACCACATCGGCACCCTCAACTGCCTCATCAACGGATGAACAGACTGTAGCGCCAAGATGATCAATACCCCTGGGCAGAAGCGTCGCTGGGCCGCTCACTGAGACAGAGGCTCCCATTTTTGTAAAGCCGATGATGTTTGAATGGGCCACCCTGCTATGAGCTATATCGCCGATAATGGCAATCTTCAGACCCTCTATATGGCCTTTTTTCTCAAGCACAGTCATCATATCAAGCAGGCCCTGACTGGGATGTTCATGGGTGCCGTCGCCGGCATTAATGATAGAGGCCTTGGTATGTTTCGCCAGCAGCCCAGGGGAGCCGGAATGGGAATGGCGGATGATAATGATGTCGGGTTTCATGGCCGCAAGATTGAGGGCCGTGTCGATGAGGGTTTCGCCTTTCTTTAAGCTACTGGTTGAGGCCGAGATGTTGAAGGTGTCCGCACTCATTCTCTTGGCGGCGACTTCAAAGGAAAGACGGGTTCTGGTGCTGGGTTCAAAAAAGAGATTGATAACGGTTCGGCCACGCAGGGCAGGAACCTTCTTTATTTGGCGGGTGGAAATTTCTTTAAAGGAGGCAGCTGAACGCAACAGGAAGTCTATATCTGCCGGGCTAAGTTGCTCAAGGCCCAGGATGTGTTTATGGCTGAATTTATGCTCGACTTCCATTTGCAACGGTAATTTCCTGCCAGTAGATAATTATCAAAAATTCATAATGTTTGGTTAACACGTACTATAGCAAAAAATGGGTATGGAGATACATTATTTAATTGTATCCCCCAGGCGATCCCAGCGGATTGATTGCAGCCGTTTCAGTGAAAAGAGAGGCAGATCTATATTCCAGGACCAATAGATAATAAATGCCTTACCTTTGATGGCCTTGTCATTGACAAAACCCCAAAAACGACTGTCGTTACTGTTGTCGCGGTTGTCACCCATGACAAAAACAGATTGAGGCGGGACGGTTATAGGTCCGTAATTGTCACGAGGGGATTGCTCAGGGGGATAAATAGTGGTGTCAAGATGAATGGCTTGCTGAACTTCGAAGAGTTCACCATTCACGAAAACCTTCTTGTCTTTTATTTCAATGCGATCCCCTGCAACACCGACAACCCGTTTAATATAATCAACGTTTTTTTTAGCAGGATAATTATAAATAAAGACGATGATATCGCCATGTTCTGGCTTGGACAAAGAGATGAGAGGTGTATCAGTAAAGGGGTTCTTAAGGGCATATGCGAATTTTGAAACCAGAATGTGGTCACCAATTTGCAATGTGGGGAGCATGGAGCCCGAGGGAATTTTAAAGGCTTGGACAATAAAAGTCCGGATGAAAAGGGCGAGAAGCAGCGCAATCAGTATTGCTTCAACATATTCTCGGATAATGGATTTTTTTTTCATCATTGTAATTAGGGGGTCAAAGGGATGGTAACGGCTCATTTGAATTGACAATCTTCTACTCTAAAAGAGGAGAGAAAACAAGGAATAGCTCCAAAGAGAAGCAAGCTCGAAAGGAGGGTGGAAAGAATTTATTACGGAAAATTTGTTTTTCAGTTGGAAACTAGACTAAATTACAGGAGAGGCACTCTATTAATTGTTGCTAATGCAATATGTGGTAGGTGGTGATGTTGGGAGACACTAAATGCAATTTGAGAATTTTGTTTTAGGTAAAAAAAGCAAAAAATAATATTATATTCAATAGTTGCGGCGTATTAGCCTGGGCAACAGGACGACCTACTATATATAGTGTTACAGGGTGATGCGTGCTACCAAATGTTGGCCATCAAGCTTTCGTTATTCATTAGGTATAGGGTGGAAGGGCTCGTTATTTCGAGGAATTTTGGTTTTTTAATCCCCTGTGCTATTCTTGACATTAAAAAGGAATTATGTGTTATTGAATATTAGTAAGTATTATCTTTGGCATAAAAGAGTCTTTATAATAACTGGTAGCGGCCTTTTACGAATTACAGGATCTGATTACAAATGCTTCCTTTTCTCGCAAAGCAAAAATTGACAGTTGGCCTTGATATTGGCTCTCACTCTGTAAAGATATGTGAGTTCGAAGAGGCTGGAAAAAAAAGAAGGTTGCTGTCCCTGGGGACAGCGCAGCTTCCGGTGGGTGCCGTGGAAGATGGTGAGCTTAGAGACCCTGAGGCTGTCGGTGCAGTCATTAAAACGCTGATTAAAAACCTGGGCATAAAAAGCAAGAAGGTGGCCATCTCAATATCAGGCTATTCTGTCATCATGAAAAAGATCAATCTTGCCGTGATGACTGAAGAAGAGCTGCAGCACCATATTCAAGCAGAAGCAGAACAGTATATCCCCTTTGACATTGATGAGGTGTATATCGACTTCCAGGATCTTAAAACAAACAAGGAAGATGAAGAACGTACCGATGTCATGCTTGTGGCGGCCAAAAAAGAGGTGGTCAATAAATATATGGACATGCTTGAGAGCATTGGCCTTAAGGTTGTTGTTGTCGATGTTGATGCCTTTGCCCTGGAAAATTCTTACGAGTTAAGTATGGGGCAGGAAGAGAATGTCATTTTAGTGGATATCGGTTCTTCGAAAATGAATATTAATATTATTTCCGAAGGAGCATCAGTATTTGCGCGGGATGTTTTTCTAGGTAGCCGTCAGCTCACCGAACAGATCCAGGTCAAGCTTGATGTGAGTTTTGAAGAGGCAGAAGATCTTAAAATTTGTGCTCAAAATCCAGGGGATCAACTCCCGCAACTTGAAGAAACCTTTGCCAGTGCCTGTACCCAATGGATTCTGGAGATTAAAAAGGCCCTGGATTTTTACAATTCAAATTATCCGGATGACCCCATTGATAAAATGGTTTTAAGTGGTGGCGGTGCCCATATACGGGGTATTGAGCATTTTTTTGCTAGTGAGTCCGCTTTGAAGATAGAGCTTTTTAACCCCTTTGTCTCAACGGTGGTTGACAATAAAAAAATTGATCCTGAATATTTGGCATATATTGCTCCTGAAATGGCCATTTCCTCAGGCCTGGCCTCCAGAAAGGCACCTTTTTGAAAAGGCCTTTCTTTAATTGAGTTGAGAACTAGCTAATCACCAGAATTAATTTTACAGAAAATATAGTCCTATGATTCTGATAAATCTATTGCCAGTAAGGCATCTTAAAAAGAGAGCACGAGCCCGGAGCGAAGCCATAGTCTTTGTTTCGGTGTTTATACTTCTCTGTGCAGTTCTTGGGGGCTGGGTGCTAAAGCTCAACATGGATGTCAAGGAAATGCAGACAGAAGTCGCCCGGCTAGAACAAAAAAAGCGGTCTTATGATGCAACTCTAAAAGAGATCAAGGAGATAGAGGCGCAAAAAGCAAAACTTTTTGAACAGATTGAGGCTATCAAACAATTAAAGGCAAAATCTCAAGTTTCTGTGCATGTTCTTGATGAAATTGCCAAAGCGACACCTTCAAACGGAGTCTGGTTAACAAGTTTGAAGCAGAGCGGCCAAAGTATGACCCTTGCGGGTATCGCCTTGGATAATACGACCATAGCTAGCTATATGAACAAGCTTTCAGCTTCAAAATATATTCAGGGCACTACACTTGGGACAGCTAGCCAAACTTTGGTTGCCAATAGAAACCTGCAAACATTTACTCTGACAATGGTGGTGACGCCCCCTGCAAAAGAGGAGAAGGCAACGGGTCAAGAAGGGGTAGGTAAATGAAAATTAAGGATGTTCAAAGTAAGATAGACGGCTTTCTTGATGATAAAGTGGCAGGGCTTGACCAGAATATTAAAATAGCAGTTATGGCAGCTGTCGTTTTCGTTCCCTTCGTGATTTTTTATTTTGGGTCTTACAAACCTCAAAATGATCAGATGAAGCTGTTAGAAGGCCAGAAGGTGGGGCTTTTGCAGACAATCAGAAGAGTTGAGGGAATTGCTGCAAATATTGGTAAGCATCGAGCAGATATGTCAGAGGCTCAACTTATGTTTCAAAAAGCTTCCAACCTTTTGCCACAGCAGCAGGAAATCCCTGCTTTGCTAACAAATATTTCCGATTTGTGTAGTAATTCTGGGCTCGAAATCTTGTCATTCAAGCCCGGATCAGAAGTTGCAAAAACATTTTATGCGGAGATACCATTAACTATAAATGTTAAAGGCGCTTATCATAACGTTGGGGTATTCCTTGATAAAGTAAGTAAAATGTCGCGGATAGTTTCTGTTTCTTCTATGGGGCTTTCAGGTCCTCAAGAGGATGAAGGTGAGATGATTTTGACAACTAATCTTCAACTTGAGACATACCGATTCGTTGAAAAATTACCGGGACAGTGAAAAAGTATAAAGAATGTGTCTATAGAGACTTTTCTGACAACGAAAAATTTATGAAAACCTTAACAAAAAAAATAATGCGATATTTCCGGCCATTAGTTTTTTGGGCCGTGATCTTTGGGGTGGTCTTGATTGCTCCCTCAGGGTTCGCGCAAACAAGTCCTTCAGCTACTGATGGTGGATCCAAAGAGAATTCTGGGATTACTGAGGAGGCCTATTCTGAGAATGTAAAGGAACTCATGAATTTCCTAGAAGGGCGGGAATCAGATTTTGTGTACCAGAGAGAAGGTCGGTCTGATCCATTTATGCCTTTTATTAAGGATAAAGTTGTTAAAGAGGCTGATATTGAGGTGGATGATTATGGCGTCTTGACTGGGATGCAGAAATTTGAACCTGGTCAGTTGACTGTTGTGGCGATTATCCAAAAGCAACAAGGTCCCATTGCCATGGTGCAGGATCCAACGGGCAAGGGATATATCTTGACTCTTGGTGAAAAACTGGGAAGGAACGGGGTTGTTGAGGAAATTACAAGCAATATGATTCTTATAAAACAAGAGTATAAAATGACTTCGGGAGCTCTTCGCCATCGAGTGGTGAAAATGCTTTTGAAGCGTGAGGGAGAATAAGGAGTATGACCCCTAACATCAAAATTATAAAAGTTTTTTATCTCGCGTTTACGCACCTGTTGACCTTACTGTTTTTAGTACAGATTGTTTCTGCAAATGTCAGCGGGTATCAAGTCGCAGATGTCTCCTGGGCCGCGAATGGAGGGGAGTTTTCAGTGCGGATTTCAGGCACCTCCGATCCGACTTATACGATGTACGAACTCTTTGCGCCTCAACGCATCGTTTTCGATATTGTTGATGGAGATATTGCCCCATCACTGGCCTTTCCCCTCAAGGTATCTCAAGGTCCTGTTGGCATGATTAACGGGAAAATGATTGAAGGACAAAATCCCCCGGTGGCACGAATTGAGATTATATTGGACGAGGAATTTGCCTACTCCGTTGTGAAGGATGGCTCTGATTTGTTGGTTCTTTTTTCAGCAAACAACGAAGAATCTGAGCTGTTAGTCCCTATGGTGAATAATCAGGTAACCATAACTGATATTCAGATTGATGCTGTGAATCCTGAAAGGGCAACGGTGTTGATCTATGGTTCAGGCCCGATTGGTAAATTTGAGGCAGCAGAAGAGGCCAAAGATGAAACCCATTCTGCCAGACTTTTGATTGATTTGCCTGATGTGCAAATGGATGATCGTGTTATACCTATAGCCCTCGATTCACCGGTGGCCCTTGTGCAGGTAAAACAGGGGAGTAAGGGTGGCAAGATTATTCTCGACTCTGCCGACAACAATTTGTTCACCTATGATATCAAGGTGAATGGTAACTATATGGAGCTCTCCCTAGTCGCTAAGGATGTTGGTAATGCCGATGATGCTCAAATGGTAGCTTTGTTGACCGGCAGCGGTGCGGAGGGTAGCGGTGGTATAGCGGCTGATGCTGCATTTATGGCATTGTCCGAGGTTCAGGGAGATTTTGCTGATATGGCGTTTCCTGGGGCGAGTGATGATAATAATGCTACAGACGGAAATGCCAATATTAATTTTAGCGGGTATGATGAGCAAAAAATTTCGGTAGATTTCTACAAAATTGATCTACACAATGTTTTTCGACTTATCGGTGAAATCAGCAATAAAAATATCATCGTTGATGAGGCAGTGTCTGGCTCATTAACCTTATCAATGAAAGATGTCCCTTGGGATTTTCTCCTGGATGTTGTTCTCAATTTAAAAGATTTGGAAAAGGAAGAACGATTTAATACCATCGTTATTTCGCCAAAGAGTGCAGGGTTTTCCTGGCCGCAAACTGCGACAACACAGTTAGAGGTTTCTGTTGAGCCAATCACCGTCACTAAGCGTCTTCAGACATCTAAGGAAAAGGTGGAGGCCAAGAAGTTGGTTCATGAGGCAAGTGCTGAAGAGGCCAAAGGCAAAGATGTTGAAGCCTTAGCACTTTACGAGAAGGCATTCCAGATGTGGCCTGAAAATGGTGATCTGGCAAAGCGTATAGCCATTATGGCTATGGTCAAGCTAGGACAGAATGCCAAGGCTGCTCATTATGCCAAGATTGCAGTGCAAAAAAATCCACAAGACTATAAATCTGCTTTGATCGCAGCAATGAACCTTGCTAACATGGAAAAGGTACAGGAAGCCAAGGAATATTTTGATCTGGCTGTGAGTGGCAATAAGCCGGATAAACATGCATTGGCCAGTTATGCGGCCTTCAGTGAACAAAACGGCAGTTATGATGCCGCCTTGGTTATGCTCGACCAATATGTCGCTCTGTATGGAAGCTCACTGGAAACCATGGTAAGCCGGGCGCGTATTTATGATTTGAAGGGTGACGTGTTGCGGTCTGATGAAGAGTATAAGGCAATTTTGCTTTCCGGGTTTAAACTTCCCGAAGATTTAAAAGCATATATAACCAATCGGGTTCAATAATAGAAGATTTGTCAGGATAAGTTCAAACTGAGTGAAGGATATGACAAGAAATATCATGAATAGACTAAATCATCATACAGCATTGTTACTGTTAATAATGGCGTTGTTGATGTCATCCTGTTCCTCCTATGACCAGAGGAAGGAGGCCCAGAGTTTTTTGGATAAGCACACGGCAGGGGCAGAATCAGCTGAATCCCAGTTGATGGATGAGATGCTCCAAGATTCAACAGAACTCCCTGTCAGGTTCCAAAAACCTACCTTTCTCATGACTGAATCTGGAAATTTTGCTGATCAAGAGGAATTTACAGTGCCTGTTGGTGCTGATATCTCTTCGAATCGCGGTCCTGTTACCCTGCGCGACATTTTAAAAAGATTGGCCGCCTTGAAAAGAATGAATGTGAGCTGGGCGGATGATGTTGATCAGATGGCCTTGGTTGATGTCGATATCCGCGCTGAGGATGATTTTTATATTGCTATTGAGAATATTTTACGCCAGCTCGATTATCTTTACGAGATTAAAGGAAATTCTATAGTTGTGCGCTATCGGGATACAAAAACATTTCAGATAGCGATGCCCTTTATCACGCCTGAATTTTCCACCGGTGTTGGTGGGGATGTTTTAGGTGGCAGTGGTTCCAAACAACAGATGAAGGGGTTGATCGAGTTAAAAAATAGTTCCCAGGACGATAGTTTTGATATCTGGGCCAATATCGAAAAGAATCTTAATGAGATTCTCAAGGTATATAGTGAAACCCAAGTTGAAGCCACTTTTGACACGGCAATTGAGGACAAAACTTCTACGGAGACCACTGATACCAAGGCTGTTGCTGGAAAAACTGAAAACGCCAAAATGGTGAGAACCAGAAACCAAGGTGCCCTCGGTTATTACATGATTGACAAGCCTGTTGGTGTTATTACCGTCACAGCACCTAGGTCTTTATTGTCAAAAATTGAAAATTACATAGAGCAACTTAAGAAGGTTGTCTACCAACAGGTATCTATTGAAGCAAAAATTGTTGAAGTTACTCTAAGCGGAGATACGACAACAGGTATTGATTGGAACAGTCTGCTGAGCAGCAAGTCCTTGTCGGGATTTATTGATTTTCAAAAATTGAACCCTTTCTATGCCGATTTCAGTACTAACCCCACAACCCATCGCACCCAGAATCAATTTCTTGAACTTTCTACCACGAATTTTGCTGTTATTCTTGATGCCATGAAAGAACAGGGCCACGTCGAGGTATTGGCAAATCCACGTATCAGTGTTATGAATGGTCAGCCAGCTTTAATCAGTGTAGGTACTGATACCAGATATGTGAGTTCCATCTCTGTTACTGTTTCGGAGAGAGACAAAACCTATGCAGCCACCACAGACTCTGTTGTTTCTGGGCTCGGATTAGCTGTGGTAGCAACCGTTTTGAACGGTGAAGAAGTTGTTTTAAATTTAACGCCGGTCACCTCAGAGTTACTGGAGATGGGTTCCGCTCAAATTGGCGCCGAAGGCTTTGTTGGCTTGCCTGTAGTTAGGTTGCGTGAGTTGAGCTCAACGATCCGAGTGAAAAGTGGAAATATGTTGGTCGTTGGTGGACTGATTGATTCCAACAATGCATACAATGAAAATAAAGTTGTAGGCCTTGGTGATGTGCCAGGTATTTCGAAATTGTTCGGTAGGTCGGGCAATGTTTTAACCAAAAAAGAGATGGTTATCCTTTTACGGCCGGTTATTCTTAACTAATCAAGCACGTTAAGCTCCATAATAAAAAAAGCCGGGATCAGATTTATCTGATCCCGGCTTTTTTTATTATGGTGTCCCGTCCTGAAATACGTTTACACTTCGGAGACTTATTATGGACACTCCAGGCAGGAAGGGTAAGAAACGCACTCAGCGTGATTACACCATGGGCTTTAAATTACAGGTGGTCACCGCCGTTGAAAAAGGCGATATGACCTACAAGCAGGCTCAGAAAATTTATGGCATCCAAGGCCGCTCAACAGTGTTAACCTGGTTGAGAAAACACGGAAAGCTCGATTGGACTCAACCTGTAAAGTTAACCATGCCCAAAACAGCCAAAGCAAAAGAAACACCTGCTCAAACAATTAAGCGATTACAGCGAGAACTTGAGGATGAGCGTCTTCGCAATCTGCTTTTGAATGAAGTGGTCGATATTCTTGATGCCGAACACGGAGCCGGACTTAGAAAAAAGCTCATTGCCAAGCAGCGAGACGCCTTCAAAGACAAAAAGAGATAAGTCTGAGTCGAGCGTGTAAGCTTCTTGGCATGACCCGACAAGCGGTCTATCAAAGAGAAAGCCGGACGCAACAACGTGCTATAGATCGAGAACCAGTTAAGGGCATGGTGATGGAAGTCAGGCGTTTTATGCCTCGACTTGGCACCCGAAAACTATATTGTCTTCTTAAGCCCAAATTTAAGGACCAGGGAATAAGGCTGGGACGCGATGGTTTTTTCAGCTATTTAAGAGACCATAGACTGTTGGTTAAACCCTTAAAAAGTTATACGAAAACAACGAACAGCAAGCACTGGATGAGGAAGTATCCGAATCAATTAAAAGGCTTGGAAATCAAACAGGCTGAACAAGTGTTTGTTAGTGATATCACCTATGTTGAAACGGATGAGGGTGTTCACTATCTCAGTTTGGTGACCGATGCCTACAGTCGTAAAATCATGGGTTATGAACTCAGTGATAATATGCGTGCTGAAAGCGTTGTAAAGGCGTTACGTCGCGCTGCCAGACGACGGCAAACCCAAAGACCGCTGATACACCACTCTGACAGAGGGTTGCAATATTGTTCAGCGATTTACCAGCAAGAGCTGAAGCGCCATCATATTGAGCCTTCGATGACAGATGGCTACGATTGCTACCAAAATGCACTTGCTGAAAGAGTGAACGGTATTTTGAAGCAAGAGTTTCTGGTCTATAAATGCCGGAATTTAAAAGAGTTGAAAGGTTTGGTCAAAGAATCCGTAGAGATCTATAATCGTATGAGACCACACCTGAGCTTGGGTATGAAAACACCAGATGAAACACATAAAAGAGCCACCTCCATAAGGGAGGTGGCTCAGTAAAAACCGTCAACGTATTTTAGGACGGGACA
>JAHJKA010000064.1 GCA_018822545.1 Pseudomonadota bacterium
TAAGGAGGATGTGGTGGAAAATACCGATTCAATGACCAATCTGCTGAAACAACATAAGGTTGACATCTCAACAGTGAAGGCCAACAAGACCCTGGTTGCCCTCGGTCTGCTTCTGGACAAAGAGCGGCCCAGCTCAAAATATGCCGGTAAAATGAAAAAATACAAGGCCCTGAGCGCTAAGGGCCTGGAGTACGGGGTAAACGTCGAAAACCTCAACAGCCCGGGCCAGACCACCCCCCATTACTTTGTCGACACCTTTCCAGAGTTGCTGGCGCTTATTCAACAAGAGATCAAAGGTCCCCCCAATCATGCCTGGCTCAAAACGCTCCAACATTAAGGTCGGCCTGCGGGTTGCCATCGTCCTCAAAGAGGACCAGCGCACCGGCAAACTGACCACAGGGATTGTCAAAGATATCCTGACCAAGTCCTCCAGCCATCCCCATGGCATCAAGGTCCGCCTGGAAAGTGGCGCCGTGGGGCGGGTTAAAACAACTGGAGAAGGATAATGGCGCAGCCATGGCGAGTCGTTGACAGCATTGCTACGGACGAAGGCCTTCTCGATCTACGCCAACGGAGCGACAGGGATTTTCTGATCACCATTGACAACCGGGTGTTGATGAACTCGGTGGCCAATATGTCGGAGATCGTCTTGGCGGAGCTGGCCTGTGCGCCTCTGCAGGGCAAAAAGAGGCCCCGGGTGCTGGTGGGCGGCCTGGGCATGGCCTTTACCCTGAAAGCGGCCCTTGATCATCTACCGGCCGATGCCGAAGTGGTGGTGGCGGAACTCAACCCCATCATCCTTACCTGGTGCCAGGGGCCCATTAGCCATTTAACCGAGGGCGCCGCCAGCGACCCACGGGTGACTGTGGTGATTGCCGATGTCGCCCAGGTCATTGCTGAAGCGGCCCAAAAAGGCAAGGAGCAACGCTTTGACGCCATCATCCTTGATCTCTACGAAGGCCCCTATGAAGGCGACCAGGGCCGGGGCACATATCTGTACGGCAAAAAGGCCCTGGAGCGCAGTAGTTCGGCCTTAAAGCCGGGCGGCGTTTTTGCCGTATGGTCCGAAGACCCGGATCAGGGTTTTGAAAAAAGGCTGGAAGCAGCCCGCTTCACCGTTAACAAACAACGGCCCGGTCGCGGCGGCCGGAGGCATGTGGTCTATATCGCCCGCAAAAAGGCCTGCGGCTGACACGAACCGCCATGACACATGGCTTCCTGCCGACCACCAAATTTGAGATCTCTCGCCCTTCACTCCCCAAATTATTCCCTTGATTTCCGGTTGACCGGTGTGCAACAACCGTAATGAGGATGGCACAAAGGTCTTGGCTCGATGCCTGGATGAGGGCCACATCTGCTCCGGCGCGCTGAACCTCCAGAGCCCGCGCCCTGAGCCTGCCAAAGGGTGCGCATTCATGCCGGCGTACAAAATAATTATCCTGGACTCCCCCCGCCCACCATTATGAGCTTCCGGCCAACCTACCGTCGGATCTGGGGCATGTCATTCCCCCTCATCATCGCCGGGATCAGCAAATCAATCGTTGAAATCACGGATACGATTTTCCTGGCCCGCTATGGCACCACTGAACTGGCCGCAATTGGCATTGCTGCAGCCATTTACGGCATCAGCCTGTGCCTGGCCCTGGGGCTTGCTGACGGCATGCAAATCATCATCGGCCGCCGTTCAGGAGAGGAGCAGCCCCGCAAGATCGGCAAGGTATTCAACCAGGGCTTCTATCTTATGGCCCTGTCATCCGTGCTGATGATCCTCCTCATTTTTTTTGCGGTGCCAGGGTTCACCGCCAGCGTCTTTGTCTCTCCGGCGATCGCTGCCGCCGTCAACACCTATCTGCAGATTGCAGCCTTTGCCCTCTTGTTTCAGGCCTTCAACCTCGCCTACAGTGCCTTCTATATTGCCATCTCAAAAACACGCATACTCATTGGCGCCGCCGCTGTCCTGGCCACCACCAATATCTGCCTGGATTATGTTCTGATCTTTGGCCATCTGGGCTTGCCTGAGCTGGGAATTACAGGCACCGCCATCGCCACCCTTTTAGCAGAAATGGCGGCCTTTCTTTTCCTCTCCCTGGATCTCGTCAGGAAACGCTATACCCGGAGCCACGGCCTGTTTCACTTCGCCAAATGGAATACTGATTTGGCTCAAGGTTTATGTGCCATCTCCTTGCCTGTTTCCCTGGATGCCCTGGTGGCCATGGTCAAATGGTTTCTGTTGGTCGTCATCCTTGAGCAGCTCGGTGAAAATACACTGGCCAGTGCCAACATCATTTTTAGCTGCTATGCCCTCATGCTTATTCCAATTAAAAGTTTCGCAGAGACTATCTGCGCCATGGTCAGCAAACTGATTGGTCAGAATCACAAGTCCCAACTTAAAGTCCTGATCAGAAGAACCATCAAATTGAGCTATGCCGTGGTTATTCCCATGCTGATCTTGACCGTGCTTTGCCCGGAAGATGTCTTGTCCATATTTACACCTGACACAAAAATGATCCAATCATCTCTTTATGGCTTGCTGGTCATCACTTTGGCCACCGTCATTGCGGTACCGGCAGACGCCTACTATTCCGCCCTTGAAGGAACGGGGGACACCCGCATCACCCTGTTGATCGAGATAATCATCGCCCTTTGTTCCCTCACTTATGCCTGGTATGCCGCAATTTACCTCGGACTGGCCCTTGAATATATTCTTGTAGCCGAAATGATCGGCTGGGCGCTCTGCCTGCTCTTGTCCTGGCTGTGCTTCAGAAGCGGTTCTTGGCAACGCCTGAAGATATGACCTAGGTACAGCCACAAAAAACGTTCCCTCTCAGCACAACAGCGGCGGCCCGTGAAACAGCGCTATGCCCTTATCAGGAGAAGAGATGAAAACGGTATAACCATCAACCCTTCATCAACTGCCGAATTTTGCCCATCCTCTTTGGATCACTTGATTTTTTTCAAAATTTTGTTGATTTCAACTAGTTCAAAAGCATCAGGATCAAAGCTGTCACTGCCATACCATTTTCGCATGTCCTCGTAGTCTTCACTTTTCGGATCACTCATGGCGGCAAGGAAATTCTCGTAGCCAGGGGGACCACCAATATCCTCAGGCGGGCAGGCGCGTTCTCCAGCCAGAAGCACAGGATACTTGAGGGGTTTTTCGTCAGGAAGGAACACCTTCTCAATCCTTATTTCATGTTGCCAGCCATCACCGAAATCGTAGTCGTAGACGAAGCGATACCGCATGTCGTCTTCCAGATTGGCCAGGGCAAACCTGTGTTCGTCCAAAGAATTTACCGGGCTCCAGTCGTCATTTAAATCCTCGGGGCCATAAATAGCATTGCCAACCCTGAATTGGTGCAGATGGCTATCTGACCACCCCATACAGACCTGCAACACCGAGTGCAAGCCTGACAGCTTCATGTTTGCCGGCACCAGTATACGCCGCCAGATGAGAGGTTCGCAATACAGCAGCAAGACATGCAGTTGATAGACAGTCCCAGGAGACTGCTTCGCGGACGCCGCGCCCTTTTTCTTCCCTTTTGATAAAAAATTCCCTTTTAGAATTTTTCCCATGCACGACCTCTCTTTAAAAATCTAGACATTCTCAAGCTGGATTGCTGCCACCTATTTGACCACATAGGGTCCATACATCAAAGAGATATGTAGAAAAAAAATCCGCCCAAAATACAATCACTCGCAAACTCGACACAAAAAAGGCCCTACAGCAACATGCCGCAGAGCCTTTTCTAGCTATAGAGCCAAGTCGAGGATGTTATCCTACGCCATCTACAAAAACATACTGAACATCATCAATATATTTTTCTGGGTGGCCAGACTGGCATCGACGATCACCTGCAGGTTATCGCCCTGAATAATCTGGGTGGCCAGAATACGATCGGCCATGATGCCGATATTATCGGCCATAATCAGGATTTGGTCCGACATCTCAAGGATCCTGTCTGCCATAACGCCAATATCATCAGAGAGGCGGAGCATGGAGGTAAGCGACGACTCCAAGGTTGACAGCGAGGTAAATGATGAAAGGACCGCTATTTGTCCGGCCAAACCACCAAGGGACTGGGTTAACGAAGCGGTTATGGTCGACAGCGTTTGCAGCGGCACCAGCATTTCATTGGTAAGGCTCATGGTGGTGTTATCTTTTGAGGCTGAGACCATCTTATAGACATCACCAACACTATTGAGGTAGATCTGGGTCGAATTTTCCAAAGTCGCCAGCTGGCTTGTCATGGTCAAGGACTTCAAGGTCACACTTTCCATGCTGGCCAGCAGCAGGTTGCCATCCAGCACCAGCTGATTAAGGTCATCAGTGAAGTTAGCAGGATTCAAGGCGGCTTGGGCCTTGAATCCACCTCCTGAAAGCATCAGGAAACCAAAGAAAAACGCCAAGAGGACACGGCCTGCAGATTGCTGTTTTTTCATCGTTTTCACCTTTGTTTTTTTTAGCACTCAAAACGCCCAGCCCGTTTCCATATCCCTTTGCCTGTTCGCTTTTTGCCGCGCATTTGCTCTTGTTGAGCGTTGGTAGATGAAATTCACGGACTGTCAGCATCATTTCCATATTCAACTATAAGGCTGCCTGAAGAGAAAAGTCAGCCAGGCAAATTGTCGCAACCCCTGGTTATTTCGTCAATTACAGGTTAGGCTATGTGGCAGACTGCGGTACTTTCCGCGTGTATTAAAAAAAAGCACCTCGGCAGGTTTCAAGCATCTCCCAGCGAAAAGGTTGCCTTCCACCTTCTGTTTTTCTACAATGGCACAACCTTACCGCCCTAGCATTCTCAGGAGATGCGATGAAAAAAATATCCGGCATCATTGTTGACCCGGTGAGCCGCAGGAGATACCCAGGGACCCTGGTTATTGACCAGGGCTGCATTGTTGACGTTCTGCCCAATCAAGACGTACGCGGCCCCTTTATCATGCCGGGGCTGATCGACTCCCATATCCACATTGAAAGCTCCATGCTGACCCCGGCCGCCTTTGCAATGACAGCGGTGACCCACGGTACTGTGGCCGTGGTGGCGGATCCCCACGAAATTGCCAATGTCCTTGGCGTGCCTGGCATTGACTTTATGATCGCAAGCGGCCGGCAGGTGCCGCTGAAATTCTTTTTTGGCGCCCCTTCCTGCGTGCCGGCCACCCCTTTTGAAAACAGCGGAGCCAGCCTGACAGCCCGGGATGTTGCCAAACTGCTGGCGCGCGAGGATATCGCCTTTCTGGCCGAGATGATGAATTTCCCCGGCGTCATTGGTGAGGATCCGGAGGTCATGGCCAAAATTGTCGCGGCAACGAAGATGGGTAAAAGGGTGGATGGGCATGCTCCGGGGCTGAGCGGGCCAGAGCTTGTTGCTTACATTAAGGCCGGGATCACTACTGACCATGAATCCTTGAGCCTCGCCGAGTGTGACGAGAAACTGCGTCTTGGCATGAAAATCCTGCTGCGCCAGGGTTCAAGCGCGCGCAATTTTGACGATCTGCACCCGCTGATCACCAGCCACCCCGGGGAGTGTATGCTCTGTAGCGATGACCTGAAACCGGCTGACCTGGTTCGCGGCCACATCAATCTGCTGGTCAAAAAGGCCCTGACTCATGGTCATGACCTCTTTGATATCCTGCAATGCGCCTGCGTCAATCCGGTGCGCCATTACGATTTGGCTGTCGGTCTCCTGCAACAAGGTGATCCGGCTGATTTTATTGTTGTTGATGATATAAGCGATATGGAGGTCAGCGCCACCTGGATTAACGGCGAGATGATCAGCGCTATGGGCCAGGCCTTATTTACATGTGGCCAGTCCTTGACGATCAACCACTTCAATCCCTCCCCTATTACAGTTGAGGAGCTGCACATCAGAGTAAGAGGCCCGCAGATTAGGGTGATTGAAGTCACAGACGGCCAGATTATCACCGGCGCCGGCCGCCATACCGTGCCCGCTGGCAGCACCGTTGTCGAAGCTGATCCGCTGGCAGATGTGCTGAAGATTGTGGTCCAGAACCGTTATCAACCAGCGCCGCTTGCTGTGGCCTTTGTGCGGGGCTTTGGCTTGAAGCATGGGGCCATGGCCTCCTCCATCGCCCACGACTCCCACAATATCATTGCCATTGGCGGCAACGACATCGACCTGGCCCGGGCCATTAACCTGCTCCATGACAGCGGCGGCGGCATCTCCTATGTTGATGGCGCTGAGGAAACACGGCTGGCGCTGCCGTTGGCAGGCCTCATGGGCCTTGGCAGCTGCCGGGAAATGGCCGAGAAGTACAGCATCCTTGAGTGCCGGGTCCGAGAAAAGGGCTGTCAACTGCAGACACCCTTTATGACCTTGTCTTTCCTGGCCTTGCCCGTGATTCCTGCCCTAAAAATTACCGACCTTGGCCTCTTTGACGTGGAAAACTTCGAGCTGACCGACCTCTTTCTCTGAGATAAAGCGCATCGACTTTCGGAGGGTTTAAAAATCAGCTAAAAAAGGATTCTCCCCCTTACAGCTTTTGATCAATATTACCGGGTCCGCCGCATTCAGGCTCGTAACAGGTGACATTCTTAAAATCACACACCTCGCCACAGCCAGGGCATTTCTTTGGCGGCGTTTTGGTCTGAACGGTGCGGCCGCAGCCCCCGCATTTCCAGAAGGGATCCTGCTCCGCCATCATGAAGGCGCCATGAGCTGAATAGCCGCAATGGCCACAGACATCCTTGATATCCTCATAATTCTTACCGCACTCTTCGCATTTTCCAGTCTTTGCCTTACTCATGGGGAATCTCCTTGGGATATGTGGTCATAAAATGGTTAGCAACAAATACTATACCGGCCTCTCTTATGCATAAGAAGCACAGATGAGTGCACAAGCCTCTTTCAGGGTGGTGCACTTATTTGCCGGGCGACAAGCCGTTTCCCCGTTTCTGGAAACAGGGAAATATCGGTATGGGGCAGAAAAAGGGAGGCGATATACTGGTCCTTAAAATCCGGCACCTCAGACAACTCAAAGCTCGTCATCCGATGCACCACATCCACCACGTCCTGCCTGATGTGATTGCTCAGCTCACTCATCCATGAACCCAGCAACGAACCGTTGCCCACATAGAGCACCTTGTCCGCGGCCACCTCCGGCAACAGACCGATGGTCATGGCCGAGTCCAGATCGATATAGCTGCCAAAGGCCCCGGCCAGGATGATCTGTTCCAGATCACCGATGGCAAGTCCCACCACTTCCACCAGGGTCTTGACCCCGGCGTAGATGGCGGCCTTGGCGCGGATAAAGTTATCGATATCCACCTCGTTGATAACGATATCGCTGTTTGTGCCAGATTCTGCCTTCCAGGCCAGGACATATTCGTGGCCACTGCGCCCTGGCCTGATTCTTTGGGTAGCCAGCTGACGATTGAATTTGCCGCTCTGGTCAATGACATTATTTTCAAAAAGAGTGGCCACGATAACCAGCAGCCCGGAACCACAGATCCCCACCGGTTGCAGGTTACCGATGGTGATGTTCATCGGCTCCAGAGTGGCAGGATTGAGGCTAAAATCTTCAATAGCGCCGTCGGCGGCCCGCATACCGTGGGTAATGCCACCGCCTTCAAAAGCAGGCCCTGCCGAGCAGGCGGCACAGGCCAGCCAATCGCGGTTGCCTATAACAATCTCGGCATTGGTGCCGATATCAACGTACAGGGTGACCTTGTCGGTGCGATACATCCCTGAGCCCATCACCCCGGCGACGATATCACCGCCAACATAACTTGAGATCGAGGGATAGAGGAGCGCCACCGTATGGTCGGGCAGCTTGATGTTGAGATCAGCGGCCCGGAGCGGTGGCACAAAGGTGGTCACCGGCACATAGGGGGCCCGCCTGATATTGTCCGGCTCCAGGCCCATGAGCAGATGGGTCATGGTGGTGTTGCCGGCCAGGGTGATGGAGCTGATCTCATCACGTTTAATCTTGCCTTTTTTCTTGCCTTCCGGCGGTTTGGCTGATTCAAGCAAACGGTCGATGATGAAATTGATACTTTTCACCACCAATTCCTGCATCTGCGCAAGCCCTTCCGGCTGTTCGGCATGGATGATGCGGGAGATCACGTCTTCGCCGTAGCTTAATTGACCGTTGTAATCACCCTGACGGGCCAGAACCTTGCCGCTGTTGAGATCAAGCAGCAGACCATAGACGGTGGTGGTGCCGATATCAAAGGCCAGCCCGAAATTTCTGGCAGTCCAGTTGCCGGGCTGGATATTGATCAGATGGGTCTTGGTCTTGCTGTTCACCGGACGGGCCAGAGTCACGGTCACCCGAAAATTATCCTCCCGCAATGTCTTGCGTATCTTACGCAGAATCGGCAGGCTGGTGATGATACGCCGCTCATCGTATTGGTTGCTGAGTCCCAGGATGATGCGGCCGGCATCGGCCATATTATCCAGGTTGGATGGCGTCGGCAGCTCCAAAAACAGTTTCACCACCGGCGGCACAAAGATGCCTGCCTCGCGCAGGTCCTGAATATCAAAACGATGCATGCTGGCCCGATGCCGGATCGGCACAGCCGTGGACAAGCCACCTTTTTTAAGGCCCGATATCTCAGGGACGGTCACCGTGGCATGGCCGGAAATCGTGGCAATGCAGGCCTGCCGATACCCGGCCTGATACTCTTCTTCGGTGAGTTTGTCGCTGCGCCCGCCCGCAACCTCGCCTTCTGCCATGATGACCCGGCATTTGCCGCAGACCCCGGCCCCGCCACAGGAGGCATTGATATGGATACCGGCGGCCCGGGCCGCCTTGATGAGCGATTCGCCGCCCTTGATTTCAACCTCTCGGCCGCTGGGCAGAAAATGTATCTTATAGAGTTGCTCTTTGGTCATCAGCTGATTTCCATGACATTAAGTTCCTTCAACTGGGCAAGGGTAAAAACCGGCCCGTCCACGCACACAAGTTTGCCGTCCATATGACAATGGCGACACACTCCCACCCCGCATTTCATATGGCGCTCCATGGTGGTGATGATGTCGTGATCGTCAAAACCCTTTTCAGCCAGGGCGGACAGCACCGCCTTGATCATCATGGGCGGCCCGCAGACCACCGCGCTCTGGGTGGCGGGGTTAATTGCCACCTGGTCAAAAAGGCTGGTCACCAGACCGGTGTTACCCTGCCACTCGGAGGTCGCAAGATCAACAGTAAGCAGACATTCAACGGCCGCGTTTGCTTGCCAGGCCTTAATTTCCGCCATAAAGGCGATATCTTCCGGGGTGCGACTGCCATAAAGAATAGTGATCCGGCCCTGATACTCAGGGTCGGCCAGACAGGTGTTGATCACCGAGGTCAGCGGGGCCAGGCCAATACCGCCGGCCACAAAGAGCAGGTCGCGCTTGGCCAGATACTCCATGGGAAACGATTTACCGTACGGCCCACGCAGACCGATTATCGACCCTTCTTTAAGCTCGTGCATGGCCGAGGTCAGTGTTCCGGCCTTACGCACACTCAGGCGAATCAGGCCTTTGGTGGCCGGGGTGGAAGAAAAGGAGATGGGTGCCTCGCCGCAATGGGGCATGGACACCATCATAAATTGCCCTGGTTGGTAAGAAAAACCGGCATTATGCTTCTTGTCGACAAAGCGCAAAAGAAAGGACTTGATCTGCGAGTTCTCGGTAACAACTTCCACCACCTGCGCCGGACGGGGCAGGTAATCTTCCAACTGGGCTGTTTTCATAGATCAGCTTCCTTCGCAGGCCATATTGATAAAACGGAGAATGTCGGTGCCGCCAAAACACATATCGACACAGCGGCCACAGCCCACACAGCTTGGCCGCCCGTGTTTCTGGACATCGTAGCAGAGTTTATGCATAAAGCGCTGGCGGATGGCATCGGTTTTTCTGGCCACCGGATTGTGGCCGCCTGCCATTCTGGTAAAACCGGAAAAGGTGCAGGCGTCCCAACTACGCAGCCGTTCGCCGCTGTCAGCGGTCAGCGGAGAGTCGGTGATGGTAAAGCAGGTACAGGTCGGGCAGATATAGGCGCAGCCGGCGCAATCATGACAACGGGCGGAGAGCTGGTGCCATATTTCCGAAGGCACGCCATCCTCCTGAAGACGTTTGATGGCCTGGTCAACATGGACCAGCTGACTAAAGCTGCCCCGCGCCTCCAAAAAGGCCTGGTACTGTTTCTTGGTATCTTTTTCCTCGGCCGGGGTGAAGAACTGGTGCCATTTTTCAACGATGGCAGCACCTTTTGTCCGGCCCACCTCAACAAGGTAACAATCGCCGATATCGGTAAACTGCAGGTCGGCGCCATACTCCAGAAATGGTCCACTCTTGGTGGCATTGCAGAAGCAATTGCCAAAGGGATGGTTGCAGTTAAGACCGATCAACACCGAGTCCAGGCGCTTTTTGCGGTAAGGGGCGTCAGTGGTTCCCTGCAAAAAGGTGACATCCATATAGAGCACGCCGGACAGATCACAGGAGCGCACGCCGAAAAAAATGGTTGGCCCGCTGACAGGTACCACCGGCGTAAATTCATAGGAGCCGGAATCCTGGAGCTGATAGGTAGAAAGAACTTCCCGTTGGGGCAAAAGAAACTGCTTGATCGAGTTCTGGGGTTGGGTGGCAAGGTCAAGGGGCGCGCCATCGATTTCGTCGATCTCAGTAAACAGGGTGTCACCGTGCCGGTTTTTCAAGGGAACAACCAGACGGTTGCCCTTACCGAGCTTACGTAGGAACGGGGTCAGATGGTCTTTTTTGAGGGTGAATTTATCGGTCATCATAGAGGCTCGATTATGTTTGGGGCCGCGGCCCTTATTCTTTTTGATTGATCACGAATTACCGTGGGAAGGTCTATTCCCTCTATAAACTTTCTTGCTTTCAATGTTTGTTTGGTTCATTTTTGCTTGCCCAAAAACGAACCAAAAAGGGCCCCCCTGACAGCCCTGGCCTTCGGCACCGCTTGCCTTCCGCTGTTCAAGGCGGCATTGCAGAAACTCGCTTCGCTCAAACATGCTGCAATGCTCTTCGCCTTGCCCAGCTCCCTACTCGCTCAGGTCTGAATGGGGAAAAATAAAATCAACACCCTATACCCAGAGGTTCCACCGCAACCTTTGATGAACCTTATTTTTTAGCAACTTTGACGGCACAGACCTTAAATTCAGGACAATGGGCCTGGGGATCCCAGGTATCGATACAAAGCTTGTTGATCGGTGCCTCAGCAAAATGAAAATTGGTATAGACCGAACCGGGCTGCACCTGATCGCTGATTTCAACGGCCACTTCGATCATGCCGCGCCGGGAGGTGACCGTCACCATCTCGCCGCTTCGCACCTGTAATCGGTCGGCATCTGCCTTGTTGACCTGGAGCAGGGCTGCATTGCACTCCCTGTTTAAGGTGCTGCTTCTTCTGGTCATGGTGCCGGTATGGTAATGATGGTAGATGCGACCGGTAATGAGCAGTAGTGGATATGTTTTATCCGGCAGTTCGCTGGGCGGCTCGTGGTCAGCGGGCACGAAATGGCCCCTGCCCCGGGTAAAATAATATTTATGGAGAAAGGGCGTGCCTGGGTGACTGCGATCCCAACAGGGCCATTGCAGGCCCCACCCCTCTTCCAGGCGATCATGATGCATGCCGCCATAAATAGGAGCCAACATGGCGATCTCTTCCATGACCTCGGCCGGGGAGTCATACTCCATGGGATAATCAAGGCGCTGCGCAAGGGCAGAGATGATATCCCCATCGGTGCGACAGTTGCCAATGGGCGCGATGGCCGGACGCACCATCTGCACCCGCCGTTCCGAGTTGGTGAAGGTGCCGGTTTTTTCAGCAAAGGAGGCGGCCGGAAAGACCACGTGGGCCAGTTGCGCCGTTTCGCTGAGAAAGATATCGCTGACAGCCAGAAACTCCAGATGGGTCAGGGTTTCCTGCACCTTACTCAGCACCGGATCGCTGAGCATGGGATTTTCACCCATGATAAACATGGCGCGGATGGGGCCGTCTTTGCCGCCATGGGTCATTTCCAGCAAGGAGAGCCCTGGTGTTGGTGAAAGATCAACATTCCAGGCCGCTTCGAATTTTTCCCGATAATCATCATTGCTCACCGGCTGATAGCTTGGAAAGACGGCGGGCAGCGCCCCCATATCGCAGGCGCCCTGCACATTGTTCTGGCCGCGCAGGGGATCAACACCGGTATCTTCCTTTTCGATGTTGCCGGTCATCATGGCCAGATTGGCCAGGGCCTGCACGTTTCTGGTGCCGCAGATATGCTGGGTAATGCCAAGGCAATAGCAGATCACCGCTTTCTGGGCCTGGGCGTAGAGCTGGGCTGCCCTGCTTATCTTGTCCAACTCAACCCCGGTGATCCGTGCCACCTCATCTAAATCCAGGCGATAGAGCATATCGCGCAGCTGGTAGTAATTTTCGGTGCGCATCTCCACAAAGAGATCATCCACCAGATTCTCATCCAGGATGATGCGCATCATGCCGTTGAGCAAAGGGATGTCCGTGCCCGGCCGGATGGCGAGATGGATATGGGCCGCCTCGGCCAGCACGGTTTTGCGGGGATCAATGACGATCAATTTGGCGCCGCGATCAACCGCTGTCAGCATGCGCCGGGCCACCTGAGGATGGGCCTCGGTGGTATTGGAGCCGGAGACCAGGATAACCTGGGCGTTTTCAATCTCGTTGATGGAGTTGGTCATGGCGCCGCTGCCGAATGTGGAGGCAAGACCTGCCACCGTGGGAGCGTGTCAGAGGCGGGCGCAATGATCGATGTTGTTGGTCTTAAGCACTGCCCGGGTGAATTTTTGCAGCAGATAGTTTTCTTCGTTGGTGCATTTTGCCGACGACAAAACCCCGATGCCCTGGCCTGCTGTTTTATCACGAATGCGGCCCAGTTCTCTGGCGGTATAGTCCAGGGCCTCCCCCCAACTGGCAGGCTGCAAGCTGCCTTTTTTTCTGATGAGCGGCTCGGTCAGCCGGTCAGGGTGGTGGATAAATTCATGCAGATGCCAGCCCTTGACACACAGGTTGTTGCGGGAAACCGGGTGGTTGCGGCTCGCGGTGGAACCAATGACCCGGCCCTGTTCTTCATGGAGATAGACTCCACAACCGCAACCGCAATATGCACACGTGGTCAGTACGTCTCGCATGGCATTGATCCTGGGCGTTGAGATTATTCAAGAAAAGCTCTTTTTTAATACCACAAGGGCATAAGTTTCGTTTGAGCAGACAAGCTGCTCAACTTGAGCTTTATCCTATAAAAAAGAGCACGCCTTTGGCAATGCAAATAGATTTTTCCCACCTTGACTGCGTCAACAAAACGAGAGTTAACAGGGTAAAACTACCTGTCCTTGAACCCCTTTTTAATGTCGTGATAGATGACATACATGGCAGGATTCAAGATCAAAATGACAACGGTGGTAAAGAGGATGCCATAGCCCAGGGAGATGGCCATGGGGATGAGGAAACGAGCCTGAACCGACTGCTCAAAGATCATGGGCGCCAAGCCGACAAAGGTGGTGACCGAGGTGAGAATAATCGGTCGAAATCGCCGCGATGCTCCCTTAAAGGCGGCCTCCATGGCTGATTCTCCCTCCTCATAGTACCGATTGGCCGTGACATTAAATACCAGACCGCCGTTAATCACCACCCCGCACAGGGCAATCATCCCGAATATACTGATAATACTCAGATCATAGCCCATGAGGATATGGCCAAGCTGGGCACTGACCAGACCAAAGGGGATGCTGAGCATAACCATCCCAGCCTGGATATAACTGCGAAAAAGGATGGCGAGCATACAAAAGATACCCGGCATGGCGTAGCAGATACCGATGAGCAGGTCATGGACAGCCTTGCGCTGTTCCCGTTGTTGCCCTTGAAACGAAGCCTTCAGGCCGGAATACCTAGCCAGAAGGTCCGGGATGAAATCCGTTTGTAAGGTGGCCAAAATCTTATTCTCATTGGCCACGCCCTGAACAACGTTTGCCGTGACATTAAGCACCCGCTTGCCGTCCACCCGGTTAATTTCGGTATAGGCCCGGCTCTGGGTAATGGTGGCGGCATCGGCCAGCGGGATCTCGCCGCCGGCCGGAGTGCGGATGAGGAGCTGTTCCAGGTTGAACAGGGATTTTCGTTCCGAGTCAGGAAGGCGGACCATGACCTTGATCTCATCCCTGCCCCGCTGCTGGCGCAATGCCTCTGCCCCGTAAAAGGCGTGGCGCACCTGACTACCGAGCTCCCGGGCCGTGAGACCCACGGAATGGCCGGCCTGTTTCATGGTGAAATCCAGCTGGGCCTTACCCCTGGCAAAGCCATCATCAATATCCGTCACCCCCTTGAACTTGGCAATGGTCTGGGCCAGATCCGCGGCAGCAAGTTCCAGGGTGAGGGGATCAGGATGGGTCAACTCAACATTGATGGCAGCCGCCCCCCCCGGCCCCACCACATAATCAAAAAAGAGTTTTTCCAGGCCAGCGATGTCACCGACCTCCTGACGCCAGAGAATACTGAATTCCCGGGTGGTTATCTTTCTGTCCTGCTGGGAGACAAGGTTAAAGGTTATTTCTGCGGTATTGCTGGCCCCGCGCCCGACATCGGTCATAACACCCACCAGAATATCTTTGCCGCCGCTTTTGGCAACGGCCCGCATGCCACCCTCTTCCACGAGTTTGGCAACTCGCCTCACCTCATTAAAATTGGTACCAAAAGGCAGCTCAATTTCAGCATCGATACTGTCGGTCTGGATATTGGGGCGGAAGGAAAAATTTATCCAGCCGCTGTCCCAATAGGCATAGGAAACAGCAAGGAAAGCCAAGGCCACAAGGGTGACAAGATAGCGGGACTTGAGGGCAAAGCGTAAGGCAGGCTCGAAAATCTTGGTGATGAATCTTGCAAGTTTCCTGCTGAACCAGGCCGGGATGACCTCCAAAGCCTGCAAAAATCCTGTGTCTTTTTGCTTACTTGCGTACGAAAGATGGGCGGGCAGAACCAAAAGGCTCTCAAGCAGAGAGATGATAAAGACACCGATGACCACGGCCGGCAGAATGGCAAAGAATTTGCCGGTGGAGCCGGACACAAAGAGCAGCGGGAAAAAGCCGATGATATTGGTGGCCACGGCAATGGCAACCGGCGCCGCCATTTCCTTGACCCCTTCAATCGACGCCCTGACCGGATCAAAGCCGGGCTGCTGCCGTTTGAAATAGATATTCTCACCCACCACGATGGCGTCATCCACAACAATGCCCA
>JAHJKA010000065.1 GCA_018822545.1 Pseudomonadota bacterium
ACTGTGCAAAGCGGATCTTGTCACCAATATGGTGGGGGAATTCGCCTCCCTACAAGGAGTGATGGGGAAATATTACGCCCTCCATGACGGCGAAAAACCTGAGGTGGCGCAAGCCATCATGGACCATTACAAACCACTTCGCTCCGGAAGCGCTTTACCGTCTGGGAAGGCGGGTGCCCTGGTCAGCATGGCCGATCGCATCGACACCATGGCCGGCTGCTTTGCCATAGGCAAGACGCCAACCGGCGCCACAGACCCCTATGGCCTACGCCGGCACACCCTGGCCCTTATCCATATTATCAATGACCAAGGCTGGCATCTTTCCCTTTCTGCCACCTTCAGCAAGGCCCTTGATCTGTATAGCGACACGGTGAAGATGAACAAAGAAGAAGTCCTTGCCGCCCTCCTCAGCTTCATCAAAGGCCGCTACGTCAACGATCTCATTGCCGGCGGCAATGCCTCCGGGGCCGTGGAAGCGGCCACTGCCGGTCTCTTTGATGACATCACCGACTGCGGCCAACGCCTGGCCGCCCTGAATGCCATTGCAAATCATGAGACATTTACCCTGCTGGCGGCAGCCTTTAAACGGGTGACCAATATCATCAAAGATCATGAGCCCAGAAATGTTGAGGAAGACCTTCTCGGCGAAGAGGCTGAGAAAAATCTCTTCACGGTCTTCACCAAGGTAAACCGACAATGTCAACCATTGTTGGCTAAGCGTGCCTATGGTGAAGCCCTGCAAGCAATTTTGCAGATGAAAGAGCCTGTGGACCGTTTTTTTAATGAGGTGATGGTGATGGCGGAGGATGAGGCGATTAAGAAGAACAGACTGTCGCTGCTGACTGCCATTGCCCATCTCTTCCTTGAGATCGGCGACTTCTCCAAGATGTAGCCTCAGCAGGACACGGGGGCGGCATTTCAAAACGAGAGTCAGCGCCTGCCGAAATCAGCCTGTTAGTCGCCAAAATAGATATGACTGGCCGCCTCGATGGAGACTGCTAGAATCTTGGGTAAAGCCAGCGCATTTACCGACAGGGCCTGGCAGATTTTTTCCACCGTCTCCCATTCGCCTTGCTCATAGGCAATGGTGAGGGTAAGCATGACACCAAATCTGCCCGTACCGCTGACCAGGGCATCGTGCAAATCCTGGTCCAGACGAATGCCGTCAAGAATATTCTCCATCTTTCTTTCCAGGATAACGTCCAATAAACTGAGCATACCCAAGGTGTAGCAGGTGGCCCTTGAGCCAACCCCGGTCACAAGATCACTTAAGCCCTGACAAAAACAAGCCCGCTGCACCGAAAGACGCAGCAGCTCATTGGGCTTATCTTCGGCAAGATAAGAAAGCATCATGACGCTGATCCACTGACGCAGCCTCTCTTCCCCCACCAGAGCAATTGCACTCTGCAGGGATTTGACCTCCACCCGCACGGCAAAGGCCGCAGAATTGACATAGCGCAGGAGTTTATAGGCCAGCGCGACATCATGGGAGACAAGCTCCGCCATTTTCTCATAATCAGTATTCTGATCCTGAAGCTGGCTGAGCATATTGAGATATTGCAGCTTGGATCCAGGAATATCCTTACTGCTCATGATTTCAGGCCTGCTGAAAAAATAGCCCTGATAGAGGTGAAAACCCATTTTTTGGAGGCGCTGAAATTGCTCCATGGTTTCCACCTTTTCAGCCAGCAATTTAAGCTTGAACTTCTTGGCCCGCTCCACCTCGTCCTCAAGCTCCTCCCAGCTCATGGCCAGCACATCAAACTTGACAATCTTGGCAAGCTCCATGAGGGGCTCCAGTCCTTTCCGGTATCTGAAATCATCCAAGGCAAAAACATAGCCTTTTTCAGCAAGCTTAGTACAATTTTTAAGCAGGGTTGGCGTCACTTTGACGTCTTCGAGAATCTCCACCACCGTGCTGCGGGCTGAAAAGAGAAAAGAGGTATGGCGGTTCAGCATGCCCTGGGGAAAATTGATAAAGGCCCTCTTGCCGCCCGTGACCTTCTGTAAACCAAGAAGATACTGACTGTTGGCCATAACTTTTGAGGTGGCAGCCATGGAATCAATGGCAGCGCTGCAGAAATTCTGAAGGCCGGAACGAAAAAGCAGCTCATAGCCGAAGACCTTCATGTTGGATCTGAAAATTGGCTGCCGAGCGAGAAATACCTGACTGGTATCGATGGGTTCTGAAGGTTTTTCGAGGGACATGGATTTCCTTGATACACGATTCCGCTAGGCATTTTTACATTTAGGAAACATTCTTTATCCTAAGTTACCGCGTCTCTCTTGTCAAAAGAGCATTTCATTTCCGGGTCATTTTTACCAGGAGAATTACCCTGCCACTTCCAGGACCCCGATTTTATGGAGGGCCGCAACCACTTCCGCCACTGGCAGGCCAATGACATTGGTATACGAACCAGAAATTTCGCTAACCAAGAAGGCCCCCCCACTCTGAATGCCGTATGCACCCGCCTTATCGTCACCGTCCCCGGAAGCAGCGTATGCAGCAATAACGGCAGGATCCAGATCGGCAAAGCGGACCCTGGTCACCACGGCACCCACCTGTTCAAGATGGGGCTGCTGACAACAGAGTGCAAAACCTGTCCACACCTCATGCCAGCGCCCGGCGAGAGAGGCCAGAATCTCTTCTGCCTCTCGGCGATTGCTCGGCTTGCCAAGAAGACAACCATCGCGGACGACAACGGTGTCCGCACCAAGAATGACATGCTCAGGATGATGCGTAGCCACGGCCCAGGCCTTTTCCAAGGCCAAGCGCCGAACAAAGGCCTCAGGAGCCTCGCCAGGCCATCCACTTTCATCCACATCTGTTGTTTGAACCAGAAACTGGAGACCAAGCTCACTTAAGAAGTCGCGACGCCGGGGTGAACCAGAGGCCAAGATCAGGGGGCGAAGAGTATTAAAAACTGCCTTCCTCACCAGCATCATGCCCTGATAGAATAGCCACCATCAACAACCACGGTCTGACCATGGATCATCTTGGCCAGATCACTGGCCAAGAACAAGGCCACATCAGCCACATCGTCAGGGGTGGTCAAAACACCCATGGGGGTGCGCGCCAGGGCCGTATCAAGAATTTGATCTCTGTTGGGAAATTTCTTAAGGGCCTCGGTATCAACCGCCCCGGCACTGATGGTATTTACCGTGATTTTCTTTTCACCCAGCTCAACAGCGAGATGACGGACAAGGGACTCCAAGGCAGCCTTGGATGCCCCGACAGCGGTATAGTTTTCCACCGCCCGTACCGAACCAAGGCTTGAGACCGCCATAATCCGCCCACCATCAATCATCAGAGGCACTGCCTGCTGAGCCAAGGTGAGCAGGGCCCGGGCATTGATGTCCATGGCCCAATTCCAGTGCCGCGGAGACAGCTCCATAGCCGGTTTTAAAACACCGGATGCGGCGTTTGACACCAAAAAATCCATCCGGCCATAACGTTCTCTGATCAGGGCAAACATGGCCACCACATCTTCATCATTGGCGACATTAGCCTTAACAACCATGCACTCGGCGCCACGCTCTTCCACAAGACGCGCTGTTTCTTCAGCGTCCTGGCGGTGGCGGACATAGTTGACAACAATATTTACCCCATTTTCAGCAAAACGTAAGGCAATGGCCTTACCAATACCCCTTGAGCTACCAGTGATGAGTGCGACTTTTCCTGAAAGATTAAACATGGCAAAATTCCTCGATATAAAATAACCCAATGGCTGGATCCGATAATGCAAACAACGACTTGAGAACGTCTTGAAAGAAAGGCGATTGTAGCAGGATAGAAAAGGGAAGCAAACACTTTTATCAGTTAGCTCCAGCCCTTATTTTTTTATTTCTGCCGCGCCAGCCAGACCTTAAATCTGCCAACCAAACTGCCAAGAACATGGCGGACACCGAAGCGCACCGAGTTGAGCTGCGGCGGCACAATAAAATCAGCAACCTGTACCTGGCCGGGCGTCAGAAGGGGAAAGTCCAGGGTGGTCAGGTCATAACCGGCATCCTTTCTATCGCGGCAGACACACCAGAGCGGCGACAATTGTGGATCCAAATTAATCACAGCCATAAGAGACCTATCCAGGGCCAATGCCGAAGGGCTGGCCGCCATCACCCCTAAAGGATAGGGCTCGCCATCCATGGGGCCGCTGACGTGCATGGCGCAAATTGCGTCACAAAGAGAAACCCCTTGCGGCACCACAAAGGGAAGGTCAGAAAGAAGCTCAAAAAAAGAATGGCCATCACCGCCACCATGAACCTGATGACCCCAGGCCTTATTCCAGCCCTTAATAATGCCGTAATGATTTTTTACAGCCAGGGAAACGCGAGTCTGGCTGTGGCTTTTCAGCTTAGGCATATTAATGAAATAATCACACTCCAAGGCATCAACGGCCACCGGAATCTCAAGACCGCTTCTGGTCATAATTTTACAGGTCTCTTGAAAAGACGCCAAGGAGACCGGCAGCCCTTTCAAGGCCTCGGTCATGCCACAGACGGTCATGGCCCGCAATCCGGAACCGGTGGCCGGCGAATCACCAACCACGACATGGGCACCCAAGTCAACAAAGTACTGGGCGACCCCTGCCACAAATTCAGGATGGGTGCAGGCCAAATCGGCGTGATATCCGGCCGCTACCAGATTTGGTTTTAAAAGAACCGTGCTCCCTTTGGAAACAGGAAAAGGCAGGGCAGCAAACAATTCAGCCGCCGTTCGGATAATATCTTGACGCTGATAGGACTGACAACGGCCAATTGCCACTGGTATTTTTGGGACAGCTATCACCTGCGCACCCGCATCTGTTCTTCTCCCAAGATTTCCAACACCTCATTCAAGACAAATCATTTTTGTCGCATAAAAAAAATTCAAAAAAAAACAAGGTCAAATCTACCATTTGTTGTTTCAGAAAAACAGCAGAAAGGGCTACGGGCCACGAACTGTCCCGCAAGAACAAATGCCATTGAACACCTCTAGCCTTGCCAGGTACAACGAACACCGTCACGAAAATTTCCAGATTTCGCAACCATGAGCTCTCCAGCAGCTGTCCCAAAAAAGAAAAAGGCCAGCCTTGGGGGGACAAGGTGGCCTTTTTCAGGAGAAAGGAGATATGAGTTATTACTCAGTTATAGTTTAATACAATATCTATGCCAGATTGTGAAAAAAAATACAATTCCCTCTCTATTCACTAGCCAAGGGACTTTACAGGCATAACTAAAAACACAGCGACCAAACAGCTATTCAATTTTTTATACTTTTTACTTTTTCGCAGCCTTTCAGAAGACTTTAACCATACGCAATATCAGGCAGATATAATCTCTTTAAAGATTTTATACCACCCTCCCTTATCCACATTCTTGGCCAGAGACCACGAATTTCAACATATCTTAACCATCGCCTTGACCCTCGGCCCAGGATGTACAATTTTTGTTACTTTCCCAGGTAAACAAATGACTCCTTATCCCGATCATTTTCCAAATCAACAGCTTAGCGGATTATTGACATTCTACCTGACAAGGCCGGTCAAGAAAATGACCTTCAGCAGCCAGTAAACAGTTTTCAAAGTGCTTAAGAAACCAAAAAATACATTTTATTCTCTTAAAAATCAATAAGATAGAACAAAAAAGACAAAAGAGGCAAAAGCATGGCATAATACTTGATAAAGACATGTGTAGCATAAAATTCATCAATACTCACCAGCAGGAGATTCCGGACCATGGCAGAAGATCAAAAAGCAAACCCTGATGAGCCCAAAAAGAAGTCCAAGATGATGTTCTTTATCATTCTGGGCCTCGCTCTACTCCTTGCTGGCGGCGGCGGTTTTTTTGCCTTTACCACCCTCATGTCCCCCCCAGATAAAACTGCCCAACAACCTCAGGAAGGAGATGATGTAATTGGCGTCGGCGAGATGGTTACCTTTGGCGAATTTGTCGTCAACCTTTCCGACCCTAAGGGAAAACGTTATCTCAAGTGCAAAATAAGTGTTGAGGTTGAAACCGTTGAGGCCGGGGACCGGATAAAAAAGATCGAACCCAAGCTCCGTGACATCGTCATCATGCTCTTGACCAGCCTGGCCTTTGAAGAGGTAATGACCCCAGAAGGCAAAATCCGCATCCGGGACGAACTCCTCGAACGCTTTAATCAGGCGGCTCGGCCTGATCGTATCAGAAACCTCTACTTCAGCGACTTTGTCGTCCAATAAAAACAACAGGACGAGAAAATCATGGAACAGATTCTCAGCCAGGATGAAGTAGATGCGCTCCTAAAGGGTATTTCCGGCGGCGATATTGAAGAGCCTGAGGAAACCCTTGACGAAGAGGCCCTCGCCTATTCAACCTACGACTTCAGCCGTCAGGAACGTATCGTCCAAGTCAAAATGCCGGCGCTGGATGTCATCAATGACGTTTTCCTGCGCTCCATCCGCGGTTCACTGTCGGCAACCCTGCGCCGGATTCTTGACATCAGCTCCGTTCCCATGGAGCTTGACCGTTTTGGCGCCTTTGTCCGCACCCTGCCGGTACCAAGCAGCCTCCAAATATTTAAGATGGATCCCTTCCGGGGCCATGCCCTTTTCGTCATTGAGCCGAAGCTGGTTTTTGCCCTGGTGGAGAGTTTTCTGGGTGGTAGCGGCCTGCGCAATGTTCGTATTGAAGGCCGCGATTTCACTGCCATTGAGCAGCGCCTGATCCACCGGGTGGTTAATCTTCTGGTCAGCGACCTGGAAAAAGCCTGGTACTCTCTGCATCCCATCAAGGTGCAATACGTCCGCAGTGAGATAAATCCCCAGTTTGCCAAAATCTGTGAGCCGGAAGACGTGGTGATCATTAATCGCTACGAAGTGGACATGGACAGGGCGGTTGGCTCCATCACCACCTGCATCCCCCTGGCCAATCTTGAGTCGGTAAAGAGCAAGCTCATGACCACCTTCAGCAGGGAGCAGAGCGAAGAGGATATCAGCCTCAAGCGCATTCTTACTGAAAACGTCAAGAATATTCCCGCCGAGATAAAGGTAATCCTTGGCACGACTCAGATTTCGGCCGGCGACATTATCGCCCTTGAAAAAGGGGACATCATCCAGCTTGACAAACGTAAAGATGACCTCTTGCCCGCCTATATTGCCGGCGTCAGAAAATATATGGGCTCCCCCGGAGTTCATCGAGGCAACAAAGCCTTTTTGATTAAACGCAAAGTTCTGGACCGAGAGAAGGATTGATGGCTGCGAAAAAATGCGCTGTACAGCCACAGGAACAGTGGCCATTGCATGGACAGAACGTCTCATGGTTTCGGAACGAGTGACTTTTTTAGAGAAACATCAAGATAAGCAGGGAACGTAAAGGAGAAAAGATATGGCTGATGATGAATCATTGGATGATGCCTGGGCCGATGCCCTTGAAGAGGCAAATCCAGAATTAAGCAAAAAAGGCAAGAAGGATGATAGCGACTGGGACGCCCTTTCCGAGGACAACGGCCCGGCTGACACCGCCAGTTTCCAAGAGCTTGGCGCTGGAGAAATGGGCAAGGGTGGCAACCAGAACCTTGAGTTTCTCCTCGATATCCCTCTGGAGATAAGCGTTGAACTGGGGCGAGCCTCCATGATCATCGACCGCATGCTCCAGCTCACCCAAGGCTCAGTCATTGAGCTTGAAAAAGCCGCCGGGGAGACCGTGGAAATCTACGTTAATAAAAAGTTGCTGGGCAAAGGCGAAGTCATCGTGGTCAACGACCGCTTTGGTGTACGTATCACCGAGGTCATCAGCCAGGCCGACCGCATTAAAAACATTGGCTAAAACCGTGAAAAAATCTTTCTCCCCTATCATAACGGCAGTTTCTCTCCTGCTGTACTTGCCACTCAGCGCTTGGGCTGCTGATGAACTGCCCCTTGCTGTAGTTACCCCTCAGTTTGCCCCCATGGAATCCATGGCTGCCATCGGCAAGCTCCTGGCCGCCTTTCTGGTCATCGGCGCCCTCATGGCCTTGCTCTTCAAAGGTATAAAGAAAATGGGCCTGGGCAATGGCTCCATGAGCAAGGGTGGGTTGATCTCCGTTCTCGACACCCGCTTGATTGCCCCCAAAAAATATATCGCCGTAGTTCGGGTGGCCGGCGAAAACCTGGCCATCGGCATCTCAGACAACAGCTTCTCGCTTTTGTGCAAACTCGGCCCCGATACTGTCCCACAGGATATAAGCAGCGGGAATTCCACCTTTAACGACACCCTCTGTAAAGCAAACCTTGCCCACAATGAGGAGGCACCCCATGCGTAAAGCTCTTCGGCCTGCCACCTATCTTCTGTTGGTTATTCTGGCCCTCACATTGCTGCCAAAGTTGAGTCTCGCTGCTACCCTGCCCTCCATCCAGGTCGGCCTTACAGAAACCGATGACCCCAAGCAGATGGCGACCATCATCGAAATTCTGCTGGTCTTCACCGTGCTTTCCATGGCGCCGGCCCTTCTCCTGATGACCACAAGTTTTACCAGGCTGGTGGTGGTTTTCTCCTTTCTCAAAAATGCCATGGGCACCCAGCAGATGCCGCCTTCACAGGTGCTCATCGCTTTATCGCTTTTCTTAAGCCTCTTTATCATGACGCCGGTGTTCTCAAAAATAAACACCGCGGCGGTGCAACCCTATATGGCCGAAAAAATTGGCCTGGAGGAGGCCTTTCAGGAGGCGCTCAAGCCCATGCGAGAGTTTATGTTCAAACATACCAGACAAAAAGACCTGGGCCTTTTTCTCTCTTTTGCCAAGCTGGAAAAACCACAGAACAAGGATGAGATTCCCACCTCGGTACTCATCCCGTCCTTTATGATCAGCGAGCTTAAAACCGCCTTTCAGATCGGCTTCATCCTCTTTTTGCCCTTCCTGGTCATCGACATGGTGGTGGCCAGCGTATTGCTTTCCATGGGCATGATGATGCTGCCACCGGTCATGGTCTCGTTGCCCTTTAAATTACTACTCTTTGTCCTGGTTGACGGCTGGTATCTCATTGTCGGTTCCCTGGTCAAAAGTTTTGGCGTCTAAAAGGAGACCCCGATGACACCCATTGAGGCAGTTACCCTGGGACAAAATGCTGTAAACATTACCCTGCTGCTCTCCGCCCCCCTGCTGATTGTCGCCATGGTGGTGGGCCTCGCCATTGCCCTGTTCCAGGCCACCACCCAAATCCAGGAGATGACCCTGACCTTTGTGCCGAAAATCGCCTCGGTGATGATTGCCATGCTCTTTTTCTCGTCCTGGATGCTGATTAAATTAACCGATTACACCCGGGTGCTTTTTGAAAGCATCCCCATGCTGATCAGGTAGACGAGATGACAGAAACGGCCCTCCTTAACTGGACACTCAACAATCTGCTGGTCTTGGTCATTGTTATGATCAGGGTGGGGCCCCTGCTCTTTTTCATGCCGGTGCTCGGGACGAAGGCCGTGCCGAACTCGGTCAAGATGCTCATGACCATTGCCGTTGCTCTGGTCGCGGCCCCCTCGGTTGCTGTCACCGCCAACCAGCTCCCCACAACAGCCCTGGGATTTGCCCTCTTTGCCCTAAACGAAATCTGCTTTGCCGCCATCCTCGCCCTTTTTGCCCGCCTGATCTTTGACGCCATCCAGCTGGCCGGCCAGATGATCGGCATCCAAATGGGTATGAGTATGGCCGGCGTTATGGATCCCCAATTCGGCAACCAGGTCTCCCTGGTGGGTCAAGTATGGACCATGACAGCCTTTCTCATCTTCCTGGCTGTTGACGGCCACCACATTTTTTTCACCACCCTGGTGGAGAGTTATCAATGGGTAGCCCCTGGCACCCTGCACCTTACCCAGGCTACCTATAATGGCATTATGGAAGCGATGGGCCGGATGTTCATCATGGGTGTCAAAATAATGGCACCGGCATCGGCTGCCATTTTTTTCTCACATATCGCCATGGGTATCATCGCCAAGACCGTGCCGCAAATCCCCATCCTCATCGTCGGCATGCCCATGAATATCCTCATCGGCCTGCTTTTTGCCGGGCTGTCCATGGGATACTTTATGCCGTTGATGGTTGGCCAGTTTGAATTACTTGGACGCCTCCTGCCCAGGCTGGCCCAGGGAATGGGATAAGCAGAGGATGAAGTTATGCCTCGTTGCAATTTTCAAAAAGTAACTAAAGAACAAACTGAGAAAAAACGATCATGAGTGAAGAGTCCAGCGGACAGGAAAAAACAGAAGACCCCACCTCCAGGCGCCTCCAAGAGGCCCGGAAAAAGGGTGACGTGCTGAAAAGCATGGAGGTGCCTTCTGCGGCTGTCCTTCTCTGCGGCTTGCTGGCCATCTACTCAATGAAGACCTACATGTATGACCGCCTCCTTTTGGTGATGCGCTATTATCTCAGCCAGCTCCACAGCCTCACCATTACCCCGGACAACCTGCTGCAGCTCTCCCTGGAGGTCATGACCTTCTTTGCTCTCCTGGTTGGCCCCCTGATGATCGTCATTTTCATCACAGCCCTCGCCTCAAACTATGCCCAGGTAGGTGTCATTTTTTCCACCGAAAAAATTGTCCCCAAGTTTGAGAAAATTGATCCCCTCAAGGGTCTACAGCGTCTCTTCTCCATGCAGACCCTGTTTAACACCCTTAAGTCCATTGCCAAACTGGCCATTGTTGGCTGGGTGGCTTACAGCGTTGTTAAAGACAACGTTTACAACCTGCTGCCCCTGATGGACCAAACGCCTCTGGCAATCTTCATTTTCTACGCCAAGATTTCCTTTTGGATGTTTTTAAAAGCAGCCCTGATCATTGCTGGCCTTGCCGCCCTTGACTGGCTTTTTCAACGCTGGCAGTTTATGAAAAAGATGAAGATGACCAAGCAGGAAATCAAAGAAGAGGCCAAGAATACTGAAGGTGATCCCCATGTTAAAGGGCGCATTCGTTCCATTCAGATGGAAATGGCCAGAAAGAGAATGATGGCCGATGTCCCCCACGCAGATGTCATCATCACCAACCCAACCCGTCTGGCCATTGCCATCAAATATGACAGCGCCACCATGGCTGCCCCAAAAGTGGTGGCCAAAGGGGCCGGGGTGATCGCCCACAGAATCAAGGAAATAGCCAAGGAGAACCGTATCCCGCTTATGGAGGATAAGCCCCTGGCGCAAGCACTATACAAGACAGTGGAGATTGGCGAGGAGATCCCCGCCAACCTCTTCCAGGCCGTGGCCGAGATTCTGGCCCACGTCTACAGTGTAAAACGCAAAGCAGCGTAAGAGCAGAATCCAGAAGAGAGGAGACAGCATTCAGAATATATGAAGACAGCTTGTGCAACGTAGCCCCTGCTGAATTCTGCCTTCTGAATCCTGAATACTGATAAGATTATGGCAGCTGAAAAGACCTTAAATCCGATAAAGATCGAATACACCAGTCTCCTGGTGGCCGTGGGTGTAGTTGCGATCCTGATGATCATGATCATGCCCCTGCCTACCATGGTGCTTGATCTTCTGCTGTCTTTGGGCATTACCATGAGTCTGGTGATCATGCTGATGTGCATGTACAACACCGACCCTCTGGACTTCTCCTCTTTCCCGTCCCTGCTGCTGCTGACCACCCTGTTTCGGCTGTCATTAAATATCGCCTCCACCCGCCTCATTCTCCTTCATGGCCATGAGGGTCCGGGTGCTGTGGGCCAGGTCATTCAGTCTTTTGGTAATTTCGTGGTGGGGGGCAGTTTTGCTGTGGGCCTGATCATCTTCCTGATCATGGTGCTGATCAATTTCATCGTTATCACCAAAGGTTCCGGTCGTATCGCCGAGGTAGCAGCCCGCTTCACCCTGGATGCCATGCCCGGCAAGCAGATGGCCATTGATGCCGATCTTAACGCCGGCCTTATTGACGAGGCCACTGCCAAGAGCCGTCGCGAAAGGATATCCCGCCAATCCGAATTTTACGGAGCCATGGATGGTGCCTCGAAATTCGTGCGCGGCGAGGCCGTGGCCTCCCTGGTAATCATGGCCATCAATATTATTGGCGGTCTCTTTATCGGCGCTGTCCTGCAGAACATGGACATCCTGAACGCGGCCGAAACATACACCCTGCTTACCATCGGTGACGGCCTGGTCTCCCAGATCCCCGCCCTGATCATCTCCACGGCCGCAGGTATTATTGTCAGCCGGGCCGCCTCCGAGCATAGCATGGGTATTGAGCTCACCAAGCAGTTCGGCAAGCAGCCGGAGGCCCTGGCCGTCTCTTCAGGCATCATCATCCTCTTCGGCCTGATTCCCGGCCTGCCCCATATTCCTTTTATCCTGCTGGGTATTGGCATGGGCGTTTTAGCCTGGTTTGCCTTTGTGCAGAAGGCAACAGGCGAGGAAAGCGCCAAAAAAGAGAAAGAATCTGCCCGCAAAACCAAGGAACCGCAACCTGGCTCGCCCGAAACAGTGGAGGCCTTGCTTTCCATGGATACCCTTGAACTTGAGGTGGGCTATGGCCTTATCCCTCTGGTTGATGAAAACCAGCAAGGCGACCTTTTGGAACGCATCCGCGGTATCCGCCGCCAATTTGCCACAGAGATCGGCCTGCTGCTGCCGCCGCTCCATGTCCGTGACAACCTGCAGATCAAACCAGATGAATATGTCTTGCTCTTAAAAGGCGTGGAGATCGCCAAGGGTGAACTGCTCATGGGCCATTACCTGGCCATGGATTCCGGGGCAGCCAAAAGAGAAATTGAGGGTATTCCCACCACCGAGCCCGCCTTCCAGCTCCCAGCCCTGTGGATCAGTGCCGACAAGCGCGATGAAGCTCAGCTGGCAGGCTACACCGTGGTGGATCCCTCCACCGTGGTTGCCACCCATCTCACCGAGGTGTTGCGCAGCCATGCTGATGAACTCCTTGGCCGCCAAGACACCCAGAAACTCCTTGACCACCTTGCCAAAACCCATCCCAAGGTAGTTGAAGAGCTGGTACCAAACCTCCTCAGCCTGGGCAGTGTCCAGAAGGTGCTCCAGAACCTGCTGCGGGAAAGGGTATCCATCCGCGACATGCTCACGATCTGCGAAACGCTGGCTGATTTTGCTCCGATCAACAAGGCACCTGATCTTCTTACTGAATATGTCCGTCAGAAGATGGCCCGCTCTCTGATTGGCGCCCTTGTGGATGATCATAATGAGCTCCACCTGCTTACTGTTGATAGCAAAATAGAAGATTTTATCAGGGAATCGATCCACAAAACCGAACAGGGCTCTTTTTTGTCGCTCGAGCCCAACTTGGGCCAGCGGATTGTCGAATCGGTCATTAAAGAAACGGAAAGGGTGGCGGCAGAAGGCTATCAGCCGGTCCTGCTTTCCACACCGACCATCCGTCGTCATCTGCGCCAGCTCATTGAGCGCTTTGCACCGCAGGTCATTGTCATCTCCTCAAGTGAGCTGACAACAAATGTAAAAATAAACTCCCTTGGGGCCGTCGCTATTAATCAACAAGCTTAAGGCGCCTTACCCGTTTAACCGGCACTGCTGCCATGTTTTTTCTGAGATTGATGACTATGATTATTAAAAAATTCGAAGCATCTACAGCCCCCAAAGCCATGGAACTCGTAAAAAAAGCCCTGGGTGAAAATGCCGTAATCTTCTCCCAGAAAACCCTGGACAAGGGAACCCCATACCAACGCGTGGAAATCATGGCGGCGACTGATTACGAGATGGATAAAAAAACAGCACCACTCTTGTCGGAAAAAGAGGTGCAGGGAAAATCCTTGCCAACTTATGGGTACGATGCCATTCGTAAGCCTCAAAAAAATCCGCCGCAGCGCCAGAAAAAACAGTTGGAAAGTCGAGAACTGGCAAATAATTTTGCCAAACTGCTCAAAGAAAATACTGATCCCTGGGAATCCGATAAAAAGAGGAGCACCCATGCTCCCCTCCCCAAGGCCATCCAACGCAATCAAATCAAGAAATGGCGCGATGAGGTCATCGACCAGATTCAGGTGGAACATCTTTTAAGCCATACACCTGGAACCCCTGACATCATCGCCTTGGTCGGCCCCACTGGTGTCGGCAAAACAACCACCGCTGCAAAACTTGCCGCATGGTATCATCTGCACGAAGGAAAAAAGGTAACGATGATTTCCATGGACTGCTACCGCATTGGCGCCACCGACCAGCTTCGCACCTATGCCAGAATTATGCGGTTACCCTGCGAAGTTGCCGTACGCAAAGATGATCTGCCGGCAGCTGTTGCCCGCCATCATGACGCCGACCTCATTATCATCGATACCGCCGGCAAGAGTCCCTATGACTCTAAACATGTTGCTGAACTGGCCGACTGGTTCGCGCCGGTACCCAACATCCAGCTTCTGCTCTGCCTGAGTGCCACCACCAAAAAGGAGGATCTGTCACAGATCGTCAACTCGTATCAGCCCTTGGCGCCGCACAGTGTCATCCTTACCAAGCTTGATGAAACCAGGGCCTATGCCTCTCTTTGCCAGCAGGTGGCTGCAGCCAACATGCCGGTGGGCTATCTCACCATGGGCCAACGGGTCCCCGAGGATTTCATGGTGGCGGACAAACCTTTTCTGGACAGCTTTTTCAAACAAGGCTGGCCAGCCATGGAACAACATATGACCAACTAAGTTTTTAAACGCGGCAAAAACGTAAAGAAAAAGGGCAAGAAATCCCTGATGATTATAAGACTGGCAGGAAAGGGTTGTTTGCGAAAACAACCGTTGAGGACTTTGAAGACCGCCGAGCACATTGAAACTGCAAGCAAAGACTTTTGCCCTGTTTAGTTGAAACTCTTTTTCGTCGACACCCATGAGGGTTGAGCTCATAATTTTTCACACGTACGAGTTTTTCAACCCAGAGATGCACGCAATACAGTATATTTAAGAGAGTTTAATTTCTTATGAATCAGGCAGACACCTTGGAAAAGATTATGGCGCGCACCTCTGCACAAAAATATGAATCAGGACGTCACAGCTCACCACCCCGAGTTATTGCCGTTACCAGTGGCAAAGGAGGGGTCGGCAAGACAAACATCGTGACCAACCTTGCTTACGCCCTGGCCCGCAAAGGCAAAAAAGTGCTGGTTCTTGATGCCGATCTGAACCTGGCCAATGTCGATGTCCTCCTTGGCCTGACCCCAAAGTTCAACCTCCACCATGTCTTGCTCGGCGAGAAAAAACTCACAGATATCCTCGTCACTGCCCCGGGTGGTTTCCAGATTCTGCCGGCAAGCTCCGGCATTATGGAATTGGCAGAGCTCAAGGAAGAGCAAAAACTTTTTTTCCTCTCGGAGATAAGCGCCCTGGGCAACATCGTCGACATCATGCTCATCGATACAGCAGCCGGCATTAACAATAATGTGATTTATTTCACCCTGGCCGCCCAGGAGAAGGTGGTGGTCCTCACCCCTGAACCCACCTCCCTGACTGACGCCTACGCCATGATCAAGGTCCTTTCCACCCTGCATGACGTTAAACGCTTTCGCATCCTGGTCAACTCGGCCCATAACGAAAAAGAGGCCTTGGCCGTCTTTCGCCAGCTCACCTTGGTGGCAGACCGCTTTCTGGGCTCATTGTCGCTGGATTACCTCGGCTTTCTCCCCTATGACAGTAAACTTCCGCAATCAGTCCGGGCCCAGCGTCTGGTGGTGGATATGTCGCCGCGATCCACTATAAGCGGTAAATTTTTCGATTTAGCCGAGCGACTGGTTCAAGAAAAACCAGACAACCATACCGACGGAAACATTAAATTTTTCTGGAAAGGTCTTTTTAACATGTAATATACTTTAGGTATCTTATGTATAAGCCTCCTTACCTTAGAGTCAGAAACGAGACACCAGGCACAAGCACTCACATGATCAAACAGCAACCATCCAAATTCAAGGATTACACAAACGCCTATTTCCAGGCCGATACGGCCCCGGATGCGGAAAAGCGTGATGAGTTGATCTTGGCCTACACTCCACTTATCAAGTATATCGCCAGTCGCCTTGCCTCCCGTCTTCCAGCCCAAGTCGCCTTTGATGACCTGGTCTCCAGTGGCATTATCGGTCTCATTGATGCCATTGACAAGTTTGATATCGCTAAAAATGTGCAATTTAAAACATATGCCGAGTTTCGTATCCGTGGCGCCATGCTTGACGAACTGCGCTCTCTGGACTGGGTCCCTCGCTCGGTGCGAAGAAAGGCCACCGATCTTGAACACGCCTACAACAAACTTGAAAAAAAACTGGGTCGGCCGGCTCAGGATGAAGAGACGGCCCTAGAAATGGCAATCAGCCTTGATGATTTCTACAAGCTTCTTGACGAAACCAAGGCTATCACCTTTATGGATATTGAGCTTTTACGCCAACAGACCCCGGACCAGATCCACGCCGGCAACGGTCTGGCCACCATATCCATGGATGCCAATGATCCCTTTGCCGCCATCAACCTCAAACAGATTCGTGATCTTTTGGCCTCATCCATAGAGGCCCTACCCGAGAAGGAACGTCTGGTCGTCTCTCTCTATTATTTTAATGAATTAACCATGAAAGAGATCGGCCAGGTTCTAAACTACACGGAGTCACGCATTTCCCAGATGCACTCCAAGGCCATGCTCCGCTTACGTACCAAGATCAAAAAAGCTTTGGCCATCTGACAGATTTGCCCATAGGGGCTAAATAAGTGCTTTCATTTGCCATCTTTTCTGCTTAAAATATCAAGAATATTCTGAGATTATTCATAATTTTGATTATTCTGTCATCAATGCCCCCGGGGTGAAACATAAAAAAGTATTGAGGGAAACACCATGCCAGCAGATACAAACATGAAAGTCCTTATTGTTGATGACTTTGCCACAATGCGCCGCATTGTAAAAAACATCCTCACCCAATTGGGATACAAAAACATTATCGAGGCCGATGACGGCTCCACCGCTGTTGAGGTTCTCAAAAATCAGAAAGTTGACATGATCATCTCTGACTGGAACATGCCGAAGATGACGGGCCTTGAACTACTCAAACATGTGCGGGCCGACGCCACCCTTGCCAACACGCCCTTTATCATGGTCACGGCTGAGGCCCAGCAGGATAATATCATCCTGGCTGTAAAGGCCAAGGTCAGCCAGTACATCGTCAAGCCCTTTACCGCAGAAACCCTTGGTGAGAAAATCGACAAGGTGTTCAGCTAACCACTTTCCCCCCTCCATGACAGCCGATATGCTGCGGTCATGGAGGGCACATGCTCCCTCCTGGAATGACTCCTTCTTCAAAGAAAACTCCCAGCCATGACCCCCTTGCCGATCTTGACGATGACCTCGGCGATGATTGGGAATCTGCCTTTCAGGCTGAAGACTTCATGTTTTCTCCCGAGGAGGAATCATCTGATTTTTTTCTTTTTGATGAAAACGACCCAGAAAAAAACGCAGACAGCTCCGGCCTTACTGCCGGTAAAGACAAACCTCAAAATGGGTCAAAGCCTAGTAAAACCTCAAAAGATTCAGAGGCAGAACAAGATGTTGAATCATCAAGCGTTTTTGAGTTTCCAGGCCGGCTGCAGATCCTGACTGCCTCCCTGCTCCAGCTCTTTCAGGCCCGCCCCCTCTATCAACGTCTGCTGCTGGGTTCTCTTCCCCTCATTTTCGTGGTTATCATCGTCAGTACTCTTTTTTTCAAATCAACCTCAGAAGAACTCGCATCCCTGGCCGAACAGACCCTGATTGAGGAGACGCCTCTCATTGCTCCTGTTTCTGTTGATTCAACCGGGGAAAGCGTGTCGCCCCAACAACAGGCGCAGAAAGTGTTTCCAAAGCAAGAGCCCGCTGTAGTGATTGACACCGTTCAGCAAAAATGGAAACTCCCCACCTTTGTTATTGTTGCTGGCGGTGAAACCAAGGCCGAACTTATTGTTAATGTTGACATTACTCTCATTGCCAATCTTGAAATAGGCCAGAACCTCCCGGCCGACAAACAGATATTTGTCAAAGACATCATTTACCAATTTTATGTCAACAGGCCAGCCTACGAGCTGAAACGTTATGCCCTGGCTCGCGGTGAAATGCTCAGCCAATTAAATGCCTGGCTCAATAAACAGTGGCCAAGCAACCCCTTCGACACCATTATTTTCTCCCGCTATCAGGTCACCCCGACTGCGCCGACCCTCGCCCCAAAAGTTACATTTCTGTAACAATCCAGCCTCTTTGTGACATTTTTGTTACCACGCGCATCACCTTCCTCGATTGCTTTCTCTTTCTTAGCGCGCCAAATCATAACGTTACAGCCATCAAGAACATAGGCATGCATCTTGCTAATTACTCAAAAAACAAACAGCCCCTCACGTTATCACAATCATAAAAAACCCCTTGCCCCTGAGCCTTACCGGAGAGATAGATGATTAACACTGGAGACACCGCATTCATTATGCTTTCTGCTGCCATGGTCCTGCTGATGACCCCGGCCCTAGCCCTTTTTTACGCCGGCATGGTACGCAGCAAAAATGTCCTTGGCACCATCCTACAATCCTTTATCATGATCGCTGTCGTCACCTTCGAGTGGATCTACATCGGCTACTCAATGTCATTTGGTCCTGACGTAAAAGGCTTGATTGGCGACCTCTCCATGTTTGCCCTAAACGGAGTGGGTTCATCACCAAGCGCTCTCTACGCCACCACCATCCCGGAACTTGTCTTTATGATCTACCAATGCATGTTCGCTGTCATTACTCCGGCGCTCATCACCGGCGCTTTTGCCGAACGCATGCGGTTTGGCCCTTTCATTCTCTTCAGTCTGCTCTGGACCATTGTTGTTTACAATCCTGTGTGTCACTGGGTATGGGGCGGGGGCTGGCTGGCTGACAAAGGTGTTCTCGACTTTGCCGGCGGCCTTGTTGTCCATCTCACCTCTGGTGCGGCAGCCGCCGCCGCTGTTATTGTACTCGGCCCCAGAAAGGGGCTTGGGCGTGACAAATTCATGCCCCACAGCCTTCCAATGACTCTGCTTGGCACCGGCCTTCTCTGGTTTGGCTGGTTCGGTTTTAACGGTGGCAGCGCTCTGGCCGCAGACGGCATTGCCGCCACCGCTTTTGTCAATACGCATGTTGCCGGCATGGCAGGCCTTGCCATGTGGGTAGCCCTTGAGTGGCGCCTATACAAACAACCAACAACCCTTGGCGCCGCCTCAGGCGCCATTGCCGGCCTTGCCACTGTTACCCCGGCAGCAGGCTTCATCACCCCCCATGCCGCAGTTTTCATCGGACTGCTGGCAGGTCTCGCCTGTTTTATGGCCGTCACTTACAAGAACAAGGCCGGTTTTGACGACAGCCTTGACGTTGTCGGCATCCATGGCCTCGGCGGCGTTATCGGCACCATCTGCCTGGGCATTTTCGCCTCCAAGGCCGTGAATCCATCCGGCGCAGATGGTCTTCTCGCCGGCAACGCATCGTTTTTAACCACCCAGATTTTCGGCGTTGTTATTGTGGGTGTCTACGCCTTTGTGGTAAGCTTTGTTCTTCTCAAAATCACTGATATCATCTGCGGCGGTCTGCGACTAAGCCCTGAAGCTGAATCCATTGGCCTTGACCAAGCGGCCCACAGCGAGACCGCCTATAACATGTAACAGGGCCTCGTATCTAAATCCGCCCAGGAGATACCCATGAAAAAAATAGAAGCAATCATCAAGCCTTTTAAGCTCGACGATGTCAAAGATGCCCTTAACAAAATCGGCATCACCGGCATGACCTTGACCGATGTCAAGGGTTATGGTCGCCAGAAGGGCCATGTTGAGATCTATCGCGGCGCCGAGTATATGGTTGATTTTATTCCCAAGGTAAAAATCGGCATTATTGTGCCTTCTGAGAAGGTCGATGAGGTGGTTGAGACCATTATCGCTGCCGCCCGTACCGGCAAGATCGGCGACGGTAAAATTTTTGTGCTGCCCGTGGACGAAGTTATTCGTGTCCGCACCGGCGAAACCGGTAATGAGGCAATTTGATTTTTATGATTATCGGTTTACAGTCATCACTTCGCCCCTGACGGATCAACACAACAATGAATTCGGAATTACGCGCAAAACGAACTGCCCTTGAGGCATTGTGGCAGAAAGGACTGAGCGGCCAGGCCCTCATTTCTGAACACACCAAGCTCATAGACTCATTCCTGAGTCACTCGTTTGCCGAGTGCAAGGTAGACACCCACGACATGGCCCTTGTTGCCCTGGGTGGTTATGGTCGCCAGGAGCTCTTCCCGTATTCCGATATCGACCTGATGCTTCTCCACTGGCCAAGCGCCGCAGAGCGCTTAAACGAGGTGGCCGAGGCCCTGTTCTACCCCCTCTGGGATGCCGGACTTGAAGTCGGTCACGGCGTCCGCACCGTTGAAGTATGCCTTGAAGACGCTAACAACGACTTCTTCTTCCAGGTTTCTCTCCTTGATGCCCGGCTGCTTGCCGGCTCCCAGGTTCTTTTCGATGAGCTCATGGGCAAGTTCAACCGCCTTTTCGTCACCGGTCATCGCAAAGAATTCTTTGAAACCATGCTCAGTCATTGTCGGCACCGCCACGAACGTTTCGGCAACCACAGCTTTCTCCTGGAACCTCATATCAAAGAGAGTCGGGGTGGGTTTCGTGACATCCAGGCCATGCTATGGTCGGCCCAGGTTGTCTTTGGCCTCAACACCGTAGATGACCTGGAAAACTCCGCCCTCCTGACTGCAGATGACAAGAAAAAATTTGAAGAAGCCATTAACGCCCTCATCCGTATCCGCAACCGCCTCCACTACATCAGCGGGCGAAAAAACGATCAGCTCTTTTTTGAACATCAGGAGGAAATGGCAGCCGCCTTCGGCTATAAAACTACGAAGGCCATGCTTGGCGTCGAACTCTTCATGCGCGAGGTGCATAACCACCTGCAATCCATCGCCGTGATCACCGATCTCTTTTTCGAACATGTCCAAGATGTGGTGGGGCTCACCGCCCCCGAGGCTGGCGACAGAAATCTTGAGTCCGGAATCGCTGTCCGCCAGGGCCGTATCCAGATCACCGAGGCCGCCCTTGTCAACAAACGTCCCCACCTGCTCATGCGAGTCTTTGTTCAATCTGGGATCACAGGGCTTCCTATTCATCACAACACCAAGACCCTGATCAGCCAAAATCTTCGACTGGTTAACGACAAGACCTGTCATTCCAAACGGATGTCCAAGGCCTTCCTCTCTGTTCTTCAAGACAAGAATGCCCATACTGTTCTGGCCGACATGTTGGAAACCGGGCTGCTCTCCGCCTATATCCCTGAATTTGAACACCTGGAGTCTTTGGCCCAGCATGACGTTTACCATGTCTATACCGTTGACCGCCATCTCCTCCAATGTGTCGCAGAACTTTGCCTTCTGAAGAAGGAGGAATCCGCCATCTTCTTCACCCTGGCGTCGCCCCATGTCCTTTTCTTGGCAGGCCTTCTTCATGATATCGGCAAGGGCACCAACCATGACCACTCCGAGTACGGCGCTGATCTGGTTCGTATAATTGGTAAACGTCTCAATCTTGAGGAGGAAGAGATCAACTGCCTGTCCTTCCTGATCAGGAATCATCTCTATCTCTCTGAGATTGCTCTGCGTCGAGATATCGAAGACGAACATCTCATTATGAAATGCGCTGAGAATATTCAGGACCCTGACCGGTTGGCAATGCTCTATCTCCTGACCATTGCTGATGCCAGGGCCACTGGACCCACAGTGCTCACCGACTGGAAAGCGACCTTGTATCTTGAGCTCTATTTAAAAATAGCCCATGCCCTTGATCATAACGAGCGCAGCGCCCCGGACCAGCAGCAGGCCGTGGCCTGGATGCGGGCAAAGCTGGCGCCCATTGTTCAACAACATGCCGTCAATTTTGACCTCAACATACTGCCTGATGACTACCTCCTTTCCTTTTCCACCGAAGAGGTGGCCCTGCACATCAAACATCATGGTCGCGGTATCCTGGCCAAAAACCGTACTGTGGTCGAGGCCACCGACCAGGCCGATCACTGGTCAATTCTGGTTATGGCCCAGGACCGCAGCGGCCTTCTCAATCGGCTGTGCGGTGTATTAGCCCTCCACAACATAAAGGTACTTACCGCCAAGATCTTTACCTGGAGCGACGGCACTGCTGTCGATGTGCTCAACGTCACCTCAGCGCTGAACAATGAGTTTACCGACCAAAACTGGCAGGCCTTCCAACATGACCTTGAGCTGGCCCTACGTAATCGGCTGGGGCTTGCCTACCGACTGAGCAAAAAACTTGCCCCCCTGGGCAGAAAGGCTCAGCCCAAGAAGGAAAAGAAAACCACCACCAGGGTGAACATTGAACCGGACGGCTCTGACAAATACAGTATTATTGAGGTCTTTGCCGAAGACAAAACTGCCCTGCTTTATGACGTAACCCATACTTTGGCTGATTTTGGCATCTCCACCTATCGCGCCCAGATTGGTAGCCAAGCCGACCAGGTGGTGGATGTTTTTTATGTTCTGGACCATGAGGGCCACAAAATTTATGATAAAAATTTTCTCAGCGAGATCAAGCAAAGTCTGCTCCACGCTGCTGGATAACGCCACGAAATACTACAAAAATGTAACTTTTGAAAAAAGATGAGATTTGAGCTCAAAAAAGATATACGAATCGGATCAAAATGGTAATATCCGCAGTATATACTTTTTGAGTGACAATCAAACATATTCCCATTCTCTTTCCACGACAGGGCATGGGGACTATTAATCCACCCCACAGAACCAAGATATAACGGAGGAAAACAGAATGTGTGATAACTGTAACTGCTCTTGCGGCAACAACTATGCCCAGAACCTTATCCCGGTGCCCGAACTTTTCGGCACCAACGTATTCAACAACAAAACCATGAAGGAACGGCTGCCCAAAGAGACCTACAAGGCGCTGCAGAAAACCATCTCCACCGGTTCAACCCTGCCCCCTGAGGTCGCCTCAGTGGTGGCCAACGCCATGAAAGACTGGGCCATCGAAAAAGGTGCCAGCCATTACACCCACTGGTTCCAGCCCCTCACCGGCACCACCGCTGAAAAACACGACTCCTTCATCTCCCCCACCGATGACGGCGGCGTCATTATGGAATTTTCCGGCAAGCAGCTGATTCAGGGCGAGCCTGACGCCTCTTCCTTCCCCAGCGGTGGCCTGCGCGTCACCTTTGAGGCCCGCGGCTACACCGCCTGGGACTGCACCTCCCCCGCCTTCCTCAAGGAAGACGAATCAGGCGACGTGACCCTCTGCATCCCCACCGCCTTCTGCTCCTACAAAGGCGAGGCCCTGGACAAGAAAACTCCGCTGCTCCGCTCGATGAACGTTGTTTCTAAACAGGCACTGCGGGTCCTCAAGGCCATGGGCAACACCACCACTAACATCGTCAGCTCCACGGTGGGCGCTGAGCAGGAATATTTCCTGGTGGAAAAGGAGTACTACCTGAAACGCCTGGACCTGATGACCTGTGGCCGCAGCCTGTTCGGCGCTCCAGCCCCCAAAGGCCAGGAGCTAGAAGACCAGTACTTCGGCGCCATCAAGGACCGGGTCTCCGCCTACATGAAGGATTTGGACATCGAGCTGTGGAAGATGGGCATCTCCTCCAAGACCAAGCACAACGAGGTGGCCCCGGCCCAGTTTGAAATGGCGCCGGTTTTCACCACCACCAACATGGCCACCGACCATAACCAATTGGTCATGGAGACCATGCAGAAGGTCGCTTTGCGCCATGGCATGGTTTGCCTGCTGCACGAGAAGCCCTACGCCGGCGTCAACGGCTCAGGCAAGCACAATAACTGGTCGCTCTCCACCGACGACGGCATCAATCTGCTCGAACCTGGCCAGACCCCGGAGGACAACGCCCAGTTTCTGGTCTTCATTTCCGCCCTGATCAAGGCAGTTGACACCCATGCCGACATCATGCGCGCCACCTGTGGCAGCTCCGGCAACGATCATCGCCTGGGCGCCAACGAGGCCCCGCCCGCCATCATCTCCATCTTCCTGGGCCACGAGCTCTCCGATGTGCTCGAAAAGCTGGCCAAGGGCGAGAAGATCTGCAAGAAAGGCGCCTGCCAGACCTTGAAGATCGGCGTCGACTCCCTGCCAGAGTTGCCCATGGACAACACCGACCGCAACCGGACCTCGCCTTTTGCCTTCACCGGCAACAAGTTCGAATTCCGCATGTGCGGCTCCTCCCAGTCCATCGCCGGACCCAACGTGGCCTTAAACACCATTGCCGCCGAGGCCCTGGAAGAGATCGCCATCCGCCTAGAGAAGGCCAAGGACGTCAACAAGGAAATCCAAGCCATCCTCAAAGACGCCATGGACAACCATGGCCGCATCATCTTCAACGGCAACAACTACTCGGCCGAATGGACCAAGGAGGCCGAGAAACGCGGCCTGCCCAACATCGGCAACACCGTGGAGGCCCTCAAGGCTTTTGTCACCCCCAAGGCGATCAAGCTCTTCGGCAAATACAATGTACTTTCGAAGGATGAGCTGCACTCCCGCTACGATATCTATGTTGAGCAGTATGCCAAGCATATCAATATCGAGGGTCTGACCGCCATCCAGATGACCAAGCGTCTCTTTATCCCGGCCGCCATCCGCTACGTTGCCGAGCTGGGCGCCTCTGCCGCCGTAGCAGGCAAATATGGCTCCGTGCAGAAGGACCTCCTGGCAGAAGTCGGCAAGCTCCTTGAGGCTGCTGCCAAAAAGGTGGCCAAACTGGAGGAAGAAACCAAGAAGGCCCAGGCCATCACCAAGGTTGACAAGCAGGGTGCTGCCTACCGCGACAAGGTCTTTACTGCCATGACCGCCCTGCGCGGCGACATTGATGCCCTTGAGGCCATCCTACCCAGTGACCTCTGGCCGGTACCGACTTACAGCCAGCTGCTTTTCGAGCTGTAATCTGTAATTAAGTCCATGCAACGCAAAAGGGGAGCCGTAAGGCTCCCCTTTTTTATGTTCATCGCCCAAGTCCCCGAAAGACTGTGCAGATTAACACAACGACACAAAGGGCTTACACCCAAAAAAAACCTCTGTGTCTTTGTGCCTTTGTGTTTAGAAAAAAGGTTATATAGTACGGAAGACGAACCCCTTCACAATTGTATGCCAATTTTTCCATTCATTCTGCAGCAGAATAAAATTTATCCCGGCAAATCAACGATGAACCTTTTTTTATTTTATAGCAGAGAGACACGGCGCCATCATGCTTGACCACACCTTTCTCCACATCTCCGGCATCGGCATCAAGACAGAGGCGGAGATTTGGCAGGCAGGCATCCACCACTGGCACGAATTCAGGGCTTCGGCCACCGCCAGCCTGCGTTCTGCCATATGCCGCCTGGTTGAAAATCATCTCGCTCGACAGCCAGCAACAGCTCTGACCACCCCGTCCTATTTTTACACCCTGCTGCCTTCCAGCCAACAATGGCGGCTCTTCCCCCATTTTCGGGACAAAACCGCCTTTATTGACATCGAAACCACGGGCATATGCCAAGAACGGAGCACCATCACCACCATTGCCCTCTATGACGGCAGAGAAATCTTCACCTTTGTCCAGGGCGCCAATCTCGACACCTTCCCAGATCATCTTTCCCGGTACGAAACAATTGTTACCTATAACGGCAAAGGTTTTGACGTTCCCATGCTGGAACGGTTTTTTAATATGAAGGTGAGCCAGGCCCATCTTGACTTACGGCCCATCCTAGCCGCCCTCGGCTACAAAGGTGGACTCAAGGGCTGCGAGAGACAACTCGGCATTGATCGTGCCGGACTGCAAGGAGTGAACGGCCATGACGCCGTTATTCTTTGGAATGCTTACAAACAGAGCGGACAACAAAAATTTCTCAATACCCTGCTGGCGTATAATGTTGCAGACACCATCAACCTTGAACCGCTGATGGTCATGGCCTACAACCTGCACATCGCCCAGACCCCATTTAGCCTCAGCAACTATATCTCCATGCCGAAAGCACCCCCAAACCCCTTTCAGGCAGATCAAGATATCATCAGCCGCCTTCAGGGGGGCCAGAGTTTTTACAGATAAACCAGAAGGGAGCCGCTCTTGCTTTTTACTTTTTTGTCCCATTGAAAGGAGGTGATCCCCCCCTCTTTCTTGAGAAGACCAAGAACCTGCTCAATGGTATCTGGCAACACAGCTTTGCCCCCGGGGGAATGCAGCCCTTTGCCGGTAATAATCCGCACCGTGAGAATCCCACGTCGCCTGGCCCCTTCAACAAAACGTAAGGCCTTCACCTCTGCCTCCTGGGCCGTGCAACCGTGGAGGTCAAGGGTATCCTGGGGCGGTGGATAGCTCTGGGTGCCAGCCTCCCTCAACTTTTCCATTGCAACCCCTTCCCTTGCCAATTCCCGTTGCACGGCTGCCTCATCAACAGACGCGTCGTCAAAGAGCTCACTAAAGGTGGCAGACTTATGCCCCATCTCACCAAAGGGATACTCTTCTCCCCTGATACGATGGATGCCAGTACCAGCCATTTTATCTCCTTGTTGTTGTCTTTTTGTCATTATCAGCACTTCTTTGTTGACGGTCAGGCCCTTAATACTCTAGATTATTTATCTAAGATTATCATGGCTTTCATCACTGCCATAATTATTTCAGGGGCTATCCCGAGCTGATCGGGATTGTATTTGTAGTAAAATACACTGATCAACTTGGTCAATTTTATTTAGGTGAACACTATGGCAAACACTCCAGAGAATCAGCGCAAACATGCACGGACTGACTCCCTCAACCTCTCCTTCTTCTGCATCGATAAGGATGATAACGTCATGGCCCAGGGTATGGGACGCACCCTTAATCTTTCCGAAACCGGCATCCTCCTTGAGACCAGTGTTCAAATGACCCCTGGCCAATCTGTTGACATGGAGATTGCCCTGCAAAACGACATCATTGATGCCCGCGGCACCGTGGCGCACTCTAAGGCCATTGATGATGATCATTTTCATACCGGCATTGAATTTAACCATCTCAGCCATGCCGACATGGAGATTCTCAAAACCCATCTGTAATTAATTAAGCTCTCGCTTGTTCATAAAAAAACTCGCCCCGGGATTTCCATGCCTGTGCGAGTTTTTTTTATGCCCTTTTCAACGATGCGGCAAGATCTTCTTTCCCTGGAGGGCACTGGACATCCTCCAAAAAGAGGTATACACCCAAACGACTGGTGATCGACTTCATCTTGATGGACCCAGCGCTGCCCTTGGGCTATTTTTCTATTCCCATAGAGCACAACAATCACAGATCCCAGTGCTCCTGCGGCGAAGCCAAACCATCATTAGAAACAAGAGCGGCATTCCTTCCCGCCTCTCCCCTTGACAAGCCTTACCAACTTTTAGATGATAGATCCTTAACACCACTTAGAGCCCTCACATTTTAAAAAGGAGAACATATGAAACGATCAGCCCTGTTTGCGACACCACTTTTTGTGGCCCTCTCATTAATGAGCACGGGTCTTGATGCCCATGCCGAGACAGGCGACATAGCCCTGGGCGCCAAAATAAGCACCCTAGGGGTGGGCCCGGACATCACCATCGGCATTCTTGACAGCCTCAACATCAGGGCCGCCGGCCATTGGGGCTCCATAGACCTCAAGGGAGACGGCGAGGATATCGAGTACGATTGCACCCTTGATCTTCGCTCCGGTCTGGTCACTGCCGAATGGTTTCCCTTAGGGGGCGATTTCCACATCGTTGCCGGCGCTTTTATTAATGGCAACAGTCTGGATGCCAGTGCCGAGCTGACAAGCGGGCTCTCCTACACTATTGGCGGTTACTCTTACACCTTCACAGAAATAGGCGGCATCAAAGGAGACATCGACTACGACAGCGTTGCCCCCTATTTCGGCATCGGCTGGGGCAACCCGGTCAGCAAGGATTCCAACCTTACCTATTTTATTGATCTTGGCATCGCCTATCAGGGCAAACCAGATGTCAGCCTTACGGCCTCCGGCACCCTTGCCAACGACCCTACTTTTTTGGCTGACCTCCAGGAGGAAGAGGATGATCTTCAAGACGACCTGGATAACTGGGAGTATTATCCCGTGATCTCCATGGGCTTGACCTATAAGTTTTTCTAAAATTGCTCCCGGAGCTGTTGGCTTACATTAAAAGGCCAACAGCTCTTTTTACACCGAAATATTCTCCGTTTTCAAGCATGGCCCTGATCAACAAAGAGACCGTTCTTCGGCACATTGTAGCCCTTATCAAAAAAGCAGCTCCACATCAGGGGATTGAGGCGCTGACCTATAAACGTAATCGCGGCGTTGAAATCATCAAAACAGCAAGCGGGGAACTTGTCGTGCGGGAGTGGGGCTACAACGAGGAGTGCTGGTCTGTTACCGAAGAAACCCTTGGCAAGCTTTTAAAGACCCTCCTCAAAAGGGAATTCCCGAGAAGCAGGCAGATCAGAATTTACCAACTCAACACTCCTGAAGACATGGGCAAACAACACCAGAAAATCTAGTGGTGCTTTCTTTTTAAGGGCTTGCCTCGCTCTGGTTTGACACTTGCTGCACATTATGATGAGATCATTTATCTTACCATTTCATACGCTTAGCAATCAAAATACCTTTTTAGGAATTGAGACATGGCACCCTATACAAATCTCGACAAGCAACCGGCCTTTACGCAACTTCAGAGCCTGGCCACCACGGCCCCTGACCTCTCAACCCCCGACTTCTTAACCGCCCTTCGTCTCCAGGAGTACCATGCACATAGTGCCGGCTTTGACCTCTTTTTTGCCACCCAGCGCCTTGATGAAACTATCCTTGCCTCACTCCAGGAACTTGCCGACCAAAGCAAGGTCATTGAACAATTCCTGGCCCTGAAAAAGGGAGCGGTCATGAACAGGATCGAGGGTTGGGATTGCGAAAATAGAAAGGTACTGCACACTGCCTGTCGCGATATTTTTTCCAAAAATCCCCATAACCCAGAGGCGAGCAAGCAGGCCAAAGCAGAGCTCAAAAAACTTGCCGCCTTCCTGATGGAGCTTGACCAGGGTACCCTCACCAATGACCAAGGATCTCCTTTTACCGATATGATCCAGATCGGCATCGGCGGCTCAGACCTCGGTCCACGCGCCCTCTACCACGCCATGGCAGCCTATGGCAGGGGAGGCCGTAAAATTCATTTCATCTCCAATGTTGACCCGGATGACGGCCTGGCAATCTTAAGCCGACTTGACCTCTCCCGCACCCTGGTCAATGTCGTCTCCAAGAGCGGCACCACCCTGGAGACTCTGACCAACGAAGAGCTGGCCAAGGCAGCTTATCTCAAAAAAGGTCTTGATCCGGCCCGCCATTTTGTGGCGGTCACCGGTCAGGGTAGCCCCATGGACGACCCCCATAAATATCTGCGCTCCTTTTATATGTTCGATTATATCGGCGGTCGCTACAGCGCCACCTCCATGGTGGGCGGCGTTATGCTCGGCTTTGCCCTGGGCGATGAAAATTTTCGTGAAATTCTGCGCGGCGCCCATGACATGGACCAGGCCGCCGAAGAACCAAATATCAGAAACAACGTGCCCCTGCTTATGGCCCTAACCGGCATCTGGAACCATAATTTCCTCGGCCATGAAACCCTGGCGGTGCTGCCCTACAGCCAGGGCCTCATCCGCTTCACCGCCCATCTCCAGCAATGCGACATGGAGAGCAACGGCAAATCCTGCAATAGACAGGGGGAATTTGTCTCCTACCAGACCGGGCCTGTACTCTGGGGGGAACCTGGCACCAACGGCCAGCACGCCTTCTACCAACTCATCCACCAGGGTACCGCCATCATTCCGGTTGAGTTTATCGGTTTCCGCACCAATCAATACGACGGCGACATCACCATCAAGAAAACCACCAGTCAAGAAAAACTCACCGCCAATCTGCTGGCCCAATCCCTGGCCTTGGCCAGCGGCCAGCACAGCGCCAACCCCAATCGCTTTTTTGGCGGCAACCGGCCAAACTCCATCCTCATGGCTGACCGGCTGACACCCTACAGCATGGGAGCGCTCCTTGCCCTCTATGAGGCCAAGATCGTCTTTCAGGGGTTCTTGTGGAACGTCAATTCCTTTGATCAGGAGGGGGTACAGCTTGGGAAAATTCTGGCCACCAGGTTGCTTGACCACATGGCCGCCCAGAAAGAGGATGAGAGCTATGACGGCAGCAGCACGGATGCCTTGGGCTGGGCCTTGATGAAGGCTACGGGACTAACGAAAAAATAGCACCCGGCCTCGTCAAAAAAGGCGCTAGCCGAACTGATTTTCAAGCGCTGAAGGCCGAACAGGAAATGTCGAATATTGAAGTTGGATAGATGACGGGAGGGAGGGGTCTTGAGGAGTTGACAAAGAAATCAGTCCCAGATCAGCGTCAGAAATGAGACATTTCGGAGTCTTGCAGGCTCGCTTACCTTTCTGAGATCAAGAAACAGGACGAGAAAAAAACGGCGCATATAAGCTATATGTGCGTATTTCTCTCGCCCTGTGACGCCGAGATCGACAAAAAAGACCCTTTCTGGTCAGATAGGAACCTCATCGACGATATCCGCCGCCTCATCAATGGCATCATGGGCGGTATTACCTGCCACCGGAATAATGGAAATCACTGCCGCGCCAAGACGCATGGGCACAGTGAGAATCTTGGTAAAGAGACAGCCATTTAACAGCAGAGAAAGAACTATCAACACCAGAACTGTTTGTAACTTCATTACATTTCCTCCTTTTTTTTAAACTTGTTGCCCCCAACCTAAACCCTGAAACTTCCTAGTACAGCCACTCAAAGCGCTCCCAGAAATCAGGAAACGACTTCACCACACACTCCCTGTTTTTAATCTTGACCCCAGAAGTTACCAGACCGGCCACGCCAAAACACATGGCAATACGATGATCATTGTAGGTGTCGATCTCGGCCCCGTGCAAAGGACCGCTGGCATCAATACCTTCGATGATGAGGGCATCAGGCCTCTCTTCAACCTTGGCACCCATCTTGGTAAGCTCTGTGGCAACAGCATTAATTCTATCACATTCCTTGATGCGCAGATGCGCAATATTTCTTATCACGGTCCGGCCCTTGGCATGGGCGGCAACAATGGCCAGGGTGGGCGCCACATCCGGGCAATCACCCATGTCCACCTCAACCCCGCGCAGCTCCTTCGGGCCAACAACGGTAATACCGTCATCATAGTCAATGGAACACCCCATCTTGGCAAGCATCTCCACCAGGGCGGTGTCACCCTGCAGGGAGGGACTGGGTACGTTTTTGACTCGAATCCTGCCGCCGGTAAGAGCGGCGGCTGCGAAAAAATAGGAGGCGCTGGAGGCATCACCCTCCACCTGATAGGTGGTGGGCCGATAGGCGCCAGGGCTGATTTCAAAATGGTTGAGTTCAGAGTTGGCCGTTAGCTCAGCACCAAAGGCCCGCATGACTGCCAGGGTCATGGTGACATAGGGCTTGGATGGAACCTCACCCATGACCTTGAGTACCGCCTTTTTTCTGGCATAGGGGGCAACAAGCAAAAGAGAGGAAAGATATTGGCTGGATTTACCCTCAGGCAAGATGGTCTCACCACCCGCGATACCGCTGGCGTTAATGGCCAGAGGCGGACAACCGGTGCCTTTGATGGACTTGATATCCACTCCCCAGCCGGCCAGGGCCTTCATCAGCGGATCAATGGGGCGCTCCTCCATCCGTTTCTCACCAGCAATGGTGAAAGCGCCCTGACCTAAGCCCACAAAAGAGGTGAGAAAGCGGGTGGCGGTGCCGTTATTACCGAGGAATATCTCCGTGGCCGGGGTGGTAATTCTGCCGCCTGTCCCCTTCACCGTCCACAACTCCTCACCCTGAACAACCTCAATACCCATGGCTTGCAGAGCGGCGGAGGTATAGGCCGTGTCCTCGCTGGCCAAAGGGCCGACCAGAGTGGAGTCGCCCTGGGCCAGGGCGGCGGCGATCAAGGCACGCTGGGTTATGGACTTGGAACCCGGCACCGCAATGTCGGCATCAACTTTTGTCAGGGGTTTTATTTCATGCATAGTACAATTATGGGATAGTTTAATTAACAAAGATGGCAAACAAAAGGTTTTCTTACAGACCCAAAGCCGCCATAAGTTCACGCGCCATGACATCAACGGGCGCAGGCTGGCCGGTCCATAGTTCAAATTGGGCAGCACCCTGGTGCAGGAGCATTTGCACACCATTAATGGTGAGGCAACCCGCCTCTTTTGCCTCAACAAGCATCCGAGTTTCCAGGGGGGCGTAGACAATATCCATCACCACTGCAAAATCACCAATCTTGTCCGCAGGCACCAAGCTCACATCTGCCATTTTGGCCATGCCCACCGAGGTGGCGTTGACCACGGCATCAGCGCCGAGATGCGGGATGTCAGCCAGGGGATGCCACGGACAGTCGAGCTGTTTGGCCAGCGCCTTGCCGGACTCCGGAGTGCGACTGGCAATAATCAGCCTGGCCCCGGCCTCAAGGAGACCAAAGCCAATGGCCCGCGCCGAGCCACCGGCCCCCAACAGGAGAACCGCAGCGCCGGCAAGATTCATTTTGGCGGACAAGGCCCGGTTGGCACCCAACCAGTCAGTATTATAACCCTTTACCCTGCCCGCGCTCACAACCAGGGTGTTGACGGCACCGATCCTCTCAGCCACCGGGTCAATCTCATCAAGATGGGCAATAACCGCCTGTTTATGAGGGATGGTGACGCTGACCCCCCGCACACCAAGGGCCTTAAAGCCACTGATAGCGCCCGCCACATCTTTCACCGGAAAAGGAACATAAACGCCGTTTATACCGCTGGTGGCAAAGGCGGCATTGTGCATGACCGGGCTCAGGCTATGACTGACCGGATTGCCCATAATGCCATGGACAATTGTTGCACCGTTTATCTTCATCGGACAAGCTCCTGGATGGTGCGCAGATCATCCACACTGAGCTGGCCAGGGGCAGTACAGCTCTGCCGGTCGGCAGCCGCGTAGGTAAGGATACCACCAAGCTCCAGGGTGGCAGCCCGGCTGATCTTACCGGCCTGGCCCATGCAAAACGCCGCCAGGGGGAAATTCTCTGCGGCAGCCAAAAGCTGGAGACCAAGGACGCGCAGGCTGTCTGTATGATCATGGGCCATGGTAACTATCTTGCCGATATCAGCACCACTTTGCCGTTGGCGATTGAAAATATCAACAAGCACCTCGTCGGCGGGAGTCTCCGTAAAATTATGCCAGGAGACAATGACCTTGGTCTGCGCCAAGGCAGCTGCGGCAATGATCTGGCCACGACTCTCCGCCGGAGCAAGTAACTCGATGTCCACATAGGCAGCGCCGCAGGCAATAGCCTCGGTAAGCAGGGCAATGCGCTCTTCCTCAGTCCCCTGCCAATGACCGCCCTCCCACTGGGGACGGTTGGTGAAAAGCAGCGGAACCTTCAGACCTTCCACAAAGGGCTGAACCACGGGCGCATCAAGCAGATCTAGACGAATCTCAATAACGTCCACCCGGTCTTCGAGCCGATGCGCTACAGCAAGGGCCCCGGCCAGACTGGGTTCGGCAATGGAGAGACATATATTTTTCTGGCAGCGCTGGGCGGTATCCATTATTATTCTCTTGTTTCCTGCCTCATTTTATAGGCATTAATTGAAGATAAGAGGAAGAAATCTTTCTATTCCATCAAAGCCTGAAAGTCAATATTGGTGCCGCAAAGGCCGATTAACAGACCATAACTGCAACTCTAAAAAAAACCTGACCATGCCCAGACTCTTTATTGCCATTGACCTGCCTATCGAAATAAAAAAAGCCATCCGCGGCCTCTGCTCTGGACTGCCCGGAGCGCGTTGGACTCCAGATGACCAGCTCCATCTCACCCTGCGCTTTCTCGGCGAGGTGGAGCACTCCCTGTTTGCCGAGCTCTACAGCCGCCTTGATGAGATACGTGGCGAGGCTTTCCCTCTTCATCTTACAGGCCTGGGCGTTTTTCCAAATGCCACCGCGCCCCGTGTCCTCTGGGTAGGGCTCGACAAAAGTGATCCCCTTGTGGAGCTGCGCACGAGGGTGGACAGTGTTGTCCGTGACCTCGACATCCCCCTTGAAAAGAAAAAATTCTCCCCCCATATCACCATTGCCAGACTGGACAAGACACCGGGGCCAAGGCTCGGCACCTATCTGGCAGCCAACAATCTCTTTAGGCCTCCACCCTTCCAGGTCGACTCCTTTAGCCTCTACTCAAGCATTCTGCGTCTCGACGGCGCCATGCACACCTGTGAGGCGGAATACTTTCTGGACAAGGCCAATTCCCCTTCAGTGCATCCTTGAGGAAACTCGTGTTCCAGCAATCATAAGCACCACAGCATGGGCGGCAATGCCCTCGCCGCGCCCGGCAAAACCCATCTTCTCAGTGGTGGTGCCTTTGAGGTTGATCAAATCACCTTTCACCTGACAGATGGTGCAGAGATTTTCCTTCATCGCCGACCAGTGGGGGGCAAGTTTGGGTCGCTGGGCAATAACGGTGACATCGGCATTCCCCAACCGATACCCCTTTTCGCTGGCCAGCTGCATAACATGCTGCAGGAGACGCAAAGATGAGATGCCTTTATAGGCGGAATCGGAATCGGGAAAATGCTGGCCAATATCCCCAAGACCAAGGGCGCCGAGGATAGCGTCGCACAGGGCATGGGTGAGAACATCAGCATCGGAATGACCCAGAAGACCACGTTCGTGGTCAATCTTTACGCCACCTAAAACCAGATCGCGCCCCGCAACCAAGGTATGGGCATCATAGCCGTGTCCAATGCGCTCTCTTGTCTTATGCGTATCCATATAATCTGTCCCCTTGTCTGTTTGGAGAAGGGCCGCGGCTATGTGGAGATCCTCAGGCCGGGTTATCTTGATATTACGTTCTGATCCTTCCACCACCACCATTTTTTCGCCAATGGCCTCAAGGAAGGCGGCTTCATCCGTGCCGATGAAGTCGCGGCCCACCTCAGCCATGGCCCGACGCAGAACAGCAGCCCGCATCACCTGTGGGGTTTGGGCCTGCCAGAGGGAACTGCGATCAATAGTGGTCCGAATAACGCCGCTGGCCTCAACAGCCTTCAGGGTGTCCTTAACGGCAATGGCAGCCATGGCCGCACCATTCTCGTGAGCGACCACGAGACAGCGCCTGATAAGCTCCGGGGTCACCAAAGGTCGGGCGCCATCGTGAACCACGACAAATTCGGTCTCCGCAGGCACTACAGCAAGACCGTTTGCCACCGAATCCTGCCGCAACCTGCCCCCGGCAATGACCTGCGTCACCTTGGCCAGGCCATAGTGGCCAACCAACTCCTCTGTGGCCTGAACATGCTCCTTGGGTACCACGACAATAACCCCGTCAATCTCTGGAACGAGCTCAAAAGCCCGCAGGGTATGGACGAGGATGGGAATACCCAAAAGGTCATAATACTGCTTGGGCATATCAAGACCCATTCGGCTGCCAACCCCGCCGGCCGGAATGATCGCGATGTTCATCTTGAAGGTTCTCCGCTCTTGATAACTGTCTATAAATAAACACCGTTCAAAACACAAAGGCACAAAGACACCAAGGGAAAAACCTCTGTGCCTTTGTGCCTTTGTGTTAAACAACTGCCTTCCGGCAGCACGAAAAAAAGTGGGCTATAAGCCGAATTCTGTATCTGCCCAAAGGCAGACCATGATCATTTCTCTAAGAATGTCGGTCGCCCGACATCTCAAGCAACCTACCCGAAGGCACGGGCGGGCAGCCCTTAACGCCTTCCTATTTGGTCTTGCTCCGGGTGGGGTTTACCCTGCCCCTGAATGTCACCACCAGGGCGGTGAGCTCTTACCTCACCTTTTCACCCTTACCCCCGAAGGGGCGGTATCTTTTCTGTGGCACTTTCCCAAGGTCACCCCTGGTTCATGTTATGAACCACCCTGCCCTGCGGAGTTCGGACTTTCCTCTGGCCGTTCAAGACGACCAGCGATCATGCACCCACTTAAAACTCTTTTATTCTTAGGAGAAAAATATCCTCCCATATTCCTATCAGTCTGTAAAAAAACGTAGCGAGCTGCGGAAAGACAAGGTGCTGTGAAACGAATGCCCTTGGGGCGAAAAACGCGGCGCAAAAGCACAGCTTACGTAAGTAAGTGAGCATTTTAAGCCGAGTTTTGACGCAGTATCAGCGAGCGCAGTAGTTTTTCAACGTCGGCCTATTCCTCGTCCGCTGGCTTATGATACATCATGCGCTGACAGGTAGGGCAGCTGAGAAGCTGGTCGCCGCGCAGGACATCATTAAACTGCTGGGCAGGAATATTCATGAAACAACCCTGGCAGACACCATTTGTTACACCAACAATAGCCATACCGTTGCGCCGTTCACGAAGCTGCTCATATCGTTTATAAATGGTACCGACCACCTTTCCTGCTTTCTCGGAGCGAGCCTTGTCGATTTCAGCCTTCTTCTGTTCAAGCTCTTTGGCCAGAGCTGCAACCTTGTTTTTTTCCTTCGCCAGAAGAGCCTCTTCCGCATCAGAGGTGTTGTTCAACTCCTGGATCTTGGCAACCATGGCCTCGCCAATTTCAGTATAGCGGACAATTTCCTCTTCCCGACGCTTATTCTCTGACTTGGTACCTTCAATCTCTTTCAAAAGTGATTGATACTCGCGGTTGGTCTGGACGTTCATCAACTTGGTCTGACGATCCTTAAGTCGAACAATCTCGTCCTCAAGCTCCGTCTCAACATCACTTTTTTCTTTTTCAACAACCTCTAACCGTTCGCCAAGATCAACAGCCTCTGCCCGGCGGGCGTCGATAACAGCCTGACGGCCGTCAAGATCACCATATCCCTGAGCAATTTCTTCATCAAGCTTACGGATACGTAGATCAATGTCCTGCAACTCCAGCAGATTCCCTAACTCTTTCTTCACTATCTTTTCCTCACTGTTAAAGGCCGATTATCTGACTCTTTTATTGTTATGGTTACAAAAGTCTTATAGGTAATTAGTAAAAATATGCAACGGCCTGTGCTGGGTCGCCGTAGCCCTGACAGGCACGGTCTCGCCGCAAAAGGCCGAAATTTTTTCAAACAAAATGGGCACCACCACGTTTTCAGTGGCATAATGCCCGCAATCAATGAGGCAAAACCCTGCATCTTCAGCCCAGCGGGCCTGACTATGCTTCACCTCGGAAGTAATGAGTACCTGGGCGCCACCATCCTGGGCCTGGGGACCAAATTCTCCACAACTGCCGCCGCAGACAGCCACTCTGCTGATCTCTTCAGGAAGATTACCCGCCACCAGAATATCAGGCTGCCCTAAAGAATCACGCAGATGCTGCAAAAATTGTGGTCCAGCAATGACCTTCTTCAACATGCCAATCCTGCCAAAACCGCAGCTGGTCGCACAGTCGCGAGGAATCAGTGGTGCTGTCTCCAATATGCCTATCTTAGTTGCCAGGGCATCGTTTACCCCGTCAGGCACCACATCGAGATTGCTGTGACAGGCGATGACATTCAGATCGTCAAGCAGAGCCTGGCGCAGGAGGCGGCCCTGGACGGTGTTGGTGATAATGTGCTTGAGGGGATGAAAGAGCAGAGGATGATGAGTGATAAGGGTATTACAGCCGGAAGCTTTGGCTTCGGCAAAAACTTCGAAAGAGGGATCCAGAGAGATCAAAACACCGCTCACGGCAGCATCAGGATTTCCCACCATGAGTCCGACATTATCCCAGCTTTCAGCCAAAGAAAAAGGGGCGTAACCATCCAGAAAGTCAAGGAGGCCATGGACTGTAAGACTTTCAGTCACGCTGTTCCTCCATGGCCCATAAAAAAAGGTGCAACCCTTGCGAGGTTGCACCTTTAGTCTTACACCGACGGTAAAACCTGTGTCGGATATTTTCTATTTTAAACCAGTAAGTTAGGGATGCTGCCCAATCTGCCAATTATATTCCTGCGCGTATATTTCTTGCAAAAAGGTGGTGGGCCCACCTGGACTCGAACCAGGGACCTACCGGTTATGAGCCGGTGGCTCTAGCCAACTGAGCTATAGGCCCATCAGATACTACGAAAAACCCAGATAATATAGCAGCAAAATCATATTTGTCAACCAGGATTATCCACAGATCAACATCGATGACAGACCAACCCTTCCTGTTTTTTAGAGGGTATCTTAAATAATGAGATTTTTTGTTCAAGATTAGGTAAGCGTAGACTCCGAGGCATGCGAAAAAATTACCGCAGGTGCCCCGAAGGAAGTGCCCTTGGGGTGCATATAATTAATATCGGAGTGTCGCAGGCTCGCTTACCTCCGAGGATAATTTTTAAGCATAACGCAGATATCGTCGAACGATCAAGTCGTCCCCTGGACAAAAAAGCCATTATTCAAGATCGCCTAAACATATTCCGGACAGACAGCAGCTTTAAACTGATCAAAACCAATGCGATCAATAAAGCGGCCCATGCGCTCTGATTTCTTACCGTTCTCCTTGAAATAATTAAGAACTTTATCAGCGAGTTCAAGGGCTTGCGCATCGTTTAATCCACTACAGAGCTCAACGGCAAGCTGAGGACGGGAGGCCGCATTGCCGCCAACCAACACAGTCCAGCCATCTTTTTTACCGACAAATCCCAAATCTTTCACCGGGGTCTCGGCACAGTTATTCATACAGCCGGAGACTCCCATCTTACATTTATTAGGCAACTCAAAGCCGTGGAAACGCTTATCAAGGGCCATACCGAGCCCAAGGGCATCCTGCTTGCCAAGGCGGCAAACCGTGGTGCCGGGGCAGGCTTTAATGGAACGAACACAAAGACCGATGGCGTGACCAACACCGGGTTCTAACTCCGACCACGCTGCTTCGACATCCTCTTCCTTGAAACCCACCATGGCAATACGAGCCGCACTGGTGATTTTAAGGACTGGAACCTTATACTTGTCTGCCACATCAGCAACATTACGCAGATCTGCTGGCGTGATCAAACCTAAAGGAAAATGGGGGACAATGGCATAGCTGCCATCTTTCTGCTGCACAGCGCCTTTTTCGCCGTCTTTCATGATGAATCTCCTATTATTTTAAATTTATTATATGTTTCGTCATCAAGTTAGATATGATGAAAGTTCTACCAGACACTTTTATCATTTTCAACCATTTCAGTAATAATTCCTAACTAGTAAAGTTGGATTATTCACTTTATACCTCAGGCCAAGCTCTACCTCTATTCTTTTTTAATATACCAGCGGGAGATTCATACAGCCTCCCTCAACCGAGATTAAGGAATCCCCATGCTTATCTATGCCGATATCACTGCTACCACCGGCAAGACTCCTCTGGTTGCCCTAAACAAAATCACCAAGGGCTGCCGTGCCCGCATCGTGGCAAAACTTGAAAGCTTCAACCCCTGCGGTTCAGTCAAGGATCGCCTGGCCGTGAGCCTCATCGATACGGCCCAGAAAGCCGGCCTTATCACAGCGACAACCACCATTATTGAGCCAACTTCAGGCAACACCGGTATCGGCCTGGCCAGCGTCACTGCCGCGCGCGGACTTCGCCTCATTTTGACCATGCCGGAAACCATGAGCCAGGAACGACGCAAACTCCTTCGTCTCCTGGGGGCCGAACTTGTTCTTACCCCCGGCAGCTTAGGCATGACGGGCGCCATTGCCAAGGCGAAGGAACTCAGCGCAGAAATTCCAGACGCATACATGCCCATGCAGTTTGACAACCCGGCCAATCCCGAGATCCATCGCCGCACCACTGCAGAAGAAATCTGGCACGACACCGATGGCCTGGTGGATATCGTTGTTGCAGGGATCGGCACCGGGGGCACCATCACCGGTATCGGTGAGGTTCTCCTTAAGCGGCGAGAGATGCAGATTATCGGGGTGGAACCGGCGGAATCGCCAATCCTTACCGGTGGCTCGCCCTCCCCCCACCGTATCCAGGGGATCGGTGCCGGCTTTATCCCTGCCGTGTTAAACCAAGATATTTTGAGCGAGGTAATCCGGGTTCCCTCCGAGGAAGCAGTACACTTAACCATCAAACTTGCCAGGGAAGAAGGCATCCTGGCCGGAATCTCCTCCGGCGCAGCACTCCACGCTGCCCTGACTGTGGCAGGCCGCAAGGAAAACAAGGACAAACTCCTGGTAGTCATCTTCCCCGATACCGGTGAACGCTACCTGTCCAACCTTGAGCCGTAACCTTCCTCGGTAATCCTACGGACCAAAAACCCTTTTGTGGCAAGGTTTTTCCGAAAAGCCCATAGTTTTACTTGCACACAAAATCATCCTTATTTATAGTCCCCTATCTCTGCTCCCCTGGAAGTGATAGAGATTCTTTTTAGCAATATTTAGTCCTGCGCGGACACCTCCATAACGCAATGAAAGGAGATTTCACCAGATGAAACTCGGGTTAAACGGCCTCGGCCGTATCGGCAAACTGTCACTCTGGCACCATGTAGGTCGTAAACATTTTTCCGGCATTGTCGCCAATACCGGCCGTGAAATCGGCCAGAGCCTTGAAGATCTGGCTGCCTCCATTGAAAAAGACAGCTCCTACGGCCGCCTCAACAATTTCTTGCACGGCTGGAAAGGTGGCCGGGTTATTGAGAATATCAATCATGCCGAAGGCACCATGACCGTCAATGGTGTCCCCGTCAAGATTCTGCGTGAATCCCGCAACCCAAAGGACATCAAATGGAAAGAAAATGATGTTCGTATCGTGGTGGACACAACCGGTGTTTTCACCGACCCCACCGCTGATCCCGATTCCGGCTACGGCGCCTTCCGCGGCCACCTGGTGGGCGGTGCCGAGAAGGTCGTTCTCTCCGCCCCTTTTAAAATCAAGGCCAAAGGCATGGAGATGCCGGGTGACGCCATTACCACGGTTATGGGCATCAATGAGGATGACTATATCCCCTCCAAGCATAACCTGATTTCAGCGGCCTCCTGCACCACCACCTGTCTGTCTTATATGATGAAGCCGCTTCTCGATCATGTTGGTGCTGCAAATTTCCTCTCTGCCTCCATGGTCACCGTCCATGCCGCCACCGGCAGTCAGAAGGTCCTTGACTCCCTGCCCTCCACCGGCGCCACTGACCTGCGCAAAAGCCGCTCCATCTTGAACAACATCATTCTCACCACCACCGGCGCCGCCAAGGCCTTGCGCCTAGTTATCCCGGAGATGAAGGACATCGGTTTTATTGCTGAATCAGTAAGAATCCCTACCTCCACCGGCTCGCTCATCGTCCTGGTCCTCAATCTCCAAGACACCCTGGAGGATCCGATAAACCGCGCCAAAATTAACGGAATTTACAAGAAATTCAGCCAGACCAATCCCTACCTGATCTACTCCGAAGAACAGAATGTCTCTTCCGACATCATCGGCACACCAGCGGCAGCCACCATTATAGAGGGCACCGAAACCCACACCCGCACTGCTGCCATCCGGGTCAACATGGACCGTTTGGGCTGTGCCGGCAAGGGTGACAAGGATGAACCAAACTTCCTCAGTGTACCGGTGACCCAGGCTGTAATTTACGGCTGGTACGATAATGAGCTGGGCAGCTACACCAATATGCTGGCCGACCGGGTTGTCTCCATTGCCGAACAAATGGTGTGATCAATATCAACATAACTGCAATGATGCCTGACGATGTGGCCGAGGCAATCCAGCTCGACAGCGAGAACCTGTCCCCCTGGACTGCCTCTCATTTCAAAAGTCTTTTTGATCAACCCCACAGCTGGCAATTTATTGCCCGTGTCACCGAGACCAAGGCCCTGGCCGGTTACATCTGCGGCCAAGGCCTTCTTGATGAAGGAGAAATCCACAAAATAGCCGTTGCCAGCCCCTTGCGGCGACGGCATATAGGCCAGCGTCTCGTGGGCCACGCCCTTGCTTTTCTCAAAAAAAAAGGCGTCTCTTCCTGCTTCCTTGAGCTACGCGCCTCAAACCTGCCAGCCCAAAACCTGTATCAATCATATGGTTTCACCCCCTGTGGTCTCCGAAAAAAATACTACACCTCCCCCTGTGAGGATGCTATTATCATGAGACTTCAACAAAACCAGGGCATCACACCGCCCTGACACTACTTTGATTCTTTCCTCTCTTTTTTATCAGGCAAATCTTTATGAAAAATATCCGCGATCTCGACATCAAAGGCAAAAAACTTCTCATCCGCGTTGATTTCAATGTACCCTTGGACAGTCAAGGCAATATCACCGATGACACCCGTATCCGCGGCGTCCTGCCCACCATCAATCACGCCCTGGATGAGCATGCCAAAATTATTATCATGTCCCATCTGGGGCGGCCTAAAGGGCAACGGCAGGATAAATTCAGCCTTGCTCCTGCGGCCAAGCGCCTGAGTCGCCTGATCAATAAAGAGGTCAAACTGGCTCCAGACTGCATCGGCCCGGAGGTGGAAAAGATGGTGGCAGCCATGCAACCGGGCGATGTCATCCTCCTGGAGAATTTGCGTTTTTACAGCGCCGAACAGGAAAACGATGATGAATTTTCGAAAAAACTTGCCAGCTTTGCCGACATCTATATCAATGACGCCTTTGCCGTTGCCCACCGCGCCCACGCCTCGGTGGTAGGAATCACCGAGCATGTTGCAATCTGCGCTGCCGGCTTTTTGCTCCAGAAAGAGATGGATTATTTCCACCGTTCTGTTGCCGATCCCAGGCGACCCCTGGTGGCCATTATCGGGGGGGCCAAGGTCTCCAGCAAACTCGGCGCCTTGCGCAACCTGATGGATCGGGTGGATAAGATGATTATCGGCGGCGCCATGGCCAATACCTTTCTCAAGGCCATGGGATACCAGGTCGGCAAATCGCTGGTGGAAGAAGACCTGCTGGACACAGCCAAAAGCTTGATAGTGAAGGCCCAGGAGCAAAACGTCAAACTGTATCTGCCTGTCGACTGCATTGTCGGTGATAAATTCGCGGCTGATGCCGAGACGAAGCAGACCACCGTCCAGGAAGTGCCATCCGAATGGATGATTCTTGATATTGGTCCGGCCTCCACCACCCTGTTCAACGAGGCCCTGGAATCTGCCAAAACCATTATCTGGAACGGGCCCATGGGTGCCTTTGAGATGGATGCTTTTTCCCGCGGCACCATGGCCATGGTTTCCCATGTTGCTGCCTCCCATGCCCTGACCATAGTTGGCGGCGGCGATACCGATGTGGCCGTACACAAGGCCGGAGAGAGCAACAACATCTCGTACATGTCCACCGGAGGTGGCGCCTTTCTTATGCTCATGGAGGGCAAGGATCTCCCCGGTGTTACGGCCCTAAACAACAAAGCCTAACACCTTTGACAGTAATATATTTTAGAACGGTACTCTGCTCAGCACCCCCTTTGAGGGGTACAAGTGACTCGAAGGTCTCGCCAGCTCGCTATCTGCTGGTTATACCACAAGGGCATAAGTTTCGTTTGAGCAGACAAGCTGCTCAACTCAGCTTTATCCAGCTGCAGTCACGTTGAAAATTACTTGTGCAAATTCTTGTTTTTTTATGGTGGAAGTTGCCGAGCAAGTCACTAAACGAGGAATGACCATGGAAAGAACGCCCCTGCTGGCCGGCAACTGGAAGATGTTTACCACTGTTGCCGAGGCCACAGAGCTTGCCCGCGCCATTGCCGCTAAACCTCTCCCGGCCGGCCGTCAGGCCATGCTGGCCCCGTCGGCCCCGGCCTTACACGCCGTGGGCAATATCCTGCGCGACACGGGTATCATTCTTGCTTCGCAAAATATCTGCTGGGAGGAAAAAGGCGCCTTTACCGGCGAATTATCCCCCCTTATGCTGGAAGAGGCTGGTGCCACCATGGCCATCATCGGCCACTCCGAGCGGCGGCAGATTTTTGCCGAGAGCAACAGCTTGATCAACAAACGGCTCCTCGGTGCCCTCAAGTTCGGCATCACCCCCATTCTCTGCATCGGTGAAACCCTTACGGAAAGAGAAAGTAACGACACCAAGTCCATCCTTGAGAAACAGCTGCGCCAGGGACTTGCCGGGGCCAAGATCAAGACAGGCAACCAGCTTACCATCGCCTATGAACCGGTATGGGCCATTGGCACCGGCCAGACCGCTTCCGCAGCCCAGGCCCAGGATGTCCATGCCTTCTGCCGCTTGCTGCTTGCGGATATTTTTGATAAAGCTATTGCTCAGCAAATCAGAATATTGTATGGTGGCTCGGTCAATCCGGCTAACATTGATGAACTCATGGCCCAGACGGACGTGGACGGTGCACTGGTTGGCGGCGCCGCCCTCAAGGCAGAATCTTTTCTGCGCATTATCCATTTTGAAACCCTGTAAAATACTATGACCACTCTGCTGATTATCATCCACATTCTTGTTTGCCTGTTTCTGATCGGCATCGTTTTGCTGCAACAGGGCAAGGGTGCGGACATGGGGGCAACCTTTGGCGGCGGCTCCAATCAGACGGTTTTTGGCGCTGACGGCCCCATGCCCATTTTAAGTAAAATAACCACAGCTTCGGCGGTTATTTTCATGATCACCAGCCTGACTTTGGCCTATATTTCATCACATGATTCTTCAACTTCGGTGATGAAACAAATTTCCGTGCCAAACCAAAATGAAAGTGGTATAGAAAAAACCATTCAGCCTACCGCCGACCTCACTGGCCAGACTGAACAACCTGCACCCGTAAGTCAAGAGGCTGCAGGACATTAAAAGACATACGAATTGATGCCGAAGTGGTGGAACTGGTAGACACACTATCTTGAGGGGGTAGCGGCCCACGGTCGTGCGAGTTCGATTCTCGCCTTCGGCACCATTTTTACCTTAAAGCCCGTAACGTTTATTCGTTACGGGCTTTTTTTTTGTGGTGCGCATGTCTGTGCCTGAAACACCATAAAAAATCAAATAGGACGGAGACTCCGCCACCTTTTTGTGATTGTTTGCCAGCTCGGATCGAAAAGGCAGCTCACGAAATTTATCGAGGTAATATTTTTTCTTTTTTCTCGACCCTACCTGAGAGAGTGGCTATATTTTAAAAATAAATCTGCTGTTCTCTAAGAACCAAACGAGGATCCCTATGCAATTGCAAACTAGCAAAGAAAAAATTGCCAACATCGTCATGGCTCAGCCTGAAGATGCTTCCTATGATGAGATCATGAGGGAGCTGGCCTTTGAGAGGATGATTGACCGTGGCCTTGAGGATGTCCGCACAGGACGGGTTATCTCTAACGATGACATGGCAAGCCGGATCAGATCATGGCAAGAATAAGATGGTCACACGAAGCCGAGCTGTGGCTTAAAGAGATTTACGATTACATAGCACAGGATAACACCACCGCGGCCGGTAAAGTCGTTACCGGCATCTATGAAAAAGCTCAATTTCTGAGCGATTTCCCTGAACTTGGCCATAAATACCGGGATGAACCAGAGGGAGATATCCGGGTTCTTCTCTACGGCCATTACCGAATCGCCTACATCATCACCGACGATTACATAGATATCTTAGGAGTCTTTCACGGAGCCCTGGATATTGACAGATACCTGCCCTGACCAAGGAAGGTCCAGACTAGCGGCTTCAGCCCCTGACGGGTCTTCTGTTTATGCCCGCCTTCTGGGTGCTTTCGCTATCCCGGTAAGCGCAGACTCCGAGCCTGTCTTTATGAGATTCCTCGCCCGACCCGCTTGGGTTTCCGCTTCGTCGGCTTAGTAGCTACGGTTGTTCCACCTTCGGGAACTACGCTCGCTGCGGCACGTCGCATAATGGGCCCATTATGCGACGTGGCTTGGCGATCACCATGCTTGCAAACTATCCAGATGACCAGCGGTGGCAACCATGGTGCCACCAACCATTCCTTGCTCGCTTTACATAAGGTTTTATGTAAAGTTCCCTACGGCTCCACGCCCTGCGCCCCTGGCCCAACTCCGCTACAACCCGCGCTCCCGTCCGCCCCCAGGGGCTCCCACAAATAGAAAAAGGCGGTGGAGATTATTTCTCCGCCGCCTTTTTGATGTTGTTGAGAGGGTAAGCTCTCTCAAACTCTCTCAAACTCTACCTAATAAAGCTTGAAGCTAATTCGATGCTTTTTGAGATACATTCTATTTTTGAGCCGCTCGTAAAAACAACCATAATATGCTTATTCCCTTTTTGAGGGTTATATTGTTTTAGCTCAGGGGTATCTTTCTTGAATTCGATATAATCGATAGAGTCCCTTTGTGTTCTGTTGCAAAAAGTATTGATATTGATCCATTCACAATTGTTAAACACAAAAGCCATATGGCCTTCAGGGGAAATGACGCCTGAATGTTCAGGTAAGTCCTCAAACTCACCTTTACAAAAAGCAATGGTTAAACTCAGTTCAGTCTCGCCACTATCGTTCTGTGAAATTTTCATCCCTAAAAAATCGGAATCATGAACTGGCAAATCATAAATGGTTTCAATATTAATTTCTTTCATAATCAATCACTTTTTCGTTATCGGGTACCATCTATCACCGACATGAATATGGTCTGTAGATCCATGAGGACTTTTTATCTCAGGGCGGCCTGTATCACGTCTCCATTTCTCTTCAAACTTACCATCTGGACCAATTTCCCCCCAACTACCAGGACGATGGGGATTCTCAACTAGGCCATCAGGAGGGGTTGTTGGAACTTCACAGACCTCTTCTTCCCCTTCATTCCTTAGAGCTTCACCTAGCCACTGCCCAAGATCAGCAGCTATTGGAGTACCATAGTAGATTATTCCTCCTGCTAAAAGGGTCCCCACATAAGCTTCACCCGCACACAAGTCCCATACACATAGGCCAGTTGGATCAATCCAGTTAACCGGATCACCCCCAACATAAGCATACAGATTAATACCACCCTCCAACCCAATCGGATCAGGCGTCATATACCTGCCGGTCTCAGGGTTGTAATACCTGTGCCAGTTATAATACAGCCCAGTCTCTTCGTCGTAATACTGGCCCGGATATATTCGTATGTGCCTTCTCCCCCTAAAGAGCTCCTTTTTTTTCTGAGATTGGTTAGTCCGTTATAGAGAGCACATTTTGAAGACCTTACGCGAAGTTGCAGCAAAGAGCAAGGCATGGAGAATGGCAGTTAAAGAAAAAAAGATGGATGATGGCAGGTAGTTAGACCAGGGGCTCCCACAAACAGAAAAGGCGGAAGATGCATGAGCATCAACCGCCTTTTCTGTTTGTGGGGTGTTGTTCTTAAAGGGAGTTAAATGGTCTTTTCCCCTAGGCTATTTTTTTGTTGCTGATTGCGTCGTTCAGGTTGACCGAATCCTACCCCCTGAACATTTGTTCCACAAAAGGGGCAAAAATAAATATGGTACCATTCAGGAATATACCATTCTGTTTCATCATTCTCATCCGCATGCTTAATGTCGCCATCCGCAACACATTCACTAAAGCGAATGCAACAAAAAATATTCTCGATAGGTTGTTTCATTTTTTCCTGCCCTTATGAGTTGTTTTGACAAGAACACCAGGGTGCAATCAAACCCATAGAGCCATCACACCATCCTTTGCAATACGGGTCGCCTGGGTTTTGAGTACAATAATCCTTTGGCCAAATGATTAGTATCAACGGCATTCCATTATCAAAAAAAGTTGGTTTTTTACCCTTCAACCACTTGAGGGCATCCTTGGCATCCTTCCAAGTCCCTCCTTTTTCTGGATTCTTGAGCTTTCGGCCTGAATGGTCAACTAAATCGCCATCAGAATCGAATCTATATTTACCTTTATGGATAAGTTTTCTCCCAGATTCTGTTCTGTCGAAATGCCAGCCAGCTAACCCCTCAGGGTCAATCCAGTTAACAGGATCACCGCCAACATACGCATACAGATTAATACCACCATCCAACCCAATCGGATCAGGAGTCATGTACCTGCCGGTGGCCGGATCATAATATCTGTGCCAGTTATAATGCAGCCCCGTCTCACCATCGTAATACTGGCCCGGATATATTCGTATGTGCCTTCTCCCCCTAAAGAGCTCCTTTTTTTTCTGAGATTGGTTAGTCCGTCATAGAGAGCACATTTTGAAGACCTTACGCGAAGTTGCAGCAAAGAGCAAGGCATGGAGAATGGCAGTTAAAGAAAAAAAGATGGATGATGACGGATAGTTAGACTTTGGGGAGCCCTGGGGCGGACGGGGGGTCGGGCGGGGATCTGATTCAGACAGTGGTTGGCGGATTTTTTGCCTGCTATGTTGTATAAAACTCCGTTATGTAACATGCGAGTGGCCGCAGGCCGTACCAAGCTTGACCGCATTTTACATAACTTGATTTTATACGCCCGGAGGGACGGCATCTGATTTTCGCCGGACATAGCCTGCTAAAAATATGACAACCACATACCATGAACCCCTTGAGGGGTTTGGGGTGATTATTTCAAGACGGGCTGCGGCGCAAGAAGCGGAAGACGCTTGCAGTTTAGCGGCTGAAGCCTGAGCACGTCAGCCCCTCCACATCACTACCGAGCTGCCATCATCTCTCCGGGATGATACTTGGCGTGGATCGCTTTCAGGTCATTGATGGTCACATGGGTGTAGATCTGCGTTGATTCCAGGGACTCATGGCCAAGGAGTTCCTGGACATGACGTATCGGTGCACCGTGCTTCATCATGTGGGTGGCGCAGGTATGGCGGAAGGTATGGGTGGAGATGTTTTTCTTGATGCCTGCCTGGTCAGCGCAACGCTTGACTACGGCCCAGACGCCATGGGCGTTCATTCGTTCCCCCCAGCGATTAAGAATAAAAAAACCTTCATCCTTGCCCTGTAAGTATGCCGGGCGGACAGAGTGCAGATAACTCCTTACCAGGTTGCATACCCGGCTTGATAAGGGCACAACCCGGTCTTTGTCACCCTTGCCGGATCGTATATGGATATAGCCGCCATCAAGATCAAGGTCTCTCAGCTTTATATTGGCGACTTCAGCTCGTCTGATCCCGGTATCATAAAGGATCTCTAAGACTATCCTGTTTCGATAGCCTTGATTGCTCTGGATATCCGGGCCAGTCATGAGCTGTTTCAACTCAGAAAAAGACAGGATGACCCGTGGCAGGCGTCTGGGTTTCTTGGGCAGCTTGATCTTGGCGCCGGGATCTCGAAGCAGATACTCTGCCTCTTTCAGATACCGGGTAAAGTTCTTGGCAACGGCCAGCAGCTGGGCCTGGCTTCTGGCGGCAAGGGGTGTTCCCTTGCTGGTCAGCCTAAAGGCCAGCTCCTGCTGGTATTCGGCCATGATCTCAGGACAGAGCCCCTCAACATGGATGATCTTTTCTTCCTCAAGAAACGTATAGAAGGTGCGCAGGCCATATTTGGCGGCCCGGATCGTCAACGGTGATCTGCCAAGGATTGCCAGGTGTTTGAGGTACAAGGTGACAAGGTTGATTATCTTCATAGATCCTTTCCTGGATGATGTTGATTGTGGCTCTTCTTCACCTCCACCGGCATTACCTTGGTGTAGGTCTGGGTGGTGCTTAGTCTGCTATGGCCAAGGAGTTTCTGGACATAGCGGATGTCCGCCCCTTGCTGGACAAGATGGGTGGCACAGGTTCGCCTGAAGGTATGGGGTGAGACAGGTTTTTTTATTCCGGCCTTGATCCGGTAGTCTCGGATGGCCTGCCGGATCGCCCCAGGGCTTAAGGTTTCGCCCGTGTTCTTTAGAAACAGGGCTCTTTCCTTAGGGTTTCTCTTACTGTGTCTTGGCCTGATCTTGTCCAGGTATTCCCGCAGATAGTGACGGGCCGTTTTGCCCAGGGGCACCACTCGTTGTTTGCTGCCCTTGGCCTTGCGGATATAGAGCATCTTCTCTTTGAAATCCACATCATGAACCGCCAGCCGGATAAGTTCATTTAATCTGATTCCGGAAGTATAAAAGACCTCCATAATGGCCCGGTTTCGTATCTCCATGGGAAAGGAGAGGTTGGGTTGCTCCATCAGTCTTTGCACCTCCTTAACAGTAAGAACCGTCCCTATTTTACGGTTCTTGCGGCAGGTCTCCACCAGGCCTTCGGTGGGGTTGATAAAGAGTCTGTTATTCTCCACCAGATGTTCAAAGAGCCTTTTTACCGGTCGCAGCTTCAGGGCCTTGGTCTCCATGGCGTTTTTCTCGGCCATAACCTCGGCCTTGTAAGCCTGGATGGTTTTCTTATGCACCTTGCGCAGGTCTGTTATTTTCTGCTCTTTCAGGAAGCGTTTGAACTGGCCCAGGTTCTTGCGGTAAATATCCACGGTTGAGTCAGCATAGCCAAGGGCCTTTAGGTGGTTCTGATATTCACTTATGATCACATCCGGTTCCATAGCCCCTCCCCCTGGGTGTCTTTCTCCCACCTTCACCGCCAACTAGTTGAGTTTTTCCTTTAACAGCAAGGGTTTTATGTTGTTTTCTGCCACCACCAAGCACCCTCCAAGTAGCTCTTTAGCCCTCCAGGTAAACACTAGACTCCGAGTTTGCAGCCATCTGCCTTTCGATCTCTTCAACTGTGGTCAGGTTGAGGTAGCATTTATCCGACTCTTCGGCTTGGCCCTGATAGTTGAGAACATAAGAGTATTCCTTGCCCTTGGAGCCGATCCGGGCCACCAGATACTCCATATCTTCTAGCTGTTTGATATGGTTTTTGATCTGCCAGTCTGTCCAGCCCGTGTACTCCCGGAGCTGGCGGCGAGTAAAAACCACCTCATCAAGACCAATATCTTTTTGACTCGCCGCCAGCTCTTGGGCCATGCTGTAGGCCTTGGAAAGCAAGGTTCTGGATGGCTTGGCCAGCTCGTCCATGGTCTGACCCAAGACCTCATTGGCCAGCTGATTGGCGGTCTTGATGTCGTCCAGGGTTACCTCGATGTATTCCACAGGTTGACCGTCCACCTCGACCGTTTTTATCTGGCGTTGGTATTGATGGATAAAGGCAATGACCCGGATCAGACCAAGGTATTTCTTATGGTCTCGGCGGGATCTGAGAGAGTTGGCAGGATAGCTCAGATAGTTGGCAAAGGGGTTGACCACCCCCAAGGGCTTTAAGAGCCGTTGGGCCGCATGGTGTTTGCGAATGATGGTGTCTTGTTTTTTTGATTTAATGAGCCCCTCAAGGCTCTCTGCCTCTCGTTGCATCTGGTGAATGGCTTCGGTCATGGCTGTTGATTCATCAATGGTTAAGAAGATAAAACGGCTGGCTGTTTCTTGGTCTATCTCGGTGGCCGTGGTGGTGATCATCACGCACACCGGGCCTTTGACCTTGTAGGTTTCTGTGCGCATTTTGCCGGTGGATGGATCTTTGCCGGTGACGGCCACGGTGATCTGTTTGGCTGATTGAATGTTTCTTATTGAGTAGGCAGCACCGCCCATGCCTTCCGCCTCTTCAACCGCTAAGATCTTGTGCATCAAGGATTCTTCGTCCTTATAAAAAAGGGCCTGGTCACTCATGCGGGTGTATTTTTCGAAGTCTTCCTCTGGAACTAAGGAAAGGATGGCATCTTGAAGGGTTGATTTGCCGGCAGCAGATCGAGACTGGATAAACACTGATAAAGGGTCATCGAGTTTACGGGAGGTCGCAGCCAGGTAGCCAACGAGCTTGTTTGTCTCTTCGCCGGTAACACCTAAGGTCTGGAAGTCGGCCAGCAGTTCGGAGAACATCTCCGGGCTTTTGAGGAAGGACAGGGCCAGCTTTTCATCCGCCTTGCTGATCTCGATGGTTTCTTGTTCCTCTTCCTGGGGTTTGTATTCCTCAATCAGGGTAAGGATTTTGCCAAGGTCTTCCTTGACCAGTTCTTCCGGCTCTTCCAGCAGTCCGGCGCAGAGCTTGGCGAACCAGACCCTTGATCTTGAAGAATAAAGATCGATGGTGGTGAGTTCAAAGGGTTGGGTGGAGTCGGCCACATCTTTGGCCACTTTTATGGTGGCCTTTAGTTGGGTATCACCTCTTTGGATGCCTTTGACTTGGTATTGTCGGCCACCATAGCCAACCGTAAAGCCATGTTGATCATTGATGAACAGGGTCTTTTTACGTTTGTTGAGATTCTCGGACTGTTCAAGGCTTGCGGGGTTGGTTTGCTTTAAAAGATTTTCAAACTCTTCCGGGGTATGGCGATTGAAATAGATATTAATATCTTTGTCCGGCAGCTCTACCAGGTGGCTTGAGATCCCCAAGTCTTGAAGCTGATCCGCTGCCTTGGCTGCCCCTTCTTTCCCGGCCTCATCATTATCAAAGACGATATAGATTTCTTTTACTTGGCGGTTAAAGAGAGAAAGGTGGTCATCGGTAAGACCATTGACCCCATAGGCCGGGATGACGTTTTTAAAGCCCTGATCATAGAGAGTGAGGGCATCTATGATCGATTCCGTGAGGATGATGGTGGAGGATCGCTTCACCGCCTGGCGGTTCACCAGGCCGCTTCTTGATCCGGCCAGATAGAGGTGGTTCACCTGATTTTCTGCGGAGATATTGCGGCCATAGAGATTGACCACAGCCCCGTCCTGATCATAGAGCGGGAAGACAACACAGTTATAAAAGATCTCGTTGCCCTTCTTGTTGAGGATGCCCAGCTCCTTCAAGGTCTTTATGACATCTTCATCATCGGGCAAGATGTCTCGAAGGGAACCGTTGACGAAGCCAACGCCGAAGTCGTTTAAGCTCTGGTGATCGTTGATGCCTCGTTCCTTGAGATAGTCCAGGCCCTGGCTGTCTTCACTAAAGGTATGCTGATAATAATCAACCACCCGGGCCAGCAGCTTTCTCTCTTTAACTGCCAGCTCTTTACTCTTTTCAGGCTTGTCGGTCTGATCCTTGGTGGTCTTCGGGGTTGCCCCGGATTCCAGCCTGGACACCGCCTCCTTAAAGCCGATCTGATCAAACAGTTCAACAAAACGAATGGCATCACCGCCCTTATTGCAGCCAAAGCAGTTCCACAGGTTGTCGTCCGGGTTGACGCTAAAGGATGGGTCGGAGTCTTCATGGAAGGGACAAGGGCCTTTATAACCTTTGCCGTTCTTGCGGAGTTTGACGCCTCGGGATTTGACCAGGGCCACCAAGTCAACAGAGCCTTTTACAGCCTCGATTCGTGACTGTTCGATCATATTTTTCCTCTTTTTGAAAAAAGTTACCTGTAACCTATTCGTGCTTTTTATAACGGATACATTACAACACCTCAAGAACTTTTACATCTTGACGGTTACTTTTTAGTGTCTAATAATGGCCAAAAGAAGCTAAAACCACGACCAAACGACATTTTTAGGTATCGATATGACTATAGGTGACAGGCTTTTAAAGCTAAGAAAGGAAAGGGGATGGAGTCAGCAGCAGGTGGCCAAGAAGATTGGAACCAGTGGCCCTATCTTGGGAAGATACGAGCGAGAAGAAATGACCCCTTCGGTCGAGGTGGCCAAGAAACTGGCTGATATATTTGGGGTTACTCTAGATTACTTGGTGGATGATTCTGGAAAGGCTCTTGAGATCCAGGACAAGGCCATGCTTGAACGGTTCACCGAGATCGAGCATCTGGACGAGGACGACAAGAAAACAATCATCACGGTGGTTGATAGCCTGCTCAGGGATGCAAAGGCCAAAAAGGCTTATGCGGCACACGGATAATTTTTTTTTGGGGGGGGTTAAGGCTTGTTCCAGTTGGTGCTGAAGTCTAGCTCACGAATAAACTGAAATGTGTTACACGTTCTCACAGAAACCCCCCGACACACATCAGGTAGCTTTCTATTGGCCCTTTGCTTGCTTGGTTTTGAAATTTCTGTTGTAACCACACACCTTGGCACACTCTGGTGTAAAGCATGCGCTACCAGAAATGGGTCACGTCCGATTTTTTCCACCTCGTCATCGGTAAGGTCTGGGGCATAGCCTTGATCGATTACATCGGCAACCGTAGCGACACCAACGTCTTCATTTAAGAGAAGAGCGTTTTTAACATCCTCCTGCTTCATCCACGCCGCCAAGTCATCATTGCCGTCCTTGATCTCCTCATAAATTTCTATAGGGATTTTCACTTGTCCCTGCTGCCCGTAATACAGGAGCCATTCCCAGAACTCAGGCACTCGGCTGAGAGGGTAATAGTCACGGTTTGAGTCTATGAGCACGTTAGCATCAAGCAAATATATCAAAGAAGACTCCTAGATGGCCTTGCCTGTATCGATCAATGTCGGCACTTTGCTGGGCTTGACCCCAAGGATTTGGCCTGCCTTGGTCGTTGTGACAGCACCAGAGGCCATCATACGGTCAACAAAATTTATTAATGTGTTACCTACGCGATGCCTGCGGACTACAAAATAGTTCGGCCCACCCCCTTGTTGGTCACGGGATTTACGGCGTTTTTCCATACGCCCCTCAATCCACAGACGCCGAAACTGCCTGCTTAAATCCACCCATTTGTTGTGGCTAATCATGTTTCCGCGAAACAGTTTATAGGTAACCATAGAACTGCTTACATTACGGGCCTGCGCAAAGTCACTAATCGCCTCTAGTGCCTGGGCAATATCGGTTCCTTCATCAACCCCTATTGCCTGGATCTCTTGGCGTGGCAGCAGGAATTCACCAGCAACATCATTGCAAAATTGCTCCACCGCGATTTCTGCCCGTGCACCAGACACACCAGTCTGCCCAAGCATTAGGTGGACGAACTCATGCAACAGGGTAAAAGACCAAGCAGAATGGGCGTCTTGATCATTTATAATGATAAAAGGAGCAAGCTCGTCAGCTAAGGCAAAACCACGAAACGTTTCCACATCAATAGCCGTGTGGTGACTTCCCAGGTTGCCAATGAGAAGCACAAAGACCCCGGTAGACTCAACTGTATCTCGTAACAGAGAAAAGGCTTCGGACGGGGAGGATTGAGAGCGAAACTCGTCTAGTTCAAGCTGAAGGATATCCTTGAGGGAGGCCAAGACCATCTCCACGCCATCGGACATATTCATGGAGTTGATGAAAGGCAGAGGCTCAATGTCCTCTTCATCCTCAAGGATTGCCTTTACCAGGCCCTGTCTTGCTTGGACATTACGAATGAGGGCATCGAGCAATGCTTCTTCGGATCTAGAGTGCCCAGGGGGGAGCGTACGGAAATCTTGACCTCTGCTGCCTTGGCGAGGCGGTGCAGACATATAGAACGTAAGAAGTGGACGGTGGTACTGTTTGGCCATCTTCAACAGCATAGGCCGCGTAGGCGCAGTATCGCCAACTTCTAAAGCGGTGAGACGATCAACAGCAGACGCACTTGTAGAATCATGGATATTAAGCTTGCCGACTGCCTCTTCTAAAGAAAGACCTGCCGTCTCTCGAGCCCAGCGCAGTATGTCATGATTAACTTTAGGCATCGTATCTCAAAAGGGTTACATGAAGTGCATTTCTTGCACCTCTTGTATTCTACTATATAACTTATACGCAAATTGAAAACCGCTTCTATCTCCTTAAAATAATAATCCTTTATGATGGAAGGTCTCCGGCTAGCGGCTGCAGCCGCAAACTGCTGCGTCTTCCGCTTCGCCATCCGTAGCCCGTCTTGAAGTAATCACCCCAAACCCCTCGAAGGGGTTCATGGTATGTGGTTGTCATCTTTTTTGCTCTATGTCCGGCGGCTGCGCCATGGGATGCCGGGGCTTCGCCCGCATAAAATCTTCTTATGTAAAATGGGAGCAAGCAGGGTACGGCCTGACGGCCACGCCCATGTTACATAAGGAATTTTATGCAACATAGCGGGCAAAAAAGTCGCCAACCACTGTCTTTAGTGGATGGCGGCTCTTGCTGGCCTTGGGTGGCGTATCGGCTGGAAGAAATGCGGTGGTTGTGGCCAGGGCCGGGCCAGCCTCTCTAGCTCGAAGAAAGGTCAACGGCGGACTTGACCCCTTTTTTCCGTCTTTCGGTGTTTTGGGGTGTTTGATCTCTCAAACTCAACCTAATTTGATGAAATCATCTGATTACAGTTGCCTTTGCTATATCAATAGGGACAAGATGACGCTCATTTTCATCATCACGAACAAAATACATTTTGATATTTTGCCCATTACTAATCTTCAGCAATATGCACTGGGCAGTCATCATGTCATTTTTACCCTTGCATTGTTTATAGGCATCCCTTGCAAGAACCTTTCTTGCCGTCTCTCTAGCTTCATCCTTATTTCGCCATTCATTTAATGTGTAATAATCAGAGAAAAAGTATGTATAAATATAAAAGAAATCAGCTAGTTCTTCATATGAAACATCTTTTTTTGCCTCATAAAATTCACATGTGTTATCGGGACAAAACTCTATGGAGCAGTTACCATTGCGTTTAATCTCAATACTGTCAGGAAAACTAGCTGAAATAACTTCGACAGCATTTAATTGTTCTGCATTAGCGCATGACCCTAGTGACAAAACAAATAAACACCCAATTATCAATTGTTTCATGTGCGCACCTATCTAACTTTAAAAGGACTTGGACGTAGAACCGGCCTCTTGTACGGCCTTGGAGTCAAATTAGGCCTCAAGCTTGGAACACCATTCCCCGGTTCCTGTTGCAGATGCCAATGTGTCTTATTGGGTTTATTTGGGTATTGCTCAAATAAACCGGCATTGAAACCACATTTTAAAGCGCATTTCTTAACAGCTGGATCGCTGATGGGATTAAATTTTGGTCCTGCGACATCTACTGCTGTTCCTTTTCCATGATGGCTATTCGTAGAGTGTCCGCTTTTTTCAGCGCCACCCGTAAGCAACATGTCCAAATTACTATCACCTGTTTCACATTTTAAGCATTCCTCAAGGCATTCAAGATTCTTCTTGGTTTGCCCAGTAACAGGAACCGTATAAGGAGGCTTTTTGTTCCAATGGTACAACCCATACGGATCAATCCAATTAATCGGATCACCATCTACATAAGCATATAGATTGATCCCACCATCCAACCCAATCGGGTCAGGCGTCATATACCTGCCGGTGGCCGGATCATAATATCTGTGCCAGTTATAATGCAGCCCCGTCTCGGAGTCGTAATACTGGCCCGGAAACCGGATATTATTATCAACGGTAGAACCTGGATCAACAATGGCCTTACCAAAGGGCAGGTAATCAGCACTCCAAACCACAGCACCAGAGCTGTCGGTAAGCTTCTGAGGCGTACCCAGGTGGTCGTTGTGGTGCCAGTATGTATTGAAGTTTACACCATCGGGGACCATTGTGGCCAGGCGTAATCCGGCGCCGTAGATGTAGGCTCGGATCAGGGTGCCGTCTGGGTTGGTTTCAGCCAGGAGGTTGCCGGAGAGGTCGTAGTGGTAGATGGTCGACTGGCTGTCAGCCTCCTTCTTGATGCGCAGCTCCTTATCGTCATAGACATAGCTGGTGTCCACTGGTTGACTGCCCGCATCCGGAATGGAGATGGCCCGGCCTGCCTGGTCGTGGACAAAGATCTTTTGCTCTGCCGTGGCTGTGGTCACGGCCTGAATGCGGTTGGTGCCGCTGATGTAGCTGTAGGTGTCGGTGAGCCCGTCGACGCTCTTGGTCTGGCGGTTGCCCACCATGTCGTAGGTATAGTCCAGGGTGCCGTAGATGCCCTGGGCCTGGGTGAGGTGATCATTGTCGTCATAGGCAAACTGCTGGTCGCGCAGCAGGTCTTGGTTATTGGCGATGGCGGTTATCTTGCCGCTCAGATCATGGCTGTAGCTTAACTCCAGAACGGTGCTATCGGTAATACCGGTGAGCTGGTAGCTCTGGTCGTAGCTGCGCGATACCTGGATGCCGTTACCCAGGGTCATCCCATCCAGCGGGCCAAAGGGCAGATAGCTGGCAGCGGTCATGATGTTGTATGCCGTGGCCTCGTGGTTCACCGTCACATCCGTCACCTGTCCGGCAGCGTCGTGGCTGTAGGTTGCGGTGAGGCCCCAGGGATAGGAGACACTGGTCAGCAGGCCGGAGTCATCGTAACTATAGGTGGTGACATAGTCCACCAGGCCCATGGTCTTGATCTCTGACGCAAGCAGGCCCTGATCGTTATAGGTATAGAGGATGGTGCTGTCCGGACCAGCGACAGTGGTGAGCCGCCCCTTGCCGTTTGTGCCCTGGTCATAGGTGTATGTGACATTTTGTGAGGTATCGGCATAGATGATACCGGTACGGCGCCCGGCCACATCATAACTGTAGCTTGTGGTGACGCCCATGGCATCGGTCTTTGCGGCTAGCTGCCCGGCCTCGGTATAGGAGAAGGAGATGGTCCCGGCATCCGGCGAGTGGGAGGCCAGCACCCGGCCTAGATCATCGACATCGTAGGTGGTGTCCTTATTCTCGGCATCGGTGACCTTGATCAGGTTCCCGGCGTTATCATAGCCGTAATTGGTGATGACCAGGCCCGGCTCCTCGGTGCTGGTGCGACGGCCGTTCAGATCATAACCATAGCTATAGATACGACCCAGGGGATCGATGATGGAGGTGACGTTGCCCATGGAGTCGTAATCGTAGACCGTCTCCGAGTCATCGGGATTAATGACCTTCCACAGCTTGCCGGGCAGGGTTGGGTGCTGATAGCTGTACCGCTGGAGGAGATGGCTGACGCCGCCTGGATCATAGGCGTTGATCTGGGTGGCATTACCCTGGGCGTCGTAGCCGGTCTGCTGATAGTTGCCACTGGGATCGGTGACCTTGGTCAGCCTGCCGTATGTGCTGTCATAGTCGTAGGTGACGCTACGGCCCATGGCATCGGTAACGGTGGCCAGATCACCGGCCAGGTTATAGGTACGGGTGGAGGTGATGCCATTGGTGGTGCTGGAAATAACCCTGTTCTTGCCGTCATAAACCAGAGTGGTCTGGATACCGTTCGGATCGGTGATGAGCTGGGCATTCCGCGCCGCATCGTAATTACCATAAGTGGTTGTGCCCACCAGGGGCGAGGTGACAGAAAGAAGATTGCCGGTGGTGGCATTGTAGGCAAGGGTGGTAAGGTCAAGATCCCCAGCCAGCGGCCCATTCACCGAGGTGACCTGGCCCTTGGCATTATAGGTATAGGCGGTGATATGCTCATAAGCCACCACCTGTTTGGCACTGTCTAAGGTGTAGCCCTTGTCTATCTTGCGGTACAGCAGGCGGGTGGGGTTTTCGTTGGCGATGGTATTGCCGTCGTTATCGTAATCCCAGGTGGTGGTTTTATAGTCCCCGGTGAGCAGAGACATGGTGCTTGCGGTGATCTTGGCGCCGGTTTCGGGGTGATAGGTATAATAGTGGGTACGTTCATCCGTGGTACCGACGTTTTTGATGACCATGCCGGGGTTGCCTTTGGCATCATAATCAAAATACTGGATGATCCGACCGTTGGCGTATTCTTTTTCAATGATGCGCATCCTGCTATCTGCCTCTGTGACATTATAAATATTGTCATAGGCATATCGTACAGGTTGAGCGGTTCCGCCGCAGCTCTGGCAACCGGAGGCATCTGAAAGGGAAACAACTCTCCTGGCCCCATCAACGAGTTGAAGACCATAGATGCGAGTCTCCCCGTATGCGTCCGTAACCTCCACGGTATCCTCAGTCACATAGGTAATATCAACGCCACGACCATCCGGTGTATAGTTCGTAACCGCCCGGTCCAGGTTGTCGTAGGACCAGGTGGCAAGGACATGGCCAGCCTGGTTCTTCTTGGCTGTCAAGTTGTGGATATCGTTGGGGTCGTTGTATTCATACTGAAAGCCGGAACCATCGGCATAGGTGGTTGATGTCAGGTTGTCGTTAGCATCATAGCCAAAGGAGACCCAGATGCCATCCTGAATTGCGGAAGTAACAGGCCCGCTTATATGGTCGAGCAGACCATTGGCGTTGTAAGAAAAATTGAGGACAAGTCCGGTGGCCTCATCGGTAACCGATTGCAAAAGACCATTAACATCATAGGTCATGCTCTGCAGCAGGCCGTTGGCATCCCTTTTCCAGAGAAGTTTTCCTGTGAGGTCGAAAGTGTCTTGGGAGCCATCAAGATGGTACCAGACATAGCCATCGACGAGCTCTTCCACCCTACTTTTTTCACCAAAGGCTCCTACCCAGAAGGACATATCGTGGCCGGGGAAATAGGCGGCACGGCCTGAGTCATCCGTGATTTTTAGATAGGTAATGGCCTCTTCTACCTTTTCCAGACGGGAGGTAAAGGAAGCACTCCAGCCATAGCCAACGGTAGAGGTGATTGAGCTTTGGCTGTTATAAAAACGCTCGAAGTTGAGAGAGAGTTTGTTGGAGGTTGGTAAACGGAAATCTACAGCTTCCTCGAATTTATTTCCATTATGAATGGTTATAGGATTGCCAACCTTGAGAGGCGTGTTTTCACATGATGGATCACATGGATCACAAGGAGGTTTACCCTCTTCTGTGTCATCAGGGACTTCTCCAGAATCCCATCCTGCTTTAGAGTGATGCACGGACAGAGGAACATTTTTATAGGCGTCAGTATCAGGGTAATCCGACAGCATATTTGGCCATGATATCGGGGGGCGTCCACAGACATACCATGCGCTAGCGAAACAATTGAGACCATATGTTTGAACCAGACCTTCGCACCACCAAGACGCAACAGATACATGGATTGCCTGTGGGTTATACTCCCAACAGTGGCTTCCATCGAACTGTTGAGGGGGGCAACCAACACCACATTCCCACACAAATTTCGCCATAACTGGTGTATTCCCACCTGCCAAAATCGAGGAGAATATAATCAAGCTCAAGAGGAGCGTTCTAAGGGGAGGATGTTGCATGGTAAAGGCTCTCGATGTTTTATTTTTAATCGTTTTTATCATCGTCTGGATATGTCAGGATTCAAGGTTTTACTATCTGCTTAATACGACCACTGGCATCATAAAGCATCTCCAACCTATCTGTTGACTCGGCAATAATGTCAACCCACACCTCGTCACTCAGATTACCTGCTGCATCGCGCAATCTGACGGCAAAGGAGTTAGGGCCAGGGGTTAGGAACAGTACAGAAGACCATAAGATGTCTTGCCCCAGAGGTATCTGCTCCACACTATCTATAAATACAGACGTATCAGCTTCCCTTTCACCCGTAAGAGTAAAAGACAAGGCCTCAGCGCTATTTAAAACCGGCCTGATCTGAACTAAACCGCTTGCCATTGTACCGCCAGTAATCACCGGTGGCTCAGGAGGGACGCCATCCAGGACAAATGGTATTTGGTAATTTACGATGTAGCCTACGATGTCCTGGGCGAGGATTGTAGCGTTATAGGTGCCTTGGGCAAAAGAACCCGCCGGGGTAAAGATAAAGGTGTCGTTATTCTCACTGATCGTGCCGGGAACAGGAAGGCTGCCTGGCCCAATCAAACTAAAGGCGGCGATGACTGCCGCATCGTCAATATGGCGATGGCGATCATACAGGGTAAAGGTAAATGTTTCGGCCTGCTGAGCGTAGCTGTTTGCTACAGGAAGAGTTGAGATAAGTTGAGGTGGCTCTTGGTCAAGAAGATCAGCCACAGTCATGGAAAGGCTATTGTTGGCCTCATCCGCCTCGACCACTGTATCAAGCGGGTCCACCGTAGCCGACAGGGTATGATCGCCAATAGCGTATACCCAGGTGCCGCTTATTTGCACAGTTGCTCCATTCATGAGAATGGTGTCAATATTATCTATGGCTATGGCAACACCGTCCATCCCAAGCTCCATGGTGGAAGAGTCAACCACAGGGCCTGCACCCTGATTAGTGATAGTAGCGGTAAAGGTTATGGTATCACCGACATTGACATTGCCCTGGGGCTGAGAGGTAAAAGAGTTGACAATAAGGTCAGGTGGCGGACCATCAGTGGTAAAGCTCCAGATGGGGCCGGAGCTGCTGAACTCATAATCCTTGGCAACAACCTGCCAGTAATAAGTCATGCCTTCAGCAAGGGGAGTTGTGTAGCTCTTGGTGGCCAGGCCCCCAGTCAGAAGACTGAGACTCTCTGGGTCGGCGCCCATGTAGATATCAGAGAAAACCGTATCGCCGGTGTTGGGGTCGGTTGTAAGCCAACTCAAGGTCACATTGCCGCTTGCTAAGGGAACCCGTACAGAGACGTCACTTGGTTGCGGAGTATGGGGTGTTTCCGGTGGTTCATTGATCACTTGGTCGCAGCTCTTGGCTGCAGTGAGCCAAGGGGCGACAGTGGCCGTGCCGGTAACAATATTGGCGCCGTTGACGCCAGGGCCACCGGCATCCCCCCACCAGTTATTGGTAGCATCGTCAATGTTGCTGCCAAAGACATAGAGCCCAGCACTGCTATTATTTACAATATTATGGCCTGAGATGATTGGGTTTGCATATGAAACGTGAAACCCATAGGCATTATCGGATATATCAAGACAGCCAAGAATAGCGGATGTGGTTGCAGCACCATAAAGGTATACACCGGCAATCGAGGCAAAACGGCTCTTGGTGTTCAAAATGGTTGGGCTTGTGGCACTCACAACAATGTTATAGTTGGCATACTCGACAATAGCATTTTCCAGGATTGAGCTTGTCGGACTGGTGGCATGAAAACGAACTCCATACCAGTTGCCAGGTGCCGGTGTGACTTGGTTTGAAGTAAAGAGAATAGGATTGCCAATTGTACCTTGGGCAACTAAGGAACCAGGGGCTCCGGAAGAAGCTCCGATAATAAGCTGTGTATACAGATTAAAACGAACTTCCACACCAGGCTCTATGGTCAGGGTGGTAATGCCGTCTGCACCATCGACACCTTGTACCGTTATATTACCCAAGATATGCAGAGGGAGCTTGGCAGGCCAGGTGGCATCGGTGGTAATAATGCCGGTGTTAACATTGAGATAGTTACCAGCAGTGTTGGTCAAAGTGCTGGCTAAGACACGACCCACGTCATTAGCAGGGATTTTGCTGGGGTAGGCTGGGTTACAATTGATCGTGTTACCGCTGATTTCTGAGA
>JAHJKA010000066.1 GCA_018822545.1 Pseudomonadota bacterium
CGTTTACACGAGCATCACTGCTGCCCTGGCAGCCATTGCTGCTGGTGAACAAAACGTAATGTATATGGATTACATTGAAGATGCTGCCAATCTTGGCTTAACCTTTTGGATTACGGTTGACGAAAGCTTCGCAGGCGACAAGATGGTTATCCGCTACACCCCGGTTGCCGTCCAATAAGATGATGTCGTTCAAAAAGATTTAAGGAGCCTTTTGGCTTTTTGAATAGCTTCCTTCCTCATGAAGCAGGCCAGGGCGCGCAAGCGCCCTGGCCTTTTTTTTTGTGCTTAGGGTACGTCAGTTGTTGGTGATGATCCCGTGATCGCTGTTGGATTTCGACTGGAGTGGGTGCAAGCCTTGGCTGAGAAGTCCGCTGGAAATCATTAAGGCCGGTCTGAGGATGTCCTTATGATGTTGTCAGGTGGGGGATATTTTATGTCAACGAAGCAGAAGTGCGATGTGGTGCATTGCCACACGGAAGGTTTCTGGCCACCAGCTCCACAGGTATTAAGGGGTGCGGCAAAGAGACCTGTGTGGCAATTTCTCATACTTTTTATGCCTAATGCAAATAAAATATTTGTATAAAAACAATTGGTTATAGAGTTATTTGTAAAAAAAACGAAAAAAAACTTTCCGTGGCTGCAACCTTGCAATTGGGAGTAAACAGCGTCTTGAAGTGGCAAAAGAAGTCGTATCTGGCAAATGGGCTTATGCTTATGTCAGTTTGAACAATGTCTCGGATAAGACGACCCCAGGGATGGCCATTCCTATTGAGAGAGAAATGCAAGGAAGACTTGCATACTGGAACAAAACGTCAACGGAGAGGAATTGAGAAAATGAAAAAAATTATTTTGACCGCAGCAGCACTTGGCCTGATGACCGCAGGTTCAGCTAGCGCAGGTATTCTTGAAGGTTGGGATACCTCAAATGTTACCATGGCTGTAGGTCCTTTTGTGCCTTACACCACCTACAGCAATATTATCTTTAACACCGATGGCGTAACAAACGGCAAAGTAAACTGGAAAGAGGGCAACGTAAAAGGACCTGGACTCCAGGTGAGAGAGACTGTAGCAACCACGTACACTAAAAAAGGAGTTGCAAGAACAACAGAAGTTAAGTGCATCATGACAACAGGTTACAACGAGTTGTATTATGTTGCCGATGATCCGAGCACATGGATAGAAAAAGAGTGCACCGATGATCTGAAGACCAGTAAACGCGCCAAAGTCATGAATACCGTTACCGCCCCCTTGGAAATTGACTTTAATGTCGTTGCCGGTCCAAAAACCACTTACAAAATGGAACAGAAGCTGACTAACGGCACCCCAGCTGATCGGTGGGAATCCTACACCATTGAGCTTGGAACCAGGGATGCAAACGGCAATTTCGTTGCCTCGACTGCCGGCGACGGTCTCGGATTTTCCACTGACACAGGAAACATTTTCAGCAACCCAGTATCAACCGACACCATGCTTCCCCTGATTCTCTCCGCCAATTTCGCCCAGGGCCTGGCCGGACCGGCTGACTATTATCATCCTGAGCCAGGGTATTTCAATCCTTTGGAGCGCATGAGTTTCTCCATGACTGCTGCCGAAGACCTTATCACCAGTACCGGTGTTTCTACTCCCTATACCAATGTCTTCGGAACGTGGCTGAATAGCGCCGGCGCACCTCTCGCCATCTATCATGATGATGATAATAATATCAACACCGATAACATCATAATGGGCAACTGCGCCGACGGCCCCGCCGACAACTATGTTCACGTTGGTACCCACACCGGCGACGATGTAAATGGTTTGGCATGTAACGGTAGCTGGGTAAACTGGCGCGGCGTATTACCTGGTAATGATCCTGAGCAACTTGGTGATGTCGCAACTGATGGTCTTAATGGCCAGATCGTTTACACGAGCATCACTGCTGCCCTGGCAGCCATTGCTGCTGGTGAACAAAACGTAATGTATATGGATTACATTGAAGATGCTGCCAATCTTGGCTTAACCTTTTGGATTACGGTTGACGAAAGCTTTGTCGGCGACAAGATGGTTATCCGCTACACCCCGGTTGCCGTCCAATAAGGATGATGTCGTTCAAAAATATTTAATGAGCTTTATGGTTTTTTGAATAGCTTTCTTCCTGAAGCAGGCTGGGGCGCGCAAGCGCCCTGGCCTTTTTTTTGGTTCATCGTCGAAGGCAGGGAAAAGCTGTACATGAAACACAAAGGCACAAAGACACAGAGAATTTCTTTATGTGATCCTCTGTGTCTTTGTGCCTTTGTGTTTAGCAAAATGTTTAGATATAAATTTGAAGAAACTAGCCCCTTTTCACTTTAGGCCAATTTTTTTATCCATTCTGCAGCAAAATAAAGTTATTCGATTTTTTATGGAAAGAGACAGGGGGATTACTGCTGCCGATCCCGCAGCCATTGTTCGATCTCGGCGGGAGTGGGCATGCGGCCCTGGCAGAGGAGCTCGCCGTTTATCTTTAAGGCCGGGGGCGTGATCACGCCGTGCCGCCAGATTTCATCAAGATCATAGATCTTTTCAATGTCCGCCACCAGGTTCATCCGTTGCAGGATATCAAACATGGTGCTGGCCAGCTTATCGCAAGTCACGCAGCCGCTGGCAAAGATCCGCACCTCAAGGACGTCGCTGGTAAATGCTTGGCCGGTAATTCGCCGTTCATACTCTTGGCGCAGGGCCTTTCTATAGTTGTCGTGGGCGGTGGCCGGTACATAGTTGAGCTTGGCAATGGTGGCGAAGAGAAACTCCTCAGCCGCTTGAGGGCTGAGCTTGTCGGCCATGGCCTTTTGCAGGGCCGGATCAAGGCCGATCAGACCCACCGAAGTTGTACCGATTTTGAGAAATTTTTGAGAAGGGGTATCCATAATAAATTAACGTTCACCACAGAGACACAAAGACACAGAGGGTTAAAAACATTTGTATCCCGAAGGGGGCATTGAAAAGAATGTCTCGGTGGTTAGAAAAAGGTTAAAATAATTTTAACTGCACGGCTGTTTTTTTCTTCTTTTTGGCAACCGGCGGGTCCTGGGCCGTAAAGAGCTGGGAGGGCAGTTCGTTAAGAAAGCGCGATGGCGTACATTCTGCGCCGTGTCTGGTTGTACTTCTGGTTACAAAGAGTTTCTCCTTGGCCCGGGTCATGGCCACATAGAGGAGGCGACGTTCTTCCTCAAGGTTGCTGCCCACGGAGATATACGGGCAGAGCCCCTCCTCCAGGCCGGCGATGAATACCACGGGAAATTCCAAACCCTTGGCGCTGTGCATGGTCATTAAGGCCACGGCCTCAGCCCGGTCGTCATAAACCGTGGCCTCGGCATGGCGGAGAAAATGATGAGCAGCGGCATCCATACCTCCCAGCGCCCTGGAAAAATTGATGAATTTCTTTATCAGGTCATGATCAAGGTCAAGGCCGAGGAAATGGGCAACCTTGCCCAGGCCGCGGCTGCCGTCTTTCTGCGCACCTTCTTTATAAAGAGCCATGATCTCGTGCAGGGCGGCTATTTTTTCCATGGCCACGTGGGGGATTTCGACATGGGTCAACTCCTGCCAGATGTCGTTACTGATTGCCGGAATTTTTTGTTCAAGAAGATCAAGGGTGGTGTGGCCAATCCCTTTGATGGCCCCCAGCAGCTGAAGTGTGTCGGCAATAGTCGCTTTACCGGTTGCAGCCAGGAGAAAATGATAAAGTGGACGAACTTCGGCCTTCATGAAAAAAGGGGCGGCGCCGCTTTGTTGAAACGGGATGCCGAGATTTGCAAGTTCAGCAGCCAAGATGGCGGCCTGGCGGCCCATGCGAAAGAGGACGGCAATATCCTTGAAGGTGTAGCTGTCAGCCCCTTCCTGATCCACCGTAAGACTGCTGGTGCCGCCCACCAGTTTCTCAATGGTGCGGGCAATGGCCTGGCCCTCTTTCTGGGCGTTTTCCAGGGTCAGTTTATGGAGAGAGGCAGCTTTTTTGATTTTGGAGGAAAGAACAATGGCGCTGCGCACAGTGTTGTGGGCGATGAGGGCCGCGGCAGCCTTTACGATTTCCGGTCGGCAGCGATAATTGGCCGTGAGTTTAAGCAGAGTGGCATTATGGTCCTTGCCAAATTGAAAGAAGAACTTGAGGTCGCTGCCGCGAAAACCGTAGATGGCCTGATCTTGATCGCCGATGGCAAACACCTCGGCAGTGTCGGCCAGGGCGCTCACCAGGTCATACTGGGCTTGGTTGACATCCTGAAATTCATCCACAAAGAGGCAGCGCACTTCCCCTGTGACCATTTTTTTAAAGTCAGCATCGTGCAGGCAGGCGAGAAAGGTCGGGATGATGGCGTCAAGGTCAACGGCAACAAGTTTCTCAAGATGGCTGAGGTAGCTCTGCACCGAAACTGAGGCCTGGAGGCCGTGGGGCTGGGTGGAGCGAAAATGGAAATAGCTGATAACCTCAGCTCTGATCTGGTTGCGTTCCTGTGGGTTAAGATTGGCAAAGAGCTGCTTGATAAGCAGTTGCCGTGTCTCGTCACCAATGACCGCAAGGGCAGGCTGGGCCTTGCGCAACCAGTGGAGACAGAAGGTGTGGAAGGTGCCGCTGAAAACGGTTGCGGCCGCAGCTGCTGTTCGTGCACTTAACCGTTCTTTGATTTCATCGGCAGCCTTGTTGGTAAAGGTGATGGCAAAGAGGTTTTCCGGGCGCTGATTGGTTGCCAGTAGGCGGACCATTCTTTCCACCAGGGTAAAGGTTTTACCGGTGCCAGGTCCTGCTGACACAAGAATATGAGGGCTTGTGCTGTGAATGATTTCCTGCTGTTCAGCATTGAGCTTTGGGCCTTTGTGTTCGGGAGCGGCTTTCTTTTTTGCAGGTTCGGTGCTGCAGAGTTTTGGCCCCACCTTATTAAGGGCTTTCTGCGCCTTGCGGGCTACTTTTTCGTTTGCAAAAAGACTTCCAACCCCGGCGAGGGTGTCGATCTCACCGTTTTCAAAGACGTGGATGATGCCAAATTGGCCGTCAAAACCAGCCTGTCTGATCACCTTTCGCTCTCTGACCCGTTTGATAGCTTCACCAAGCAGGGTGGAATCGCTGCTGATATCTTCGACCGGGGTGTCGCGAAGCAGGGTGAATTCCGCGCCAAACTTGCCGATGAGGCGGGCGTATTGCTGCAAAACAGCCTTGCTGCCAAAACCGACGCCCAGAATTTCCGAGAGAATTTCCGGCAGGGGGATGAGGCTTTCAAAACCAGGAGCCTGGTCGGGGTAGTAGGGTGTATTGCGATCGGCAAGTTCCATGACCCGGTGACTGACCCCGATGGTGAGCGGTTTACCGCAGACCGGACAGATATTATTGTGCTCCCTGGTGGTGGCCGGATCAAAACAGATGCCGCATTTGCGGTGGCCGTCATGGTGGTATTTGCCCTCTTCCGGATAAAACTCCACAGTGCCGCGAAACCCTTGGCTCGGATGCTCCAAGGCCTCTCGCATGGCTCCAAAGGAAAGTTCGCAATCAAACAGATTCAGCTCACGGCCCAGTTTGGAAGGCGAGTGGCAGTCTGAGTTTGAGATCAGGGTGAAGCGGTCCAGGGCGGAGATCAGCCGGTTCATGTCCGGGTCTGAGGAGAGGCCGGTTTCCAAGGCAAAGATATGGTCGCTTAAGTCGCCAAAACATTCTTCAACGGTGTCGAAACCTGATTTGGAGCCAAACAGGGAAAACCAGGGGGTCCAGATATGGGCAGGAACCAGAAACCCGCCGGGGATTTCTTCGAGAACGATTTCAAGGAGGTCGCGGGAGTCAAGGCCAAGGATGGGTCTGCCATCGGAATGGATATTGCCGATGGCGGCCAGGCGGGCGTTAAAGGCCCGGGCCGATTCAAGGTCCGGGCAGAAGATTATATTATGGACCTTGCGTACCTTATCGTGCCGTTTGTAAATCGAGCTGATTTCAGCGGTTAAGATAAAGCGGATGTCAACGGAGGTGGGGGTTGTGCCTTGCAGAACCTGGGGAACAAGGGGGTCTTTGCGACGGAAAAGGCCCTGCTCTGCGGGCATGAGCTGTTCTTCTAATTGAGCAAACCAATCAGGGTGGGTAAAATCGCCGGTGCCGATGAGGTTTATGCCTTTAATCTGGGCCCAGGCTGCAAGTCCTGAAAGGTTAGAACCCTTGCTGGTGGCCCGGGAATAGGGGGAGTGAATATGGAGATCGGCGAGAAAATTCACAGCGAACCTTTTCCTTTTTGACATTTAAGGGGGGCGTAAGTATGGTGCATCTTATATGAAAATAGGTAAAAAAGGTAGCCTGTTACACCTGAATTAATGACCTTTTTTCAAAAAATACTGTCAAATTTTAATCAGATGACCACTGTGTTTCAGCCATAGATTAGTCAGCATGGCCCCGGGTTGCATAATCGGCTTGATTTTGTAGGAGCTCGCCCCTGCGAGCGATGGGAGGAGACTGACGCGAAAGGTCCGTTTTGATCACTCGCAGGGGCGATCTCCTACAGCATCGCATCTAGCAAAGGCTGAGATTCGATGGTAATCAGAAATTTTAAATAGCAAACAAGAGAATTGTTTCCAGGCTAAAAAAATATTCTCATGATTGCCAGATGGTAAAGGCAGCTGGCGAAATTGAGTAATGAAAATAAGGTGTTGGTATGTCAGATGCGGTTGATGTGTTGATTATGGGGGCCGGGCCCGCAGGGTTGCAGGCGGCAGTGCATGCGGTGCGTAAAAAGGCCTCGGTGGTTGTCGTCGGCAGGCCGGAGCGCAGCGCTATTTACCGGGCCCATGTGGAAAATTATCTCTGTGTGGATGGCATTACCGATGGCCATGAGATGATCGAGGTCGCTATTGCTCAGGCCACCCGTTTTGGCGCCCAATTGATCGAGGAAGACGTCCTCCATGTTGAGGCAGAGGAGGAGGGCGGCTTTCTGGTGCGCACTGAGGGGAAGAGATTCCATGCCCTAAGCATTATCATCGCCATCGGCACCTCCAAGAAAAAACTGCGCGTACCAGGTGAAAATGAGCTGGCTGGCAAAGGGGTCAGCTATTGCGTGGATTGCGATTGCAATTTTTATCGAAAGGCCAAGGTTGTCGTGGTGGGCAACGAGAGCGCTGCGGTTGACGGCGCCATCACCCTGACAAAATATGCCTCTGAGGTCACCCTTATCTGTAAGGATCTCGTTGTCTCCGATGCCATGCACCAGCGTCTTGCTGAAAGTTCGGTTGTTGTGAAGCAGGATGCCTGGGTCAAGGAGATTGTTGGCGATACTGCGGTGACAAGCGTTGTTCTGGATGACGATTCCATTCTGGAAGTGGATGGTGTTTTTATCGAGCTTGGCTCGAAAGGTCCCATGGAACTTGCCACCGCCATCGGCGTTGAGCTTGATATGGAGACCTTCAGCTACATCAACACCAACAAGAAGATGGAGACCAATATTTCCGGGGTCTATGCTGCCGGTGATATTGCTGGTCAGCCCTTCCAGATGGCAAAGGCGGTGGGTGAAGGTTGTGTGGCCGGCTGGGAGGCTGCCAATTATGTCAAGAAGCTGAAGCGGGAGCGGGGGGAATAACCTGCCATGTCCGCGCCGAATGAGCCCAGTCTGGCCGAAGATGAATTCTTTATGGCCCTGGCCCTTGAGGAGGCGCGGCAGTCGGCGCAGCGCGGCGAGGTACCTATCGGTGCCGTCCTGGTTGCTGCGGATGGTGAGATTCTGGCCCGGGCTGGGAACAGTCCCATTGCCCTCCATGATCCCACAGCCCACGCCGAGATTCTGGTTCTGCGGGCTGCCGCCCTCAAGATGGGTAATTACCGGCTCACCGACACCACCCTCTATGTGACCCTTGAGCCCTGTGTCATGTGTGCCGGTGCCCTGGTCCAGGCCCGGCTGAAACGCCTGGTGTACGGAGCAGAGGATCCCAAGGCCGGTGGCATGGTCTCCTGCTATAAGGTGGGTTGCGATGGGGTGTTGAACCATACCCTAGAGGTGCAGGGTGGTGTTCTGGCTGCTGAGGCGACAGCTGTCTTGAAGGATTTTTTTCGGAGCAGGCGGCAGAAAGCGTGACGGATATTTCACGTGCATGGCTATGATGGCATGCGCCATGAGTCTTTATTGTACTTTGCTTATCTCCTCGCATAAGTTCAGTTTTTTTTTGCCAGTAAGCTCGCTTATCCATGTGAAATGGTATCAGCACCGCGACATTCCAAAAAAATGCTAAAAAAACTCTTTCAAAAGAAAAGACAACCGAGTACATTTGCGACCTCGATTTGAGACGGTCACGGCCTTCTTGAACGATGCGGAGAGGTGTCCGAGAGGCCGAAGGAGCACGCCTGGAAAGTGTGTATAGTGCAAGCTATCGAGGGTTCGAATCCCTCCCTCTCCGCCATATTTGACCCATTTTTTTTGTCAGCGGCTGTTTGCGGCCGACAAAATGCACTGTTTTGATAGCCGGGTCCTGTGCAACGAAGGCTCGCGAACCCCGTCAGGTCCGGAAGGAAGCAGCGGTAGCGATCCCCTTTGTGTGCCGCAGGGGTGCCTGGCTATCTTTTTTTTTGGGTACAATCTTTCCGATTATGTTTCTTCCCCAGGGTTGTGTCTCTTTGAAATTTGGTTTAATGTTTGGCCTGTCTTCTGACTACTTACTGCTGAATTCTCAAAAAAAATGTCCTATCTCGTCCTCGCCAGGAAATGGCGCCCGCAAACATTTAATGACGTAGTTGGTCAGCAGCCCATTGTCCGGACATTGCTGAACGCTATCCGCAGAAAACGGGTGGCCCATGCCATGCTGTTTTCCGGGGTGCGTGGCGTCGGCAAGACCACCCTGGCCAGGATTATGGCCAAGGCCCTTAACTGCCAGTCTGAAGATGCCGATGTGCCGTGCAATGTGTGTAAGTCCTGCCAGGAAATCACGGCCGGCAATGCAGTTGATCTCAAGGAAATCGACGGGGCCTCCAACCGCGGTATCCAGGAGATCCGCGAGCTCAAAGAGAATATCCGTTTTTTCCCCACCAGCGGCCGCTTTAAAATCGTCATCATTGACGAGGTGCATATGCTCACCAACGAGGCCTTCAATGCCCTGTTGAAGACCTTGGAAGAGCCGCCGGAGCATGTCTACTTCATGTTTGCCACCACCGAAATCCATAAGGTGCCCATCACCATTCTTTCCCGTTGTCAGCGCTATGAGCTGAAAAGGGTGGGTTTTGACACCCTGAGTGAATTTTTCGCCAGAATCGCCACGTCAGAGCAGGTCGGTATTTCCCCGACCGCACTGGAGATGATTGTCCGGGAGGCTGATGGCAGCGTGCGCGATGGCTTGAGTCTTCTCGATCAGATGTTCTCTTTTGCCGCCGAAGATGCGTCCGGCGCCGTGCAGGTGAAGGATGAGGATGTTGTCCAGGTTCTCGGCCTTGTCGACCGCCAGGTCTTTGTGACCCTGGCCCGGGCTGCCATGAACGGTGATTTGGCCCGTTGTCTTGAGATCCTTGAAGAGACCTATCTGCTGGGCGTAGACCTGAAGAGATTCAGTGATGATCTCCTTGGTTTTTTCCGCGGCCTTATGGTTTGTAAGACCAGCAGGGAGCCAGGGCAACTGCTCGATGTGGCGGCCCACGATCTCGACGCTATGATGGAACTTGCCGCTTCTGCCAGTAAGGAAAGTCTCTATCAATTCTTCCAGGTATTTATGCAGGGAGCTGAGGAATTGCGCCATGCCAGTCAGCCCCGTTTAGCCCTTGAGATGACCTTTGTCCGGGCCAGTCAGGTGGGACAGGTTATGCCGGCCGCTGAGCTTGCCCAGCGTCTTGACAAGCTTATTGCTGCCAGTGGCGGTGTGGTCCCTGTTCTCCAGGGACAAACCATAACACAAAAAAAAACTGAAAATTTAGAGCTCGCTTTCCGGGGCAGCGTCCCTGCTGATGGTGCAAATGGCGTGGTGACCAGGGAGCCTGAGCAGGTTTTGACCCCTGCTGGTCCTCCGGCGGTTGTTCCTCAGTATGACGAGCTCCCGCCAGGGCCTGAAAAGATAGAAAAACCTCCTGCGGATCAGCGTGTCGATGAGCCTGTTTCCTCTCCAGGCAGCGGGGGCAGAAAGGTCGTGGTTGAGCTCCATCAGCGCCATGTGATTCGGGACTGGGCGAGCTTTATTGACTATGTTAAAGAGCGCAAAGCCTGGATGGCTCAGACCCTGCGGCTCTGCGACAACCCCAAACTTGAAGGGGATAAATTGCTCTTTCGCTTTGATAATCCGGCGGATTGTACTCTGTTATCCCAACATGATAACCTGAAGGCCCTGACCACCTTTGCCCAGGATTTTTTTCAGACCGAGCTCTGTCTGGAGATCTGCTCCATTGCCTGTGAGACAGGGGAGGGCGATGGCACGAGCCCGCGTGAAGAACGGCGGGCCTTGGCCGCTGAACCCTTGGTGCAGATGGTTACAGAGATTTTCGACGGTAAGGTTGTGGGTATACGCACCGGCCCTAAATTTAGATAAATAATGATGGACGTAAGATGAAAGGGCGGGTTTTTTTATCCGTCATGATTCAACCTTCATTCTTCCAACTAACGGAGTTTATATTATGGACATGAACGCAATTATGCAGCAGGCCCAGCAGTTTCAGCATAAAATGACTGAGATGCAGGCGGAGCTTGCTGATAAGACAGTCAGTGCTTCTGTGGGCGGTGGTATGGTCACAGCGGTTGTGAATGGCAGGCATGAGGTGGTCTCCATCACCATCGAAAAAGAGGTCATCACCCCTGACGATCCGGGTATGCTCCAAGACTTGGTGGCTGCGGCGGTTAATGCCGCCATGAAGCAGGCCAAGGAGATGATCCAGACCGAAATGGCAAAGCTCACTGGTGGTTTGGGGATAGATATTCCCAACATGTTTGGGTAAGAAAAAGAGAATTTAAAAATAAGAATTTGAGAAGAAGGTATATTCCTTTAATTGAGAAGCTCTCCTCCTCCTTATTTCTCAACTACTTACTTCTCAAATTCTCATAAGACAAAGCCTCCCCAGAGCTCTTTCCCGCCGAGCCTTGGCCAAAATTGATACGTACACATATCCCCCATGAACGTTGTTCCTCCAGCCCTTGAAAAACTGATAGCTGATTTGAAACGGCTCCCTGGTGTTGGTCAGAAGAGTGCGACCAGGCTGGCCCTGCATCTTCTGCGCCGTCCAGCTGACGAGGCCCGTTGTCTGGCTCGGGATCTGGCCGGTCTCCATGACGCCATCAAGCTCTGCTCGAACTGTTTCGCCTTCTCAGAGCATGATCCTTGTAATATCTGTGGTGACAGTCGCCGTGATCCAGCTATGGTCTGCGTGGTTGAGGAACCCGGCGATCTGATGGCCATTGAAAAGACGGATGCCTTTAAGGGCAAGTATCATATTCTGCACGGTGTTCTTTCGCCCATGGATGGTATCGGCCCCGGTGAAATCAAGATTGACGCCCTTATTGAGAGGGTTCGGACCCAAAAGGTGCAGGAGGTGCTTATTGCCACCAGTTCCACGGTGCCGGGCGAGGCCACGGCCGCCTATCTCAGCAACAGGCTTCAGGGCTGTGGGGTCAAGGTGACCCGCCTGGCCTGCGGTATTCCCATGGGCATGGATATTAAATATGCTGACGAGCTCACCTTGAGTCGGGCTATTGAGGCCCGAAAAAAGGCGTAATAACAAGGTGGCGGAACCACTTCCCTTCGTATGAAAAACAGCCTTTTGCCATTGACAGGAGTGCTTAGAGCTGGTATTAACTTTCACGTTTTTCTTACATTAAACACTGTCCGTGCGGATGGTAGAAATATAGTTTTGTAGACTCGTAGCTCAGTGGGAGAGCACTACACTGACACTGTAGGGGTCGGCGGTTCAATCCCGCCCGGGTCTACCATTTTTTAACTTCGCAACATTTTTACTGATGTTGCGAAGTTTTTTGTTCAGGTAGCATTTTCAGTTGAGCTTGGTTGGCTTTTCATGTCCGAGATTGAAATTTCCATAGCTGGCGGCGAGTCCGCTTCTTTTGCCGCCGGGACCACAGTCCAGGAGGCAGTCAAGGTCCTGTGTTCCAGTAAGGAGCGCAAGAACACCTTGGCCGTGAAGGCGGATGGCAAGGCCCTTGACCTTACCGCCACCCTTGACAAGAGCGTGCAGCTGACTCCCATCACGATCACCAGTGATGAGGGGCTTGATCTGCTGCGCCATTCCGCCGCCCATGTCATGGCCCAGGCTGTTGTTGAGCTTTTTGGATCTGCTGTTAAGGTTGCCATTGGTCCATCCACTGCCGACGGTTTCTACTACGATTTTGATCGGCCGGTACCCTTTACTCCCGATGATTTTGAAGCCATTGAGCAGAAAATGCAGGAGATTGTCGGTAGGAATCTGCCCTTTGCCAGGCAGACCATGGACCGCCAGGATGCCATTGCCTTTTTTAAGGAGCGTAACCAGGAGTATAAGGTTGAGCTTTTAGAAGATCTTACCGACGCTGAGGTCAGCCTGTACGGGAATGGTGAGTTTGTTGATCTCTGCCGCGGGCCCCATATCCCCCATACCGGTTTTTTGCGGGCCTTCAAGATTCTCCGCCTTGCTGGGGCTTATTGGCGTGGTGATGAAAAACGGCCCATGCTCCAGCGTCTTTACGGCACCGCTTTCTTTGACCCCAAGGCCTTGAAGCAGTATCTTCACCTGATTGAAGAGGCCAAGAAGCGGGATCATCGCAAGCTCGGTAAAGAGCTTGAACTTTTTACCATTAACGAACAGATCGGCCCCGGTCTCACCCTGTGGTTGCCCAAGGGCGCCCTTGTTCGTAAACTCATTGAAGATTACTGGCGCAGCGAGCATTACGCCAATGACTACGAGCTGCTTTATACCCCTCATATTGCTAAACGTGATTTGTGGGCCACCAGTGGCCACCTTGACTTCTATGTAGATGATATGTTCTCCGCCATGGATGTTGATGGCGTTGATTATCAGCTGAAGCCGATGAACTGTCCGTTTCATATTGGTATCTACACCAGTAAGAAACGGAGTTACCGGGAGTTTCCCATCCGCTGGTGTGAGCTCGGCACCGTCTATCGCTATGAACGAACCGGCGCCCTGCAAGGACTCATGCGGGTCCGCGGCTTCACCCAGGACGATGCCCATATCTTTGTGTTGCCCAATCAGCTTGAGGATGAGATTTTTAATATTATCGATCTCAATCTCCATGTTTTAAAGACCTTTGGCTTCACAGAGTATGATGTTTTCCTCTCCACCCGTCCGGATAAGTATGTGGGGAGTGACGAGAACTGGGAAAAGGCGACAAACGCCCTGAAGCTCGCCCTGGAGAAAAAAGGTCTCAAGTATGAGGTTGATCCGGGCGAAGGGGTATTTTACGGGCCGAAGATCGATATTAAGATTAAAGATGTTCTGGGACGCTCCTGGCAATGTTCCACCATTCAGGTGGATTTTAACCTGCCGGAACGTTTTGCCATCAGTTATACCGGCGAAGATGGTAAGGAACATCAGCCCATTATGATCCATCGCGCCCTTATGGGGTCATTGGAGCGTTTTTTCGGGGTGCTCATTGAACATTATGCCGGGGCCTTTCCTCTGTGGATGGCACCTGTGCAGACCGTTATTCTCAATATTACTGACAATCAGCTCCCCTATGCAGAAGATGTCTATGCCATGCTCCGCAAGAGTGGAGTGAGGGTATCCAAGGATGTCCGCAATGAGAAGCTGAATTTCAAGATTCGTGAAGCCCAGATGGCCAAAATTCCTTATATGGTCATTGTTGGTGATAAAGAAATGGAGACGGGTATGGTGACTGTTCGTCTTAAAGATGGTAAAAACCTTGATCCTATGCCTGTGGCCGAGTTCGTTGAATTGATCAACCACGAATCAAAGAAGAGCCAGGGCTTGGAGTCCTAAGGGTTTAAAATCAAACAAGAAATGAGGTAGAGGTATTAAAAGAAAGAAGGTTGAAAAACAGCAGCGTGAGGTTCGTGCCAGGGTCAATAACCAGATACGTATCGAAGAGGTTCGCGTTATTGACGCTGATGGTGAGCAGGTAGGTGTTATCCCAACCAGCCAGGCAATAGCTATGGCCGAGAAGGATGGACTCGACTTGGTCGAGGTGTCACCCACTGCCAAACCTCCTGTTTGCCGGATCATGGATTATGGTAAATACCGGTACGAACAGTCAAAGAAAGAAGCTGAAGCTCGCAAGAAGCAAACTGTTGTTGAAATGAAAGAGATAAAGCTTCGTCCCAAAACGGAAAAGCATGATCTTGATTTCAAGATCCGGAATATCAAAAAGTTCCTGGGGCAAAACAATAAGGTCAAGGTGACCTTGCGTTTCCGTGGTCGTGAAATTGTCTATGCCGACACCCTCGGCCGTGAGGTTCTCGATAAAATCGCCTTGGAGCTTGCTGATGTCGCGACCATTGTCCAGACGCCGATGATGGAAGGACGGCAGATGGTTATGATGGTTGCCCCCAGTAAAAAGTAATTTTTTTTTGCTCTTACCTCATTTGCCCGCTTTCAACGAAAGCCAAAATGTGTTACAGGGTATCTCTTCTGCAGTTCCTTCACTGCAAAAGGGTTGTTGGTTTTTTGGCTGAGGCCTCTTTTGACTGTTGGCCACGAAGGATAATGAAGATGTTTATACATTATATATAAGGAGCATTACCATGCCTAAGATGAAAACGAAGAGAGGCGCTGCCAAGCGTTTCAGTGCAACCGGTTCAGGAAAGGTGAAGAGAGCCCAGGCTTTCACCAGCCATATCCTTACCAAAAAAAGTACCAAGAGAAAAAGAAATTTACGCAAGGGTGATCTTGTTGATGCAACCAACGTCGCCTCCGTCAAGCGTATGCTTCCATATATGTAGCAGGTTCCTGTAAGTACAGGGAACTGTTGGCTGCCATTGGTTGCCAGGAGAATGGATCGTCGACCTTATGGAAGGTGGGCATCCATTTCTTTTTTTTTAAGTAAATGGCCTTAAAAACCAAAAATATCCATGTGTGGGTGGGCAGATGAACTGCCGCAAACCCTAAGGAGAACAACATGCCAAGAGTAACCCGCGGCTTTAAAGCACGCCGCAGAAGAAATAGAGTCCTCAAGCTTGCCAAAGGCTACCGTGGAGGCCGGAGTAGGTTGTTTCGCTCCGCCACTGAAGCGGTCGATAAAGCCTTGTGTTACGCCTATCGCGATCGTCGGAATGTGAAACGTGATTTCCGTCGTCTGTGGATAGCCCGTATCAGTGCGGCTGCCAAGATTAACGGCACCAATTATTCTAAACTGATGGGAGGCCTGAAGAAAGCTGCGGTGGAACTTGATCGTAAGAGTCTTTCTAATATGGCAATCCTTGATCCTCAGGCCTTTGCCCAAGTAGCAAAACTTGCTTCCTAGGTAATGCCGGATCAGATGGAACACGCTTTACAAGAACTGAAGGACGAGGCCGCCCGGGATTTGGCAGCGATTGCCGGTGCTGACGACCTCGAACCATTCCGGATAAAATATTTCGGACGTAAAAGTCCTTTTGCTCAGCTTATGCGCCAACTGGGTGATGCTCCTGCGGAGGATCGTCCCCGTCTTGGTCAATTGGCTAATGAGCTTAAAAAGGAACTTCAGCTTCATTTTGATGAAAAGAAAGCCTTGCTGGCCCATGGGGCTGGCGAGGCTTCTGATATAGATCTAACTCTGCCGGGCAGGATGCAGCCTCAGGGCAAATTGCATCCAGTCACCCAGATCATGGAAGAGATTTGTGGAATCTTCGAAGGATTGGGTTTTACCGTTGCAGAGGGTCCTGATATTGAGACCGATTTTTATAATTTTGAGGCCCTCAATATTCCTGCCCATCATCCGGCGCGTGACATGCACGACACGTTTTACGTCGATGATTCCATCCTGCTTCGAACCCACACCTCTCCCATGCAGGCCCGCGTCATGGAGACCCAAAAACCTCCTTTGCGGGTGATCGCTCCTGGCAAGGTGTATCGCTGTGACTCTGATATTACCCATACCCCCATGTTTCATCAGGTTGAGGGTTTTTTGGTGGATACCAATGTTTCCTTTGCTGATCTCAAGGGCGTTCTGTCCGTCTTTATTGCCAAGATGTTTGACGAAACAACCCCTATCCGCTTTCGACCAAGTTTCTTTCCCTTTACCGAGCCCAGCGCTGAAGTTGATATTGGCTGTGTTATGTGTAACAGCAAGGGCTGTCGAGTGTGTAAGCAGACAGGCTGGCTTGAGATTTTAGGCGCTGGTATGATTGATCCAGAAGTCTTTAAGATGGTAGATTACGATCCGGAAATCTATTCAGGTTTTGCCTTTGGCCTGGGCGTTGAGCGTATTGCCATGCTCAAGTACGGCATTAACGATATCCGCCTCTATTATGAGAACGACCTCCGATTTTTGCGCCAGTTCTAGGGTTCGGCAAACAATGGAGTCCATGTTTTTTTTGAGGTGAAGCTCCTGAGGGTCTTCACCTTTTTAGTTTTAATATCGAAACCGGTTGTGCACGCAGTGTTGTGACGGTTTTGGGCAAGGAAATTTCTCCCCATGAAATTTACAGTTGACTGGTTAAAACAATATACCGATTTCACCTATACTCCCCAGGAGCTTGCTGACCGTCTGACCATGGCAGGCCTTGAGGTTGATGCAGTTTGTGAAATTTTTGCTGAGTTGAAAGATGTTAAGGTTGCTGAGATCCTTGCAGCCCATCCCCATCCTGAGGCGGACCGGTTGCAGGTCTGTGATGTTCAGGTAGGAAAAGATGCCTTTCGTATTGTCTGCGGCGCTCCCAATGCCCGGCCTGGAATCTTTGTACCCGTTGCCTTACCCGGCGTTGTTCTGCCCGGGGACTTTAAAATTAAGAAAAGCAAAATCCGTGGGCAGGCCTCTGATGGTATGCTCTGTTCCGCCAAGGAACTTGGCCTTTCGAAAGATGCCGAGGGCATTATGGAGCTTGCCGGGGTGAGTACATCCGGTCAGAGTATTTTAGAGGCATTGGGCCTCAATGAGACGCTGATTGAAGTTGATTTGACCCCCAATAGACCTGATTGTGCCTCGGTAATCGGTACGGCGCGGGAAGTTGCCGCCATGTCCGGCAATCCTTTGCATCTTCCCGTTACTAAAGATACTCTGCCCATACTTAAAGGGAGCAAAACCTTTAAGGTCAGTGTTGACGATCAGTCCCTCTGCCCCCGATATGTGGCGCGGCGGATGACCGGGGTCACTGTCGCCCCTTCACCCTGGTGGTTACAAAAAAGGCTGATCAGCGTGGGCCAGCGACCCATCAATAATGTGGTTGATGCCACCAATTTTGTCATGCTGGAGTTTGGCCAGCCCCTCCATGCCTTTGATTTTAAGAAACTGGCCAAGGCTGAGATCATTGTCCGCCCAGCCCGTAAGGGAGAGAAAATTACCACCCTTGATGGTCAGGAGCGCGAGCTTGATCCTGCCATGCTGATGATCTGCGATGCGGAGAAACCAGTGGCTGTGGCCGGTGTTATGGGTGGTGGTAACTCAGAGGTTGATGATACTACCACGGAGATTCTTCTTGAGTCCGCCTGTTTTAATGCTGTTTCTGTGCGTAAGACCGCACGAAGCCTTAATCTTTCCACCGATGCTTCCTATCGTTTCGAGCGCGGCGTCGATCCACACCTTGCCCCTGTTGCCATGGAGCGCTTGGTGCAGATTTTAACTGATATTGCTGGAGCTACAGTTGAGATGGGCGGTATTGATCTGGCCGCGGGTGTGCCCAGTCCTGTTGAGTATACTCTGCGGGTCAGTCAAACCAATAGGCTGCTTGGTACCGACTTCAACGCTGAAAAAATCAGTAGCTATCTGTCGGCAATCGAAATGACCGTCCGCCAGATAGATGCCGACACCTTAGGCGTGACCCCGCCGAGTTTTCGCATTGATATCGAACGGGAGGCAGACCTCATCGAAGAGGTCACTCGCCTGCATGGCTATAATGAGATTGGCACCACCCTGCCTGTTGTACCCATGAGTTTTGCTGAGCGCGATGCCGGTCGTAGCTTGAAAAAGGAGGTTGCCGACATCTTAATGGCAAATTCCTGTTATGAGGCCATTAATTATAGTTTTGTTTCCCCTGAACATGCCGATCATCTCGGTTTGGCTGGGGATGATGAGCGGCGTGAGGTTGTTACAATTTTAAATCCCCTCACCGAAGATCAGAGTGTTATGCGGCGGAGCCTGTTGCCCGCTTTGCTCGAGAATGTTCGGCGTAACATCAACCATCAAAATGGTGATGTCCGTCTTTTTGAAATGGGTAAGGTATTTATTCCCAAGGGTGCCGGAAAACAACCCCATGAAGAGAGGAGGTTGGCCGTTGTGTTAAGCGGCAGGCGTTATGGTCAGGCCCCAGCCCTTTATTTCGAGCAGAACGCCACTGATTTTGCCGACATCAAGGGGGTGGCATTTTCCCTGTTGAAAGAGTTGAGATTAAATCAGATTGCCTTTGCCCCTGATGATCATCACGCCCCTTATGTTGATTCCTCTCAGGCCCTGCTTTTGACGGCAAACGGTGAAACCATTGGTCAGATAGGTCGTTTCAGCAAACAATGCTTGAGTAATTTTGCCATTAAGCAAGATGTCTATTTCATCGATATTGATTTCGATGCCTTAACTGCATTGAAGCCGGCCCCTAAAAGATTTGAGCCTCTTCCCAAGTATCCATCTGTTCAGCGTGATATTGCCATCCTCGTCCCGGTGTCCGTAGCTGCTGGTGAAATGGTGGCAACTATTTGGGACCTGAAAGACAAACTTGTGGAGAACGTCGAATTATTTGATGTGTATCGTGGAAAAAATATTGATGAGGGCTTTAAGAGTGTCGCAATTTCTGTTACATACAGATCTCAGGAAAAAACATTGCAAGAAAAGGCAGTTGCCAAGGTTCACCAGCGGATTGTTGATATGGTCATGTCCCGTTTTGGCGGGCGTTTAAGAGAGGTGTAAGGGGTATGGAACGGTCAAATTTAACCAGGAAAGATCTGGCTAAAGTCATAAATGAAAGTGTCGGCCTATCACAACGCAGTGCTGGTGAGCTCGTGGATGTTGTTTTCTCCTGTCTGCGCCAGACGCTGTTGAAAGAAGAGTCCATAAAATTGGTTCAGTTCGGAACTTTTACGGTCAGAAAAAAAACATCGCGTGTGGGACGAAATCCAAGAACTGGAGAAACCATGGAAATTTCCAAGCGTTCTATGGTAACTTTTAAGGCGAGTAAGGGGTTGCGTGATCAGATAAACGAGTAGCAGCATTTTAATAACAGGGGTCCAATCTCATCCTATGAGTGACCAACCTTTTGGGCATGGTTCCTTCACCGTATCTATACCGGAAAAAAGCTATTTTAAGATCGGTGATGTTTGTAAAATTACCGGCCTGAAACAGCATGTTGTCCGCTATTGGGAATCAGAATTCAAACAATTTATAAGACCGCAAAGGGGATCTTCGAAGCAACGACTTTATCGTCGGGTGGATGTCGAGAATCTTCTTCGCCTTCAGAAATTACTCAAAGAGGATGGCCTCACCATTTCCGGGGCCCGCAAATTTCTAGCCGCCCACCGCGACACCATTGAAATTAAAAGCGAGCAAGAAGATCAACCTGGCATCTCCTCCTCCAATTCTGGCCCCCTTCTTAACGAAATCAAGAATGATCTAAAATCGGTTTTGAAGATTCTTGCTGGTGACAAATAGATTCTTTTCTCCCCTGATAATTGCAAACTGATTATCATCCGAGGAAGGACATTTCTTGACAGCATGCTTTTGAAGTGCTAAATAAAATCCTCCTTACACAGGAGAGTAAATGTACAAGCGGGATGTAGCGCAGTCTGGTAGCGCACCTGGATGGGGTCCAGGTGGTCGGAAGTTCGAATCTTCTCATCCCGACCAAATTTAAAAAAGGCTCACGGTTTTTTCCGTGGGCTTTTTTTTTGTTTTTCACGGTGTTCCGTGGAATCTGGCAGATCACGTCAGTTCTTCCTCTGCAGCCCTCTTTACACCTGCCAGGCCTGCAGGCCCACACACCTTCTTTCTTACTCATCTTCGGTGTCTTTTTCCGTCCACAGGGTTTCCATCCCGTTGCGAGCTTTTGGGGTCAAGATATCTGCTTGCGGGCAAGGTTCTTTTTTCGTTTCTCTGCATACATGGCGCTGTCGGCCTGGGAGAGGATATCATCCAGGGCGCCCGGCCCCTCGGGAATGATGTAGGCGACACCGACACTGCAGGAGAGGGTATAGGGCCTATTATTTTTGCAGTTAAAGAAAATGATATGCTCGTTCAGCCGCTGTTTGAGTATGGAGAGACTTCCAGCATCCGGCGAGAAACTGCCGAAAACCGCAAATTCATCACCGCCGATTCTGGAGATGATGTCGGCAGCCCGGAAGGTTTCCCTGAGGATCTCGGCTGTGTCTTGGATAGCCTGATCCCCGGCATTATGGCCGTGCATGTCATTGATGTGCTTGAGGCCATCCAGATCAATATAAAACACCGCCATTTTTGCCTTGTGGCGCTCGGCAAGATCCAACTCCTGCTGAGCCAGGGTTCTGAAGCCACGCCGGTTAAACAGGCCGGTTAATTCATCGGTGATGGAGATATTGCGGAGCTTGTCCTCAAGCTGTTTGCGTTCAATGATACCGCCAACGATGTTTGCCACGGCTAGAAAGAGTTTGCCCGACTGGGGATGACGCGACACACCATCCTTGGTGTAAAGAGTGTAAACACCGAGCAGCACCCCGCTTGATGCGTGGATGGGCACACAGTAATGGCCATGGGGTACCATGCCTGGATAATGGATGTCGTGGAGCGCCTCGCAGCCAGGGGAGTCAGGGAAAAACCATTCCTCAGAGGTGGCAGTGCGCCCGCAGATGCAGGTGCCGAACGCCACCCGGCTGCAACAAGACAGCACCTCCGCGCTCAGCCCCCGCTGTGCTTTCAGTTCAAGAACCTTGGCCTTGTCGTTGACCAGAAAGAACGCGCCTTTCGGCTCCACCTCAATCCAGGGCAAGGAGGTGAGGTGGTAAATGAAAATCTCGAGAATTTCCTCTATGGAGGTTTTCACCAGGGAGAGCTGAAATAGTTTGTTGAAGATAACCTCGGTCTGAAAATTTCGAAACATCTCCTCGTCCATGAGTTTTTTCTCTGCTATGGCCTTGCGGGCTCGGCAGAAACTAAAACAGGTAACAAGGACCATGACAGCACCGATAACGGCGATGGCTGTATAGACTTTTACCATTAACCTGTCGAGGCTCGATTTGACCCTGGTGATGTCATAATAGATCTCAAAGGCCCCGACAAACGCTGCATTCTGGATGATCGGTACGTAGGTTTCCACCACAGAATAGGGGACCAGTCTGCCTTCCAGGGTTCTTGAACCCTCTGTCACCACATTGGTGTAGGGTTTGCCCTGTGCCACTATTTCTTTAAAATAGCTTTGCTCATTTACCGAGCCGATCTCGGTATGGTTGGTGGAATAGAGGATCTGGCCACTGGGTGCAATAAACTTGAATTGCTCAATCTGGAAATCATTCTGGATGATCTTTTCGTTTCTCAGCAGGCGCTCATGAATTGTCCCCCCCGCACCGCCTTCGTCGCCGAGGATAAAGCTTGAGATCAGATGGTTTGAAACTCTTTTTGCCTCAGTTACAGAATTGTCGACCACCAGTTGCTGAAAATCAGGGGAGAGAAAGAAATAGATGTAGGTAGGCAGGATAAATGTGGCGGTAAGTGCCAAACCGACAAAAAACTTGAGGCAGTTTGCACTGAACATCCCTTGATATTTTTTTATGGATAAAAGTGACATATTTCCTCGTTTTCTACCTTCGGGATGGGGGAGGAATGAGAAACGTCATGTATTGGACCGCAAGGTGAGAAGAAGGGATAGCGAAGGCACAAGCAGGCATAGGTTATTTCATCCCCTCAAAAAAGAACCAGGGAGTGATGCGGTTGTGGGTGGCAGAAATCAGGGCAACCTGTCCGGGCAGAACGTCGATGGAGGTGGGAAAGATAAAGACACAATGCTGCCAGCTGGAGGCAGGATTTTTCATGGCAGGATGATTTTCAAAGACAATAGTATCGTCCATTTCCAGCCGGAGCCACTGGATGACGCCGCAACAGCGGCCTGCTGTGCGCACCTCCATTTCGAGAAGTTTCCGGTCGGCACGGGGGATCCGGGCAGTTTCTTGAAAATCAAAGAAAAAGGCCGTGGTGTCATCGGTGAGCAACTCGATGTCAAGATCGTTTCTGCTGATATATTGTTTCGGCGGCACAATGGCGTTGAATCTGCTGAGGTCGAAGCCGTACACCTCATCAACCCGAACATTTTGCCTGATGTCATCACCGCCGAACAGGGCACATTGAATGGCGCCGCGGGCCGGGATAATGCGGGCTCCCGGCTTCAACAAGCGGCGTTTGGCATCCTCGATGCTGGACACAACCCCCTCACCGAGAAACTCGCTGGAGAGGATCTCGGAAACGAGCAGATCGGCCCGGTCGGCCATGTCAACTCCGATCTCCATCTTGGTTGACAGCTTGGAGAGCACGGTGATCGGCGGTGTAAAGCCATTATCCGCGACAATGGCCCTGGCTGTCTCGGCAATGGAAGGCACGGCCTCGCAGGTTGTCACCTGGCGCGCCCCGAGTTTGGCGGCCATCATGGCAAGCAGCCCTGATCCTGTACCGATTTCGAGGACATGGCTGGCAGGCGTCACGGCGGCCCTTAAGGCCTCGAAATAGGCGTCGTTGCGCATATGGTCGTTCATCATGGGCACATGCCACATGGGCGTCAGCCGACTGAGCGTCTGGTTCAGGCCATCATGGGCCTGGATCGCCGAGGCATCGATGGCAAGGGCCTGACGATAGCTGGCCAGGGCCTCGACCAGGCGGCCAAGCTTGAGCAGAACAGCGCCAAGGCCGATGTGGGCCTGGAGGTAATCAGTTTTAAGCTTGAGGGCCAGCTGGTAGCATGATTCCGCCTCGGCAAGGCGATTAAGTTCCATGAGAACATTGCCGAGATTATGGTGCGCCTCAGCAAAATCAGGTTTTTGGGTCAGGGCCTGGCGGAAATGGGTCTCTGCTTCAGCAAATCTGGCCATATCCTTCAAGATATTACCAAGATTATTGCGGGCCTCGACAAAGTCAGGGTCCAGGGCCAGGGCCTGGCGATAGCACGCCTCTGCCTCGGCAAGGCGACCGAGATTCATGAGCGTGATACCGAGATTGGTGTGGGCCTGGACATAACCGGGATTGAGGGTCAGGGCCTGACGATAGCTCGCCTCCGCCTCTTCAAATCGTTCAAGGCCCAGAAGAGCACTGCCAAGGTTCTGGTGCGCCTGGGCATCATGGGGTGTCAGCTTCACATTGTTTGCCAGAGTTTGCAGGGCATCGGCATGTCTCCCCTGCATGAGCCGGAGGATACCAAGGGCCTTCCAGCCGATGAAATGCTCGGGCCAGTGGTGGATGGCCGCTTTTGCCTTCTGCTCCAGGATTTCCAGCTGGCCGGTATTCAGCAGGGCTGCCATTTCATGGATGACATGAATCGGCGGCTTCTGAGATGGTTTAGACCCTGGGGAGGAGGGGGCTGGTCGGGGGGCAGCCTTGGGTTTTCTGGATTTTTTCATTGTCTCAAATTCTCTGGAAAGCAAGTGCTGCTCAGTGATATTGAGCCACTTTAAATTGCTTCATTTTCCTGGTCAGGCGGTCTTGGATTTCCTGGAATTCATCCCGGCTCTCTTCTCTGGTCATTTCTGGTCCAGGGCCGTTGATTGTCTGGGTGTGGCGCACTAAGTCCTGCATGTCGACCACGGTTTCCGAAAAAAGCTCGACCAATTGATTGATTCTGCCGGCCAGGGCACTGCCTTCGTCACCGGACCGGAGGTTGATGCGGACGGTAAGATCTCCTTCAGCCATGCGCGTGACGTCCTGCTCAATGCGATAAAGGGCCCCGGCAATATTTTTCGGAAAAAAGAGGCTGGCAAGGGTACCCACCACAAGACTGATGGCAAAAGAAAGGCCGACTACAGGCAGAAGAAAATCAAGAAAATTTTTGGCCTTGATATGAAACATCTGGAACGATGCGGTGATTTCCTGGTTGGCATAATAGTAATACACTCCACTGCTGATCAGCAGGCTGACGAGAATAATACTGCTCATTTTACCGATCATGCGTAGTTGCATGGCCCGGTTCACCGACAGATTTAATATCTTTCTCTTGTAGGTTCGTTCCTGACTCATCGATCAATTTCTCCTTGTTATGCTCATTTTCACCTTTCCCCATCCTGCCCTTGGGCACACATCCCACAACAATTCTGATCGATTCACGATGCTAAAACATTGTATGTCTAGAGGTCTGCTTAAAGGTATAGTGGCAGGCAACGCAAAGTTTGGTGACAATAAGCTCGCGGACCAGGGCCTTGTTTTCGCCGCCATGGGGATCATGGCAGGTGACACAGGTGAGCATGCCGTCTTTAGCGGTGGGCAGGGTGGCAGGGATGAGCGTTTCCTTGCCCTTGGTGTAGATCCGCACCGGATGGGAAGAGCCCAAACCGCTCTCTGGGTGGCAGCTATAGCACAGGTCAATGGTGGCAAACTCCGTAGTCACCAGCAATGGATGCGGTTCTTGACCTGGCCCGGCAGTCTGCTCCTGCGCCGAGGTGGTAACTGTCTGCTGTGGACTGATACCTGCCAAAGCCTGCAGCTCAACCCAACCAAAACTCTCGGAAAAAGACTGCCAACGGATCACCACTGCTTTTCCTAACCGCCGGATGTTCGGAACTAAAATAAAATTGGCGGCAGGGCGGCTGATTTCAAGAGTATGTTCGGGCAGAGCTGAAGATTCCTTGACCTCGGCAGGGATAAGACCAAACCACCGGCTCGCCCGTTGCTGCCCGGCCCCTGGTTTCGGGCTGTCACTAAGGACAATTCGGAAACGAAACGACTCTGACTCCTCCAGGCCCACTAAGGTGACTTCATGCTTTATCTGCAGCCCTGCGCTGGCAAAAAACATCGTCTTTCGCCACTGGTTGCCCTGCACGGCCACCGGCAGTCCGGTAAGGGTGGGGGCCGCGGCGCCCTGGTTCGGGGTGGTCACACCAGATCCCGGCACCAGGTGACAGACGATGCACTGGCGCTCAAAACATGGCCGGTGTTTATACAGGCTGTTCATCCCCTTATTGTAGACAGCCACATGACAGCGGATGCATGTGTCGTTTAATACCTCTTCGTTCGGTGATGATGTGGCCGAAAGACCAACCCCCAGCAGAATAAAAACGCTGACAAGCAAGACAGCACGGCCGATGATTTGTCCTGAGTTCTTAGCCATGAGTTACCTTGTCGGGGCGCAGCAAGCCGTTTGGTGGGAAGCGTCGATTCCGAAGGACTCCGCAAAGTTCAAGGTCAGGAACAGGCGCCGGTCCGCTGCCCCCAGAAATCCATGGGCAATATTTCTGCCCATGTAAAATGAGCGGGTTCCGGCGCTGTATCAAGGTGGCATTCCAGGGCATCAGTTCTCCAGAGAGGAGAAAACCTGGATCCGGTTATTATTCCTGTCCACCACGAAGAGTTCGCCACCCTGGTCACTGCAGACCGAACTGGGATAGCGCAGCAGGCTTTCTTGCCACCCCATGCCTGAGTGGCGGCCAAGGAAGGAACCGTCTGGTCCGAGCATGATGATCCCGTTGCCATATTGGTCCACCACATAGATTGTTCCTTGGGCATCCGTGGTCAAGCGGTCCGGAAAATTTGAATATTCCTTCATGTGTTCCGCCAACAGCGTAAAGGTGGTGGCCTCAGGCCCTGCCTTATACACCGCCCCGGCAACGGCATCGAGAATCAGTACGTCACCTTGGGGCGTCAAGGAAAGATCGGTGATAGAGCCGGTATTTTCAGGAAAGGAAATCCGGCGGAGATACTTGCCGTCTTTGCCTATCTTCAGGACCCGGGAAGAAAAAATGTCCAATATGTAGAAAGTGTCCTCTTTGGCGATGACAAAACTTTTCGGCACCATTTTGTCAGGGGCCGGCAGGCCGGTAGGATCGAGATAGCCCTTTGCTTCGCCGCCCGGTCCCAGGTGCATAATGCGCCGCTCTTTGCCGTCCAGGACAAAAATATCCCCGCCGGAATCAAGGTGGACCATGAGCGGATAGGCCTTGGGAAGAGGAATCTCCGCTTTGAAACTGATGGCCTTATCATTAATGGCATAGCTCACCAGCCGATGATTGCCGGAATCGGCAACCACCAGGTGCTTTGCACTGCAGTCCGCCCCTTCGGGCAGGTACAGTTTTCCGCCTTTATCATCGCTATAGATGGCAGCCTCGAACTTTAATTTGACTCCTTTGGCCTGGGCCGGGACAACCGCCACCAGGACAACCGTCAGTACGGTAAATATGTTAGCAAGTAGTTTCATGGTCTCACCTCTTGAATTGGGCATGGCAGCGGACGCATTGCTCGCTGGTGGTCGGGGAATAGAGCATATGATCATGCTCGGTGCCGTGCGATCTATGACAGCTGAGACAATCCAGCGTCAGATTGGGGTTACGCGGGTCGATGATCTGATCGCCGATGGGGTGGGTGGAATGGGCCTGCCAGTCATGGCAGGTGCCGCAGACATTGACCACCGCCGCATCCTTGAACAGGAAGACCGCATTGCTGCCGTGGGCCTCATGACAGGCCATGCAGTTGCCATCCTTGACCGGTACGTGTTTGGTGGGGGATTTATCCTGTCGGGCGATGGTGTCGGCATGGCAGCTGCCACAGACCTCCTTCATGGGCGCCTTGAGAAGTCCCTTCTCCGGAGCGGCATGGGGCGAATGGCAGTTTACGCAGCCGTTTTCGTCCAGCATCGGCCAATGGAGCCGATCTTTTAAAAATGTTTTATTGATCATCTCGTAATGGCAGCCTTGGCAGAGCTCGTAGCCCTTCTTCTTGAGGGCAAAGGGTGTGGCACTGCTTGGTTTTTCATGGCACTGGCTGCACATCTTGTTGTGGACCGGCGGATGGACATTGTCCCACAGGATCGCTGCCGTGCTGGAGCCGTGCGGGTTATGACAGGAAACACAGTTTGATTTCTCCACCGGATACTCCAAATGCTGCTTCTTGAAGGCCGGCTTCTGGGCGTCATGACAACGGAGACAGAGGGCAGGCGCTTTTTTCTTCAGCAGCTTGTCATTTCCCGCGGAAGCGTGCGCGTCATGACAGGCAAGGCAATCATTCTGCACTGGAGAATGATTGAACTTATTTGCCTTTATCTTCTCACCAAGTTCCTTATGACACTCGAAACAGAGGGTCTTGCCGGCCTTCAGCAGGTTGTTCTTGTTATCTGCGGAATGGGGGTCGTGGCACTGGATGCATTTGCCTTCGGCCACCACCTGATGGGTGCTTTTGGCGTTCTTGGGAACAAGTGTGTCGTGACATTTGTAACAGATGTTCTCCTTGTCCCGATCAAAGAGGCGGGGGTATTTCGCCGCGTGGGGATTATGGCAGCCGGTACATTCACCCTTAGCAAGGGGTGTATGGACCGAAGCCTTTTTCAAGATACCCTCAAGGTTTGTATGGCACTCAAAGCACAGCTTGCCGCGGGCGCCCGGGTTCAAATGTAAGACAGCATCCTTGCCCTTGCCGGTGCTCGGCTCGGCGCTATGGCAGGGCTCGCAGGACCGCTCGGCAAAGGGTGGGTGCAGCACGGGTTTGAAGAATTGCGGATCCTTTGAGGCATGGGGTTCATGGCAGGTGCGGCAATCAATGGCCTTTGCCTCGATATTATTATGCGCACCTTTGAAGGCGTCATCGCTCAGGTTATGGCACTCCCCGCAGATCTCGTTGATCGGTTTATCCAGCAAGGCGCCGCGCGCCGCCATATGACTGCTATGGCAACGTAAGCAGTCTCTCCCTGCAGGGGAGTGGACCCGCTCCGTATCCATCCGTTCCTTAATCGGTTTGTGACAGGAAAGACAGAGGTCCGGACTGGCAGCGAGCAACAGGTTCTTCAGTTTGGCCTTGTGAGGGTTATGGCACTTGGTGCATTGGCCATCGGTTACCGGCGGATGGGTACTGGCCGCCTTTTTCAGGTCGCTCTCCAAGCCATCATGGCAGGAGAAACAGAGAGTTGCCTGATTATCAACCAGCATGCCGGGGATGGCACTGCTGTGGGGATTATGACAGACCTGGCAGTCACCTTCACTAAAGGGTGGGTGGAGGGTGTCGCTCGGTTCCGTTTTCATCAGCTCGGTATGGCATTTCCGGCACAACTCGGCGCCGGCCTCATTGAGGATCTTTGGAACCGCGCTGCCATGGGGGACATGGCAGGCACTGCACTGGCCGTTGCGTACCGGCCGATGGGTGTTGGCCTGATTGAAATCGGTGGCTTCCTGCACGTGGCATGTATAGCAGACCGTATCCATCCGATCCTTCAAGATTTTATCGTAATTGGCGCCATGGGGATTATGGCAGACGGAACAATCACCATCCTCGTAAGGCGAATGCTTGACGCTGGCCTTGCCGCCGGCATTCTGGGTGGCGGTATGGCAGCTGAAACAAAGGGCGCTGCCTTTGTTTTTCAGCAGTTTCTGCTCCTTCGCGGCATGGGGGGAATGACAGGAGACACAGGACTGCTCACTTGTCACCGGGGCATGGGGGAAGGTGACCTTGGTGGCCAGAGCGTCATGACATTCTATACATAATTTGGTTAATGGTTGGGTAAGGAGCTTAGGATTTTCCGAATCGTGGGGCGTATGACAGGCGGTGCATTCGCCGCCAGCAAAAGGTTCGTGTTCCATGGTCCCGTCATTTTTCAGGGTGTCCCGATCATGGCAGGTGAGGCAAATCTCCCCGGCCGGGGCGTTGAGGCCAAAGGGTTTTTCCGAATTGGGCGGATTATGGCAGGAGTTGCATTCCCCTCCGGCCATGGGGTTATGGGCGCTGGCCTTGAGCAGTTTGGCTTGATCTGCCGCATGGGGGTTGTGGCAACCCAGGCAGGATTCAGCATCGACCTGATAACCGCCATGTGTTTTGGTAAACGAGGAGGCTTTACTGTCATGGCAGGAAAGGCAGAGTTTGGCGGGCGACATGGTCAGCAGATTTTTTTCCGTTGAACTATGGGCATTATGACAGACAGCACAGCCTTCCTCCTTGACCACGGCATGGACATTCTTCTTTTCAAATTTCTTGCGGTCATGGCAGGAGTAGCATCCTTCGGCCCCCTTCGCCTTCAAAAGATTCGGGGCTGCAGAGGCATGGGGATTATGGCAGGAAACACATTTTCCCCGTCTGAGCGCGGTATGCTGCACCTTCAGGTCGAGGCCAAGAGATTCCTTGCTGTGGCAGGTGAGGCAAAGATCGTTGCCCTCCTGTTTTAAAAGGAGTTTAGGAACAATGCCGTGCCGGAGATGACACTCCTCACATTTGAGTTCCTTTACCACGGTGTGCACCGATGCCAAGGAAAAATACTTTTCAGCAAAATCCTTATGGCAGGAGAGGCAGTCCTTTTTGGCAAATTGTCTTTTTGCTGCCGGTGAGACTCCCGGAAAATTGAGGAGAATCATCCCGCACAACAGAAAAGCCATGCCGGCCACGATCGTCTTTCTGTTCATGTCGCTCATTCGCATATGTATTCCATCCCTCTTCTGTTATTCAGATGCATCAACAAGAAATAGCTTAACCTCATAAACGTCCCGCAATTTCGTGGCCCATTCTTCCACCAACTCCGGGATTCTTTTCTTGAAAAGGTCTTTGGCGATTGCCTCGCGCACCTCGCTGTAGGCTGTTGGTGTGGCCGGATACACCTTTTCAGTGAGCAGGACATAGAAATGGCCGGCACTCTGGTCTTGGTATAACCGGTAGTCGCCATCCTTGGCATCACCGATCACCTCCTGAATCTCCGGGGAGAGCCCCGATAAAGACAAGATATTACTGTCAAACTGCAACAGCCCCTCGGTATCTTTTTTGACCTGGTGCTCGGCGTTGGCGCTCAACCATTTGAACTCCGTATTCTGTTGCAAGAGGTCAAGGGCGTCTTTGGCCGACGTGGCGTTATCAAAAACCAATGATTTGAGGCGCAGCATTTTAGGGGAGGAATATTCACTTAAGTGCTCGGCATAATAGGCGCGCGCCGTTTCCTCTTTAACCTTGGCCTCAGGGACGATCACCTTGTTGACGAAGGTATTGAACAGGGTCTTGCGTTCGAACTCCGCCACCCCTTTCTCAAACTGTTCCGTCTTGTCGAGCTCCAGGGCCATGGCCTCTTTCATGAATAATTTTTTGTAGAGAATATTATCCTCCATCATGCCCTTCATGGAATTGAGACGAGTCAGGTTTTCTTTTGAATTGGCACCGTGATAGAGTTTACTTTCCATCTCTTTGCTGAAATCAGCCACGGTAATCGGCGCCTCATCCTTGATCTCGATGACGATCCGTTTGTCTTTGAGTAAGGCATCGAGGCCCGGCTCATCAGCACCATAGTCGAGGCTGTCGATAAGCTCCTGGTTGATGACGGCATATTTCTTTTTCAACTCGTCGAAATAGGCGCGGATCACTTCAAGATTCTTTTTGGCCAAGATTTTTTGTCGGGCCTGTTCCATTAGTTCAAGGGACTCAACAGTTTTAGCCGCTTCTTCCATCTTGACCAGGGCGAATTTGTCTGCGGCAGGGATGATCGGGCTCAGCTCTCCAGCCTTTGCCTTTTGGGCAAAGTTCACCACCTCAGGCATCAGTTGATCGAAACTATAGGATCTGGCGCCGAGAAGACTGCCCTCTGCAGTCTTGTCCTGCAGGGCCTTTTTGACAACATCCTGGTAGGAGGCGCCCTTCTTAATTTCTTTAACGGCCTGTTTGGCATCCTTTTTCTTGGCAAACACCACGGATTCAAGTTTTACAAAGGTACTCATCTCCTTATAGAGCTTGGCGACCTCCTCTTCGTCGGGACGAATATCCTTGACCTGACGACTCTGGAGCAGAGTTCGCAACCACTGGGACTTGAAGGCTCCCACTTCCTTCTCAAAATCAGGCGTCTCGTCAAAACCGATGTTCCGGGCCTCCTGTTCCAGCAATCTGAGACTGACAATTCGCTTGAGGATTTCGTGGATATTCCCGTGTTTGCTGTGTTGTTGTTCGCCGGCCTGCAGGCCCAGAAGCTCAACGTTTAATTCAGCCAGGGGGATCGGGTCTCCGTTAACCTCGGCAACCACTAACTCTCCGTGCTCAAGGGAGATGAGCGGCAGCTGCACGGAAACGATTCCCTCAGGGGTTTTAACCTGAATTGATGTGCTGCTCAAAGGGGTGTCTGCCGGAGCGGTTTCTGCCATTGCTGCTGCGGTTGCCGATATCGACCAGAGTGCGAGAAACGCCAACATAAATCCTGTTTTCCAGTGTTTCCTTTTCATAAGACTCCTTCTGTCCTTGTTCAGAGGTTGAGTGGTCATCATCGTGCAGGGGAGACCAATAACACAACCGTTTTATGGATTATTGTTCAAGCATTCCGGCGATGGTTCCGACCATCTGGCCTGCCAGATTATGCGCTGTGTATACCTTGCCTAAATCGAAAAAAAAGACGCCGTTTGCACCATCGGTATAGCTTTTTGACGTCCAGACGGTTTGGTTGCCCTGGCGGCTGAAGACCTCCACGGAGAAATCGACAATGGGCCTGCCGATCATGCCGCCATAATCCTCGTAGTCAAAAATTTTGCCGGTAACCAGGAGGTCAACGCCCAGTTTGGCAAAGAGCACCTCGGCATGGGCCAGGTAGAGGCCGTCTTCCATAATGATGCGGTAGCGCAAGAGAAACTGCCGCAACTCTCCAGGCTCAATGACGGTGAGGTTGGCGACCTTCCGCAACTGCCTTACGAAATGAAGCTCCATCAGCTCTCCGGCGTATTTGCGCTCACTGAGGTTGTAGAAAGGCATAATCGCCACGGTATAGCGCCGCCTCGGAGAAAAGGATTCCGAGCGGAAATACTCCTGAGGCCGGAATTTGCCGGCCCCGTCTACTTGCCTTGGCAGTTGCCGAGAGGGCGACGGCAGCAAAAGCGGCTCCCATGATTTGAACAAATCGGTCAGCACCTTATCAAGCAGCTGGTCGGGGTTCCTGATCATGCCGAGATCAAGCAGGCCCGGTGTCTCATCCCCGCTCAGGCTCTTGCTGTTCATCCAGATGATGCGCGGCTGGGCGCTGCACATGTCCAGCCAGGCGGTCAGGGATATCTTGGGAACACCACGCTCGGAGTACAACTCCAGAGTGCTGAACAGCACTGCGTCGGCACCTGTTTCTTGCTGTAGGGCCAGGGTGAGTCTACTGTCAATTCCCGCTGTATAGCGGAGGCGATGGCGTTTGATAAAATCCCCCAGCAGCTGTTCATCAACCAGACGCATTCCTTTCTGACGCACCATGCTCTCCAGATGTTCCTGGATCTTTTTCAGCGGCGCCTTTGCCCCGCTTAAATTTTGCAAAGGCAAGACAGCGATGAGGGATTCAGGCCCCAGCGGCGCAAGAATTTCATAAGCGACCGATTGCCCATCCTTGACGATATTGCCCATAGCATCAGTCACTTTTACAGAGATCAGATACTGCCCTTTCTCCAGCGGCAGCCATTGCCAGAAAGGTGATTCTCCTTGTTGTTCGATTAATTCCTTGCCATTATAGCGACTGGAAAATTCATAGGCCAGGGGTGGCACTCCGCCCTTCACCACAGCGTGCCAAGCGATTGGGCCAATGCCGGCTTTTTGGGGGGGCGGCTTGGCCGCTCGGAGACCTTCCACCTCTAACTCCGGCAGCACTTCAAAGGGGTCCGACCAGTGGCTGGCCGCCTGGTTGCCCAGGGCGTCAGTAACCATGGTTTTGATGAGGTAGAAGCCGGCAGCCTCGGGCCGCCAGCGCCAATCTTGTTTGGTACCGTTCTGGGCAGCAATCTCCTGTTTGCCGTCAGACACAATGAAGACATAGGTGAGATCACCCACACCACCACTTGCCGTGGACTGCCAGTTGACCTCCGTCATTCTGGCGGCCTGGGGTGAGGGTTTGTCCGGTCGCAGAATTTCCACCACAAGCTCCGGAACCACTTCATAGGGCGCCGACCAATCGCTTTGAACACTGTTGCCTCGGATATCCTGGGCAACCACCTTAATGCGGTAGGTGCCCTCATTTTGCGGCAGCCATTGCCAGAGGGCGGATGTGCTGCTCTGGACAGCGGTTTCCTCTTGGCCGTCTGACAGGGTGAAGGTATAGGCGAGTGCACCGGCACCGCCGCTTGCAATGGCCTGCCAGTTGACAGTAGCCATTCTTGCGGCCTGGGGGGCTTGTTTGTCGGCTTGGAGGGCTTCCATTTTTAATTCAGGCGCCACTGCATAGGGCGCCGACCACTCGCTCATGGCTGTGTTACCAAGGGAATCCGAGACAACCGCCTTTATTCGGTATAGGCCTGATTTTTTCGGCTGCCATTGCCATGACGGGTGCATGTCTTTCCGCCGGGCAACGATCTCCTCTTCGCCGTCTGTCACCACAAACTCATAGGTGTGTTTGCCGACGCCGCCGCTTGCCGTGGTCTGCCAGTTGATCTCCGCCATCATGGCAGCCTGGGGTGCCGGTTTATCAACGATGAGGGACGTCACCAGTAACTCCGGCACCACTTCATAGGGTTCGGACCAGTCGCTTTGTACGGTGTTGCCGCGGATGTCCTGCACCACCACTTTGGCACGATATTTCCCTGGCTTGTGGGGCTGCCAGCGGCACAAGGAAGAGGTGCTGTTACGAACAATAGTCTTAATTTCGTCGTCCATGAAGGTGAACTCATAGGTGAGTTTGCCGGCGCCGCCGCTTGCTGTTGCCTGCCAGCCGATTGTCGTCATATTGGCGGCCTGGGGGGCTGGTTTGTCGACCTTTAAAGTCTGCATCTGCAGCTCCGGCGCTACTTCATAGGGCTCAGAGCTACTTTGCCTGGTGTTGCCGAGGCTATCGGTGACAATGGTCTTGATCCGATAGGTGCCGGCTTGCTTTGGTTGCCATTGCCAAGCCGGGGAGGGGCCGCTCTGGACAACACTCTCTGCTGAGCCATCGGAAAGGAAAAAATCATAGCTGAGTTCCCCCAGACCGCCGCCTGCTGTGGCCTGCCAGTTGATTTCCGCCATCATGGCTGCCTGGGGCGCCGGCTTGTCGGCCTGGAGAGAGACAACCAACAACTCCGGCACCACTTCATAGGGATCAGACCAGCCACTTTGCTTGTTATTGCCGAGGGCGTCGGCAATAATGGCCTTGACCCGGTATATGCCGGCCTTTTTTGGCTGCCATTGCCAGAGGGGAGAGGGGCCGCTTTGGGCGACGCTCTCTGCTCTGCCGTCCGACAGTACAAATTCATAGTTCAGTGTGCCCACACCACCATGGGCGATAGCCTGCCAGTTGATAGCCGTCATGCCGGCGGCCTGGGGCGCCGGTTTATCCAGCCGGAGGGCTTCCGTCTGGAGCTCCGGCACGACTTCATAGGGCTTGGACCAGTCGCTCTGGACGCTGTTGCCCAGGCTGTCTTTCACCACCACCTTGGTTCGGTAGCTTCCTTCCTGGTGAGGCACCCATTGCCAAGCAGAGGAGGGGCCGCTCTGGGTGACGTTTTCAGCTGAGCCGTGCGAGAGGATAAATTCGTAGGAAAGCTCGCCAACGCCGCCGCTGGCCAGAGCCTGCCAATTGATAGTGGTCATCCTGGCGGCCTGGGGTGACGGCTTATCTACCTGGAGAGTTTCCACCTGCAATTCTGCGGCTACTTCAAAGGGTGCAGACCAGCTGCTCTGGACGCTGTTGCCCCGGCTGTCCTTGACAACCACCATGACCCGGTACATTCCGGCCTTTGTGGGCTGCCATCGCCAAAGGGAGGAGCTGCCGCGCTGGGTGACGTTTTCTGCGCTGCCATCTGACAGGATGAACGTATAGTTGAGATCACCAACGCCGCCCCTTGCTGTGGCCAGCCAACCAACCATCGTCATCCCGGCAACCTGGGGCGCCGACGTGTCTGCCCGGAGAGCTTCTATGTGCAATTGCGGCACCACTTCATAGGGCGCAGACCAGCTGCTCTGGGCAGTGTTACCAAGGGCATCGGTACTCATTGCCTTTACCCGGTAGGTGCCTGCTTTTTGGGGCTGCCATTGCCATTCGGCCCCTTTGCTCTTGTACATGACAACCTCATTCTCGCCATCTGCAACGATGAATTCATACACCTGGTCGGCCGTTGCCCCTGGCACGGAAACGCGCCAGGGTATAGAAGTCCCTGCCGTCTGCGGTGAAGGCAGCGCCGGCTTGAGCACAGGCAGGCCGTCGGCGCTCTGCGACCATGTGCCAATACGCGGTATACAACCGGCCAGCACAAGCAGAGCTGCCAAAATCATAATGCGCTGTTGCCAAAGGAGAGTCATTCTTCAACCAAAATTATTGCTGTGGCATGGCCTCAAGCCGCGCCTTGGTAATGCTGTAACATTGGCCACCAAAATCAGCCCATGCTGCTCGTGGACTGTGCCGGACCAGGTATTATTGAAAGAGCTGGTCGATAAGGTCATAAACCGCTGCCTCCGTTACATTGTTCATCGGCTCACCGCCGCCGCCAAAAAGACGATCCCAGACACTGATCCCGCCCTTGGTGGTGGCGGCAGACCAAACCACCCGGCCGGTCTGGGTTTCGATCATCTGCAGACTTAAGGAGAGAACGTTGGCCCCGGTGTTGCCTGATCGCACCGAGCCATACTCGCGCACGACGCCGGTGATGATCGCATCGATACCGTTGGGGCCGCTTAGTTTCTTCACCTCTTCGCTGGACGGGGCGGTTGCGTCACGGATGCCGGCCCTGGACAGAATCCGCGCCGTTTCGCCGTGGGGCAGGACATAGAAGGCCTCGGTGGCCAGGAGGGCGCCGGTAAAGGTGTCCCGCACCCTGCCGGCGCCTTGTTCCTCACTGGCCAGATTGGCAAAGGGCAGCACAGCCACGGTGGCAATACTGCCAAAGTCCATGGTGGCATCCGTATAGATCTGGCCATTGCCGTTGAACATGCTACAGGCCGGCAACAAACAAAGCAGTAAACATAAAAGCCCGGTTCTCAGATGATGTGGTTTCATAATTGATCCTTTTCTCTCTTACAGGGAAATCCGCAAATTCACGGAAAACACCTGGCTTTCGGTGATCGTAGTCAGGGATTCCGCCTTCACCATGTTGAACGAAGTCCGCACAGAGGTGCGGTTGTTTACCCGCCAGTCGAAACCTGCCTGGGATGACTTGGTATCGTCACCCTCGTTAGTCAGGCTTTCGTGATACCCCAGAAAAAGTTGGACGGTGCCGTCCGGGAAAGGCGACCAGTCAATGGAGTATTCCTGATACACCTTCTTGTCGGCATTGCTCTGGTCAATAACCGTGTAGCGGCTGAATAACGATATGGCAGTGGTCGGGCTGAGGGCCACCGACAGTTCGATGCGCTCGTCGTTGGTGGTGGGCTGATCGGAGTCGCTGACCGAATAGGTATAGGTGGTATTCACCGTGAGTTTCGGATTTGGAATGATACTTGAACCGATCCGGAACGTTTTCGAGGTCCGTTTCCCCTCGTCCCAGGGGATGATCCAGCTATACCCCAGATCAACATTGGCGCTCCAGCCTTCATAGAGTTGGGCCACGTTGCGCAACAGCAACGAATTTGTCTTGTTGGTCTCCGTGCTCTCGGTGTTGGTGTTGACAGTACGTATGGTCTCCGAGGTGGCACCACTATAGGATAAGGCCTGCCGGAAGGTGTCGAGCCAGGTGGCGGTAAGGGCCGCGCCGTAGGTATAGTCAAGACTCTCCTGGCTTGATGTTTGGCGATCGTCGCGGCTGGCCCGGACACTGGCGTTGAATATCGTATTGAGAGTCCGGTTCAGATTGACAGTCTGCGACAGAGCCGTGGTGCGCTGCATGTCGGTATTGTCTCCCTCTGTTTTCTGGGAGCGGTAAAAGATACTGTAGCCCGTGGTGGTCTTGGGGTCCAGCCGCCAGGTCAGGCCAAGGTTAAGGTTGTTATCGAGGCTGCTGCGGGTGAGATCCCCCTGTTTCAGAGTGAATGTCTCGATCTCGGTGACATATAAATCGCGGAATTTATTCGACGGATCAGCGGCATTGCTGAGCGGCGTTGTTTCCACCCTTATATAGCGAGTAGATTTCGAAGAGGGGAGGGTGAATTCGAAATAATAATCATCAATGTCTTTGACGTACTGGGCATTTGATTGTTGTTGCCAATTTCCGTTGTCCTCAAGGATGTAAAGTCTCGGTGTTAAGAAGTTTTCCACGTCGCTGGCATCGCGGTCTACCCAGACCCGGACGGCGCTGATCTCGGCAGGAACAACAAAGTCGAGGCCAAAGTTGACATCTTTTGCCTCATCGCCATTGGTGCCAAGATTGATGGGGCTGCTGCCGCTTTTGACACCATCGACAAGAAAAGCGCCGTCAGTGCGATTATCCCAAATGCTGATGGAGAAATCGTCGAGTAAATAAAAACCAGTTGCCCCTCCGACAAAGAGCGGTGTCAGATAGGGCGTGCCCGCACCAAACCATGTTTCCGTGCTATAATTGGCCCGGTAGCTGCAGTTCATATTGAGATCCTTGGTCAGTTGGCGGCTGAGGTTGATGCGGCCGTCATGGGAATCGCGCTGGCCCTGCAGGCCGGTGATCAGGTTCTCTGATTTGCCGTTGATGTAGGAATAATTTGTATAGATATCATGCCAGTCATAACGGAGGTTGAGGGCGAGATCATCCTGCTGCTGATCCGTAGTGTCGGCATCATTATAACGGTGGCTTGAGGTGTAGTTGAGATTGACCCTGGGCAGATCCACCGGTTCCCAGAGAAAAAGGCCGTGGAGCTGGTCCTGGGAGTCCACGGTGGTGGAGCGGGCCGTGCCGGTCTGGGTGAGCTGGGTTTTCTCGTAGCCGAGGCCGGTGGTAAAGATCGGGGTGGCAAGGTTGACGTCGATAAAAGGATGCAGCATTTCGGTACTGCTCTTGGTGGTATCCCCTTCTGAGGTCGTGCGGCCATCGTTTAATTGGGCGGTCAAACCACTGCGGAAAGACAGATGGGGGTACAATTGCCTTGCCAGGTCAATATTATATAATTGATCGAATCTGTTGTTATCCGTCGATGTCACGATTCCGCTTTCCTTGTCTGTCAGTTCTGAACTTGTCATCTCCTCGGTGAGTTGGGCGCGTAGGTTGATCTCCGCCTGGGCTGCATGAGGCAGCCAGCCAACCATGGGAAGGCATAAAAGCAAGCATCCCCATATCCAAAGCAAAAGCCTGCGCATCTTATCTGGCTCCAACTAATGAAATGCCAGACCCTTCTCCCTCCAGTTTGATCGTACCCATGACCTCTTTACTGACTAGATTCACTTTTTTAAGGGTATGCTGCTGCGGCACCAGGGCGAAAAGAAAATTCCCCTCGTCACTGATGGCCATGGACTCGGTTGCTCCACCTATGGGGATCGAATCAATGTAGGTATGGATGGTTGGATCCACCACAATGATTTCACCGTCTCTTCTGCCGACATAGACCAGGCTGCTGCGGGTATCGGCCAGAATGGAACGTGCTCCCATGCCGATAAATATCTTTTGCACTGCGCTGCTGCCGGCCAGGTCGAGCACCAGAAGATTGGGGGAATTTTCTGTAATAACGTAGAGTTCGCTGCCGGTCCGGTTCAGGGCGCCTTTAAGAGGGCTTTCTTCCAGGTGGATGGTGGCTGCCAGCGCCATTTTTCTCGTATCAATCACCGAGAGAGTATTGGCCAGACTGTCCATGCTGTATGCCACGTTGCCGGCCGGGGAAAAGGTGACGGCAGTAGGGCCAACGCCAACGGCCACTCGGCGGCGTTCCATCAAGGCCATCGGGTCCATGATGCTCACCGTGTTTGAGCCGTAATTGGCGCTGACCAGGGAGTCGCCATCGGCACTGAGGGCGATTTCCTGGGGGTCATCCCCTGGCCACAGCGCAATGGTGCCGATAGTTGACTGCTGAAAGATGTCGATGACCTCAATGGCATCACCGCCCAGGGCAGTATAGAGCCGGCCACGCCTGCGGTCTATGGCCATCCCCCTAGGCAGCATGCCGGTGGCGATCACCCCGGTAAGGAGCATGCTGTTGTCGTGGAAAATAAGGAGATTATTGGCGAGTGGCATGCTGATATAGCCAAGACGCGCCAGGGGTAATTGTGAAGAGGTTTTTACCGAAAACACTGGTTTGAACAGGACATGGGATTCAAGGGACTTGTCGGCATGGAAGTCAAGAAAAAGGGCAAGGGCCTTTTTCGCCGGGATCGCCATATCCATGGGCAGGAAGATTTCTTCTTGCTCGATCTGTAAGGCAACCGGACCTTCTTCCGTCATAATCTCGGCCTGGCTTACAATGAGGGAAAGCCCCTGATACATGCCGGCAGGAACTCTGGCCCTGGCCAGTGACGATTGGCTATGGATGCGCTCGGCCCCTGTGAGTTCCTGGGTTGAAGGGACAAGGGGAATCAAAACCCCATCCTCGCGCCGTACGGATACCCCCGTAAGGGTGAATTTGAGCGGTGCCGCTTTCTCTCCCATGGGTTGCAAAAAGAGAAGAACCTCCCCTTCCGTGGTCAAGGGCGGGTTCACGGCAACAGCGGACAGCGGTGCGCAGGCGGCCATGGCCCAGACGAGCAGCAAGAGTGCCGGAAGCCATATTGTTTGGCTTACTTTGTTTGTCGGTGCCATTGTTCTCTTCATGTCACCATATCCTGTGCTTAATAGATTCATACACTTTGTCCAGGCTCAGGGGCCGGTGGTCCCATGACATTTTTCACAAAACTGCTTCTGCCCCAAGCCGAATTCAGCGCTGATATTGCGGTCATAATAGCTGTACAGGATGTCGCTGCCGCTGACTCCGGCGTCGGTTACGGCCGGATGGGAATCAGCCAGCAGGGTGGTATCAAAGTCCCAGCGGCCCATGGCCCGAAAGGCTGAGGCATGGGCGCGATGGCAGGTAATGCACATGACGTTGGAGCTGGAATTTGGTCCCTGGGTGCTGGTGGGGTCAAGCAGGGAGGCGTCGGTGACGCCCTGTTCAAAGGGGACGAACTGGAGATAGGAGGTGGTGGCGGATCCCGACAGATCGCCGGTGCGGACGTAGGCGTTGTAGTTGCTGATTCTCTGCGGCGTCAGATGCACGTTGTTGCCGGCCTTGTGATGCATGCCGCCCCCACCGCCACCGCCACCCATGCCGCCCATGCCGGTATCAAAGCCGGTGTGGCAGTTGATACACCATTCGCTCATCCCGGAACCATAGGCGACATGGGACGCATCTGATTCCCCGAAGGGCACGGCTTCATTCTGGCTTGCCACCGGCGCCGGGTTGTTGAAGAAATAGCCCTGGACATGGCTGCCGCCATTATAGCCGATACTCCCCAGTAATCTGTAGGTGCCGAATCGGGTGAGGGGAGATGGGTTGCTGCCGTAGGAGCCGGAGCCTGAAATCGGCAGGTTGCCGCCTACGCCTGCGCCGCGTGCCCGGCCATGGGGATCGTGGCAACTGGTGCAGGTAAGGTCTGCAGACATGTAGGTGCCGCCCGGGGCCTGCAGAAGAAGGCCGTCGGCGGAAAAACCGTAATCCAGGGCCACAATGTTATGACCGTGGCTGGAGCCGACGCTGGTGCCGGACTGCCAGGAGAATGTTTTGGTAAGCCAGTAAAAATCACCGCCCGGGGTCAAGGCCGAACCATCGGCGCTTGCCACATTGGGCTGACTCTGGGAACCGAGGCCGGCATGGCAATTAAGACAGATGGAACCAGGATCGATCCCCTTGAGCAGCCAGTGGCCCGGAGATGCAGCAACAGACATACCGCCCTCGGAATTATGGATGGTGTGACAGCCGTCACAGTTGCCGACGCCGCCGTCATGGAAGGCGCCGGCCTGGGTGAGGCAACAGAGCATAAGCAAAGGCGCGGATGTCACTATCAGCGTACGTTTTTTCATTTTTTTGCATACAGTAAACACAGTACAGGGCGCCCCCCGTTAATCAAAAAAAGAAAAAACACGGGGATGGTCCCAAATCATTCCAGGATCATCCCTCCCTCTAGCATCGCCATCTACCTTAAATGATACTACTATTTCATTTGACGGGAATGATACTAGAAAATCCTCTGTATCAAGAAAACCAGGCTCCTTATTTTCAGGTAGGAATATAAAAAACAGTTGGCCGACGGCATAACGCAGTCGGCCAACTCTTTCAGCACAGGATAGTACCTTCTTTTTTTCTCAATACCGTATGCGGCAAAGTTAGTCCTGCCTATGGCACTTGTTACACAGTGACCGCTGGTACTCGCCGAAACGAGTCATGTCGTCGCCACCATAGAGTTGGGTCAAGGTATAACCGGCGGCAATGGCGTTGGCCTCTTCTTCGATGAGCATGGTGTTGGCAAAGTTCCAGCGCCCCATATTGTCGAAGGCAGAGGCGTGGGCACGATGGCAGGTCAGACACATGACTTTTGAATTGTTATTCATGCCGTTGGTGTTGGCCGCAGCAAGCTGATTTGCCGCAGTACCCAGGGCGTTTGCCTCGCCGTCGTTATTGGTGTCGTAGACGCTGCGCTCAAAGGGCACCAAGTGTTCAAAGGCGGTGGCTGTAGTGCCTGTATAGTTGCCGGTTGTTTTGTAGGTGTTGTAAACCGAGGCAAACATATCCGCCCCGGCACTGTTGCCGGCCGGATGACGATGGGAGCCGGCGCCTTCAGCGGTGAAGCCGCTGTGGCAGTTGGCGCACCACTCAGACATGCCGGAACCGTAGTCTGTGTGCAGGGCGTTGCTGTCGCCGCCATTTGCGGCCACGGCAACCGGGTCACCGGCAGTAAAGCTCAGGCCGCCGCCAGGACCGCCGTCATAGCCGACACCACCGAGGAGGCGGAAGTTACCCAACACAACCACACCGGGCAGGGGATTGACAGCGCCATAGGAACCGGAAGCCTCAATGGGCAGCGGATTGGCGTTGTTATCTTTTTTGCCGTGGGGATCATGGCAGCTGTTACAGCCCAGAAGATCAGCGTTATAGCTTACCACGCCATTGCTCGGGCCACTGGTCAGGGTAGGATCCTGCACCAATCCGAAATCAGCAGCGATAACGTTGTGACCATGGTTGGGGCCAACGCTGGTGCCGCGGCCCTTCGGCACATCCACGGTGAGCCAGAAGAAATCACCACCGGAGTTGACGTTGGTGCCGTTACTGGTCATGACATGGTAGCTGCCGGGACTGCCGTTATGGCAGTTCAGGCAGGTTGAGGTGGCATCGCTGCCCTTGGTCAGGGTGCTGGTGATACCGGTGCCCACTGTGCCGCCATTGGCATTGATGGCGCCATTACTTGAGTTATGCATGGTATGGCAACCATCACAATGGGCCACGCCACCGTCATGGAAGGCAAATGCCTTGCCAGCGAGGCCCATGCAAAGCATGCCGACACTTGCCACCAATGCCACCTTATACGTTTTTTGCATTTTCATCCTCCAAGATGCTCTTTGCGCTCCGGTAGCCCAGCCATCCTTGTCAAGGATCTGTCGGCTTTGTGTCTCCACCTTACGATGGGTTTACTTTTTGCGGAGGATGCGTCTTGTCGCTGATGCGACATAGGTTGCCTGGTGCAACCTTCTCCCATTCTCTTTTCTTCCGGTGCCGGTAGCGTTTCCCTTGTCTAACAAAGACATGCGCCGGCGGCCTTTTTTCTCTTACTAAGATAGATCAGCAACAATCGTGCCCTGTATATATATTTTGTAAAAAATACATACAATCAGCATGTTAAGAGGGGTGTAGTGGCCGGTTGCGTACGTTGCTCGGCGAGCCAACATGGTGTTTTACCCACCCTGACTTGGGCTTTTCACCACCCTTGCAATTTGCAGAACAACGATGTCGCCGGGAGAGGGAAGTTGTGTGAATCCGGGTAACTGTGAACCTCAGTAAAATAGGGATCACCATGGGCATGCCTGATGATCGTCTTTATGGGTAGGAGCACCCCAAGGGCATTCGGAGTGTCGCAGGCTCCCTTGTCCCCTGCAGGCATGCATCCCGTGCTCGATAAGAATTGGGTTCGCGCTCACATACTCACGCCCTGCCGCGTACAGGAGCAAACTCATACGCCATCAAGATTCAGGTGGATTTGTCGATGTCGAGCAGGCAAAAAAAAGCGGGTCGGTAACCTGCGCTGCCGACCCGCTTTCGTTACTGCTTTATTACAACGGGTCAGGTTGGTTTAGCAACCAAGACCGGTTGTGCCATTAATCCTGAACATGGCATTTGTTACACAGTGAACGCTGGTACTCGCCGTATTTAGTCGAAATATCTACACCGTTATTCAACTGAACACTAGTGAAGCCATCGGAGATGGCTAAGGCCTCCTCCTCAACGAGCAGGGTCATACCCAGGTTCCACCGACCCATATTCGGGGAGGACGTTGCGTGGGCACGATGGCAGGTCAGACACATGACATTGGATGCGGCATCTGGACCAGCAGTAGTGGTCACGGAAAGCGCTCCATCTGGCACACCGTCGTTCTCGGCATCAAAAATACCGCGCTCAAAGGCCACCATATTGTCAAAGGAGGTAAGAGCGTCACCACCCATGTCGCCGGTGGTGATATAGGCGTTGTAGTTGGCGGCAATGACGGCGCCGAGATCGGCATTATCGCCGGCTGGATGGCGATGGGTGGCAATGGTGTCAGCGGCAGTGAAGCCGCTATGGCAGTTGGCACACCACTCAGACATACCTGAACCGTAGTCGGTGTGATCAATGCCGTTTTTACCAACGGCAACGGGATCGCCGGCGCTGAAGCTCAGGCCGCCACCAAGACCACCGTCATAGCCTACACCACCAAGGAGGCGGAAGTTACCCATGATTTCCTGGCCAGGAGCCGTAATGGGATTGCCGTAGGAACCAGAGGCTCCAATGGGCAGCGGGTTGATGTTGTTGTCCTTCTTGCCGTGTGGATCATGGCAGCTGTTACAGCCCAGGTTGGAGGCGCTGTAGGCAACGGTGCCATCGCTGGGGGCTACGGTCAGGACAGTATCCTCCACCAGACCGAAGTCGGCGGCAACGACGTTATGACCATGGTCGGCAGCAAGGCTGGTAGAACGGGTTGAGATGCGCACATCGGTGGTCAGCCAGTAGAAATCGCCACCGGCGTTGGTGTGGGTTGCATCTACAGGGCCGGTGGTGGTCTTAACATGATAACCGCCGGCAGTTCCCTGATGACAGTTTAAACAGGTGGATGAGGCATCGCTACCCTTGGTCAGGGTGCTGGTGATACCGGTCCCCACAGTGCCGCCGTTGGCGTTGATGGCGCCATTGTTTGAGTTATGCATGGTATGACAACCATCACAATGGGCAACACCACCGTCATGGAAGGCAAACGCGTTGCCGGCGAGTCCTACACCGAGCATGCCCACACTTGCCACCAATGCTACTTTATACGTCTTCTTCATTTTCATCCTCCAAGTATTTGTCTTGATCTCCGGTAGCCCAGCCATCCTTCTTGGGATCTGTTGGCTTTGTGCCCCCGTCTCGCGGCGGGTTTACTCTTTTCGGAGGATGTTCGCAGTCGACTGCTCGACTGCTCTATTTTTGCGATTTCCTTGCACTCTTTCCTTCCATTTACTCATTTGCGGCGTTTCCACCGCGACGCTCTTTGCTCTCCTTTTTTTTTGGTCTGCGGGGAAGGGCAGCCAATTTTGTCGAGAACCCGCCAGTATTTTCCCCAACTTCTGCTGGCCACCAGGACAAGTATGATTTTGCTCAGTCAACCTCAATTGCTGGTAGGTTTCCTTTCTGATTTATCTAATTTGCAGCTATCGTGCCATTCAGTGTGGAAGTGTGTAAAATCATATTAAATCAATAAGTTATGTGTATGTTGGCCGTTTTTGGCCCTGGTGTGTCATGCAGGGTGTGGTGTTTTGCCCTAGCTCGATTTGGGGTTTTCACCACCTGAGAGGGAGAGGTGGTCAAGAAAAAGGCAACGCATCGCAATGGGGAGAATTACCTTTTTGGGAAGTGTGGTTCAGGACCTTGATATGAAGGAGAAAGATACGATGCACCAGACTTGCTCAGGCATAATGGCCAAGACTAAAGAGAGCCGATTTGCTTGGTGCGGTTGGGGAGGGGCGGGTGGAGGAAAGGGGCAGACTGTGGAGGGATGAAAAAGAAATCTATCCTTGGGGGTGTAACTGTAATGCCGAATCAAAATGGGGGGTGCCAAATGCCTTTTCGCATTCATGGCAATCCCAGCATTGAGATCTGCAATTTTTTAAGCGCTTCTCAAGCTTTTTGCCCTTATCTGTTTTCCAGAAGTTAGGCATGGTTTGCAGGGCTTCTCTAGTGTTTTTATAGTCATTTTTAAAGATGCCGGCGTCAACCCAGCCAAAACCCCACCATTGCAAAGGCATGATGTTGTCATGAACAACCTCGCTGAAACTATTGGCATAGACCGTTTCATCAGGGGCGCAGGGGGCATAGTCGAAGGTGAATTTCTTTTGGTGTTCAAAGTTCCAACAGGCTTTTTTGTGCTGGGTGTCGCCGGGCTGAAATGGGAAAACAGAAAATCTACCCGAATATTTAAAGATGTCATTGTATTTAGCAAATTCGTTGTAGGTGGCTGAATCTGCCGCGACAAGATCAATGGCATTTCTGGGCAATTTGCCAAAGGGGTCGGTGAATCGCCAATTGTCACAGGTGATTTTACTTAAGGTATTAAAATAGTGGCCGCTGATGTGCTCGCCGATTGAATCGTGTTCTTTCTTGAAGGGACAGCTGTAGAGACAGCCTTCCCGGATGAGCAAGCTGGTGATGATTTTTTTGGCCGGCTTATATTTTTTATTATAGTAATCAACGGCTTTTCTGATTTTTTTGAGTTCGTTTAAATTTCTACTGATACTTCTATCAAGGAGTATGGTGTCATAGCCGCAAAAAATATAATTCATAACCTGCTGGGCATCAGCAACGCGGTGGTTTACCGTGTTTTTCCAGCGCATCTCCGGGAATCTTTTGTGGAGGAGACCTGATTTTATTAAATGAGGGGACGCAAGGGTACAGCTCCGCAGACCGCGATCATAAAATGATTTTATGAACGCTGAAAACTCTTCAAATATGGTTTTGTCAGAGAAAAGTTCGTGGGGTGTTTCAATGCTGTTAATGGTAAGGGAAATCTCTATGCCGAATTCATTCTGAATCTTAAAGAGACTGTCAACTTGGGCATCTGTTGCCTCAACCCCCATGGGGTTGCAGTATCTTTTGTCACGACCCTCATGTTGGTAACGAAAAATCTTCCCGAAATAGATATCGTGGATCTCATCTTTGAATTCTTGGGAAGAGTTTTTGATCAGGTGATAATAGGTGTCATTATGGCCGATATTTTTGACATTTTCAAAATGGGGGATGGATATGAATTTATGTCGTGGCACCGGCAACTCCTATGGTCATCAGTAATGTTGTATTGTCCAAGGGGCCACGTTATTCTTTAGCCGGGGATATGTCGTCGTTGGTCGTCCTTGCCTGATAAACGCTGACACCCCTGCTGGCAGCCTGGGAAACAAAAATATTGCCGTTTGAGACTGCCACGTCGCTTGGCACAATGAGATTGGACGGACCATGGCCACGGTAGCCAAATTCATCGATAAAGTTCAAGTCCTTATCGTAGAGCATCACCACACAGCGTAATTTGTCGGCCAGATAGACATATCCCTGGTCATCAATGGCTATGCCGGCAATAACGCCAAATTGGCCGGGGGAACTCCCTGCCTTGCCAAAGGCAGTGATCTCGCCATCGGGGTGTAAGCGGAAGGCCATGGCAATGGAGGCAATGGTAAAGAACATGTTGCCTTGGCTGTCGACATTAAAGCCCGATATGTCAAACAGCGTGTTTTGGCGCTTATTCATTTTTTTCGACATTGCCGCCGCATCCCTTACCTGTTCCAGGACCGAATATGTGGTTTGATATCTGCCATCCTGATCAAGCACCAGAATAGTAAGGGCATCAGGGTCAACCAGATAGAGGCGGTTGTCGCGGAAGATAATTGTCGAAGGTCTGAGGTCGACGAATTCGGGGGGTAAATTCTGGACCTCGATCTTGCTGAGCAAATCCCCCCGGAAATTATATTTGACGATGCCGGCGCCACTGAGATCAAAAAGGATGAACACATCCCCCTCATCACTGACCGCGAGGTCTCGGGCCCGGGAAAACTCCTCTTCTTCGCCAAGTCTAAAAATCTCCATGCCGTGTTCATTAAAAATGCGGATATTTTTATCGGCGTAGTCAAAGACAAACACCTCATTGGTCTTTCTGGAAACAGCTAGCCGTGCCTGAAAGGTCTTAATGGGCCCAGAAAAATTGGCCAAGGCATAACGGTAATGCACAGCCACCCCGGCAACGGCTGGGCCACACAACAAAAGGGCTACGCCGAGTCCGACGATGATACAGCTGATTTTGGCCAAGAAGTTTTTCTTCATATCTATTACCGCAGCAATTAGTATGCCATGTGTTGTTCTTGAATTATTTCTTTAATTACAGCAAGTTGTCTATGCGTTAGATTCTTGAAAGATGGAAAGGTATACCTGTTTTTGGGGATATGCCCAGGTGGACATTGGTCTTTTGCCCAAAGAGTAAGGAGGCTGGAAAAGGCAATGGAGGTACGTCTCGAGGCTCTGTTACCGTTTTCTGATGGAAACAAAACTCCTGATGGTGGCATGACCGCTTCCCATGGCCAGGCACGAATAGTCTCTGGCCTGAGCCGGACTGAAACTCGAAAACTGACAGGCAAAAACCAAGGGTTGAGGTGCCACAGTTGGCGCATTAATTGCACCATTTTAGCATGATGTAGTGATGCGTTGCTGATTCATAACGACCCATACCCAAGCCCCCTGGTGATTCTGTGAAAAAGAAAATTTTGATCATTGATGATGATCAGCTAATCTTATACGGTCTGCAGAAAGCTCTGCGCCGCCAAACCATTGAGGTGACCACGGCTGCCACGGCCGGGGCTGCCATGGACAAACTCTGCGCCTGCCTCTATGATCTCTGCCTGCTTGATATTCATCTTCCAGATTACAACGGGCTGGAGCTGATGAAAGCCATCAGGCATATCTGCCCGAAAACCAAGGTGATCATTATGACTGCAAGTTACATGGGTGATGATGAATTGAGTGCCAATATCAAACAGGCTGCTGAAAACGGGGCCTGTCATTTCATGACCAAGCCCTTTGATCTCAGTGAGGTCAAGGACATGATCCAGCAGGCCTTGGCTGATGAGGATTTTCATACCGGTGTCCGTTTCACGGATAACGCCTTTGTGAAGAAAACCAGAAAGTTGCAGCGCAGCCCCCACAGTCAGGGAATGAAGATCGCCATGACCGTTCTCGGCGAAGGTGAGACCCAGCGCCGATACGCCAGTGCCAGATCCGTGGATATTTCCAACAGCGGTATCGGGCTGTTGACCAGGTACCCCCTGCAGGTAAAGCAGATTGTCAGCTTCCGGGCCAACAGGGCCGACAAAACCGGCATCGTGGTTTGGAGTACCATGCAGGAGAACAATACCTGCCGGGCCGGAGTGCGCTTCGCCTGAATTTTAAAGAAAATCCAGGGCCTCGTCAGCGGCGCCCTGGATCAAATCAAAGAAATTACAAGAAGGGTTAACGGGCGCTGCTTCGCTGCGGGTGGAAATGTTCTTCTTGAAAAAAACATATCCATGGGCCGTATACCGTAAACTGTAAACCGCCAACTCTTTGACCGTCGACCAAGAGGAACTCTTGAAGCCCACGCCTTGTGGCCGCGTTGCTCCCGCGTAGAAAACCATCAGCGATCAAGGTCGTGTTTTTTTACCTGATACCTGAGGGTGTCATAGGTTATGTTCAGCAGCTTGGCCGCCTTGGTCTTGTTGTAATTTGCCCGGACCATGGCCTGATGGACCAGATCCTTCTCAAGCTCATCAAGGGAGAGGCCGTTTTCAGGTAAAATAATTTGGGTGTTTTTTCGTCTTTCCACCAGAGTGGTGCCGGTCAGCTCAACGGGCAGATGCTCCATGGTGATGAGATCTCCGCTTTGCAGGACAACGCAGCGCTCAATGACATTGCGCAGCTCGCGGATGTTCCCCGGCCATCGGGCCTGGGTGAGGGCCTTTGCCGCTTCCGGAGAAAAGCCTTTAAGGTCTTTTTTGAAATATTGATGGGCAAAAAAATCGAGAAAATGCTGGGCCAGATAGGGAATGTCTTCGATCCTGTCGCGTAGGGGGGGGAGGTGGACGGCAAAGGTATTCAGGCGGTAAAAAAGATCCTCGCGGAATTCGCCGACCTCAACCGCTTTTTTGAGCTCTGTGTTGGTGGCGGCAATGATTGCGGCATTAAAGTGGAGATCAATCTTGCCGCCCAGCCTGCGCACCGTTCTGGTTTCCAGAACCCGCAGGAACTTGCTTTGCATGTCAAGGCGCATGTCGCCGAATTCATCCAGGAGCAGGGTGCCGCCATCGGCCAGCTCAAAGACTCCCTTCTTATCCGTCTTAGCATCGGTGAAGGCCCCCCTGGTATGGCCGAACAGCTCGCTTTCGATGAGGTTTTCGGGAAGGGCTGTACAGTTGATGGCAATAAAAGGGGTATACTCGGCGTCGTTGCTTATCTCGCCATGGTAGATGGTATGAAAATAACGGGCCAGCACCTCCTTGCCCGTGCCTGACTCGCCGGTGATGAGCAGGCTGCCGGTCTTGGCCTTGGCAAACATCTCCACCTTCTGCAGGATGCTCTTCATGGCCGGCGATTCGCCGACAATCTGGGTTTCGACACAGGACAACCCGGTTTTGCGCAGATACTCGACCTCATCCTTGAGTCGGGAGTTCTCCAGGATATTGGCCACAACGATGTGGACCTCATCAATATTGAAGGGCTTGGTCAGGTAATCAACCGCGCCTAGTTTCATCGCCTTGATCGCCGATTCGGCCGAATCGTCGCTGGTGAGCATGACCACCGGGGTCGCCAGTTTCTCCCGTTTGATCTCCGCCAGGATATCCAGGCCGTTCGTATTTTCGTCCAAGTGGATATCAAGGAGAATGAGGTCCGGATGCCAGGCCACGATCTTGTTGAAGATATCCTTGGCGCTTGTCTGCACCTGGGTTTCATAGCCTTTCTTTTTTAACGAGCGGGCGGTCATTGTGACAATCAGCTCATCATCGTCCACCAGGAAAATCCTGCCACCAGTCTTCATGATACGGAAACCTCATTATCTTGATTAACCGGAAGGGTGATCGTGAAGACCGAACCCTCGCCCTTTGTACTTGTCAGTTCGATGCGGCCATGATGCTGATCAACGAGCCGTTTGGTAATGGCCAGCCCTAGACCGGTACCTTTTGATTTTGTCGTGTGAAACGGTTGAAACGCCTTCTGAAGCCCTTCATCGTCAAAACCCTTGCCGTTATCCTTGATGATAATCTGCATGTTACCAGAGTGGTCCAGGCCGGTGCGAACAGTAATGGTGCCGGATTCACCCAGGGCATCGATGCTGTTTAAGAGCAGGTTGAGGAATATCTGTTGAAGCTGAGAGGCGTCGGCGCGGACAGGCGGCAGCGCTGGGGGTAGCTCGGTGAGAAAACGGATCGCCTTTTTGCTGTCGGTAAAATAATGGGGGCTTTTTACAATCATCTCCGCATTCTTCACAGAATTTGTCAGCAGCACGTTGAGATTAACGGGTTCAAAACGCGGTTTGGGCGGCCGCGCATAGTTAAGCAGATTTTTCACCAGATTTTCAAGGCGGTTCACCTCTTGGATGACCCGCAGAAAAACTTCTTTATCTTCCTGGGCCAGGACAAGATCCTCAGCGAGAATCTCGATGGAGACCTTGATGCCGGCCAGGGGGTTTTTGATCTCGTGGGCGAGGCCGGCCGCCATCTCGCCGACCATGGCCAGCTGTCTGGCCCGCTGCAAGGCCTCATCAGCCTTGACCCGCTCAGATATATCGCGATCAAAGGCAAGAATGTATTTATGGCCATCGTATTCCAGCAGGCCGGCGCTGATCTCCACGGGGAAGACTGTGCCATCCTTTTTCCGGTGATTGACCACTTCATTGAGCCATTCGCCAGCCAGAATACGACGAATGCGGTGCGGAATCTCGGTAGCGGCGGCGGGATCGTCAAGGTCACTGATATGCATGTTGTGCAGTTCCTCAACGGCATAGCCATGGGTGTCTGCGGCAGCCTTGTTGGCCGAGATGATTCGGCCGGCACCTTTGCCTTCCGCCTCCAGAATAAAAATGGAGTCGCCGGCGCTTTCAAACAACATCCGGTAGCGCTTCTGGATGGATTCAACCCGCTGGCATTGTTCCTTGAGTGACATTCCCATATTATTGAAGGCATCTGCCAGAAGACGGAATTCATCGTCCATTTTTTCATCAATACGGTACTTGAGATCCCCTTCCTGAATTTTACTGAAGGCTTTGGTGAGTATCTTGACCCCGCTGCTGAAATGGCTGAAGAAATAGCTGGATACCAGCAGGACAAAGAGCGGGCCGATGGTCACCAATACAATAAAAAGACCCCTGGTGGAGGAAATCAATTGCTGGGCCTGGGTGGTTCTCTCGGCAATTTTTAAGTCGGCGTTGCTGAAAATCCGGGCGATGGTGAACTGCAGTTCTTCTCCAGCCTCGTAGGCGCTTTTTTTGGCGGTGGCAAGCCGCTCGGCATTGGCCCTGAGGGTGTAGACCCTGCTCAATTTTCCCTGATAGGTTTCCAGGTTGGTCTGTAGACTGCCGATTTTTTTGGTAAGGGTGGCACCGGGTAAATGATGACAGCTGAAGCAGCCGTTCAGGGTGGCAGCCATCTCCTCTCCATGCTGGACAAAGGTGTCGATATCGACAGCGTGGGGGGAATCTTTGAGCAGCAGATCGGTCTGCACTTCCTTGATCTTCTCAATCAGGGCCTTACGTTGGGAATGCATCTGCTGGAGGAGAATGATGTCTTGAAGTTTGCCGACAACCCGATTCATTCCAGCGGTAATATACACCCCGCCGAGGACAAAGCAGAGGGAGAGAATGACAAGCCCGATAAAAGCTTTCCGTTTCATAGCATTGTGTCAGTCAGATGAAGAAGAGCGTAAGTATTATGCAGATGAGCCCCCTTGATTATAGAAATTTTGCTGATCTCGCTGGCGTACACAGACAATGGGTCCGCCTCAATTATTGTTATACTGGTAGGTGGCCAGATCCAGGCCGATATGCTCGGCATAATCCAGCACAACCTGATAATCTGCGGCCGTGGTTTCTATGAAACGGGCTGCCCCGAACTGGGCAAGCACCTTTTTCCCCTCCGGGTCCTGATCCATGCCCAGGAGGGTCTTTTTCAACTCGGCAACAAGATCTTCGTCAAGTCCGGAGCGCACCACCAGACCGTTTTCCGGCACCGGCATCGAGGTGCTGAGTATCTCCAGATTATCAAGAATACGGCTGTCCTGGGCCGCCAACCTGTAAAAAACCGTATTTTTAGCAGCGCCGATATCCGCCTTCCTGTTTAAGACATCGTAAATGGCATCATCATGGGTACCGGTAAAATAGGTTTCGGAAAACCAGTGCTGATAGTCTTGAATGCCAAGCTCCTGGAAAAAATGCAGCGGCAGCAGCCAGCCGGCGGTGGTCGCCTTGTCCACAAAGGCAAAACGTCTGCCCTTCATGTCGGCGGCATTTTTGATGTGCGCGTCTTTTTGGGCAAAGATCATGCCATAATAGGTGGAAATGCCGTCAGTGCCCTCAGGTCTGGCCAGGGGGGTGACCCCAAGTTTTTTCAAGGCCAGGGCGCCGGTGAAACTGCCGAAAAAAGCGCCGTCCAGTTCTTCTGTTTTGAAATTATCAATGATATTGCCGTAGCGGGAAAGGATCTTCAACTCGATGGTGACGCCCAGTTTCTGGCCTAGATAAGCAACCAGGGGGTCGTAACGTTTTTTTTGGGAGAAAATATCAATCTCCGGGATAAGGGCGATGCGGAGATTTTTTGTGGAAACGATCTTGTTTGGCGTGGGAGAATTGGGTTTATCGTTGCAGCCGGCCAGCAGAGGCAGAAGCAGGGTGCAGAGCATAATAAAGAAGAATTTAGAAAAAGCTGTAGCCGGCACTGATATTTCTCCTTAAAAGATAACAGCGGGAATGCCTTTCCGCCTTTCACCGGAACATGAACGTTCATATTCTAACGTATTGTCCAATAATACTGTAACCTTTTCTTGGTTTGAGAGTTCTCGGGTCAACAGATGCCGCAAGTGGTTCGGCAGGGGTGTTGCACAATTTCTCTTTTGGCGAGGAGAATTCTCGGCAGTGGTGATCGATTTAACTGGCATATGTTTTTGTAGGCTGGTGGCCCTGAGTTTGATTTGCTGGCATGGAAAATATCATATAAATGGTGCTAGTGATTGCTTATTGAGGAGATGGGTGTATATAGTAACATGCTGTTTAAAATGCATAATTCGTTATTAAAAAGGAGAGGAGAGATGAAGCAAATATATCTTGCAGTTGCTGGTCTGGTTTTTTCAGCGGTTGTTCCTGGTCTGCTTGTGCCGGCTGGGGCTGAGACAGTCACGGATGATGTAAAGAAGCCCGTCCTTGAGGAAAGTGCTACTAAAACTACACAACCGATCAAGACACCACTGAAATCTACCCCTGCCAAAATGACGAAGGGTGTGGATCCCTTTGCTGTTGATCTGAAAGACCGGGAGTTCTGGACCAAGGGTGAATTGAAGATGGGGGTGGAGAAATGGTATGGTGATAACACCTATCAGATCGGTGATCCCACACATTGGTTTATCAACGGTCTGGTTGAGAATGATTATTTCCCCTTTAGTGAGCTTGAGTTTCCCCTGGATGTCGTGATGTTCTCCGCCCAGTATGATTTAGAAATCAAACAACGGTGGATGCTGTCCCTGTCTTTCAAAACGGATCTCGACCATTCCGGTGATGACATGGAGGACAGTGACTGGATTACCCCTTCCAACCCTGATCAACTTGATATATTTTCGAAATCTAACGTCACTGATTTTGAGGCCTACGAGTATGACGTCAATGTCAAATTCAAATATCTGAAAGGGGCGAACTGGTCCCTTGATGGCGGTATCGGTTACCTCTTTCAGAAGTATAAGTATGACACGGCCCTGAAAACTCAGTATTCCCCTTCTGGTTTGCTTGGCTATGATTATGTCTGGGATGGCCGGACCTCATCACTTAAGTATGACCTCTCCTATCAGATTCCCTATGTCCAGTTGGGTGGTGCTGTCACCATTGCCAAGCGCGTCACCATAATTGCGAACGCCTCCTATTCGCCGATTGTCCATGCCGAAGATGAGGATCAGCATCTTTTGCGCGGCAAGGTGAACAGGGGTAATCTTGATGGCGACTCATGGATGGTCAATCTGGAGACTCGCTACCAGTTTAATCGTAACTGGTTTGCCAGCCTGGAGTATGGCTATAAGGAGATTTCGGTGGACGGCAAGATGAAGGGTATTTTCTATGGTGATCCCAGCCTGACCCATACGGTATGGGAAGAACTGGAATCAACCCAGCATTCCGGTTCTTTGATGGTTGGCTATAGTTATTGATTGATAAAATAAAACAGGAATTCCTGTATCCGTGTGAGTGTTATGTCTGAATTTGCAAATGTGACAGTGGTGAAAGAGGCGAATGTCTATTTTGATGGCAAGGTGACGAGCCGAACGGTTCTCTTTGCTGATGGATCGAAGAAAACATTGGGGATCATGTTGCCAGGTGAGTATGAGTTTGGCACGGCCGACAAGGAAATTATGGAAATACTGGCCGGACGTCTTGATGTCCTCTTGCCGGGCGCATCTGCTTGGCAGCGTATTGAGGGCGGTCAATCCTTTGAGGTTGCTGCCCAGGTTAAATTCCAGCTGAAGGTTCTGGCTGTTACTGATTATTGTTGTTCCTATCTTAAATAGATAATAGATGCATTGTGGGATATTCTTTCAGCGCAGCACTGCTGGAAGGGTATCCCCGTTTTTTTCAGGACTCTTTTCAAGTTCATTTCTGCCTCGTCATCCATGAACGCCTATCCTGTTGACGGTGTTTCGGCCCTTTTTTTGATGGGTCTATCTCTCTTTTCTTTGGTTTTCTTTTTCCTCTGGCGGCTTGTCCTGTCTGTTTTCTTGCTAACATTATGTATGTACTTGATAATTTTAAGGTTATCTTTTTAAGATAAGCAGAATCACCTTCATGTCAGCTGCATCTATAGTCTGGCCCTTTCTTGGGGCGCAGGCTTTTTTTTATTCGACATCCGTGTCATAAATTAAAGGTAGAGAATCAACCATGGGCAGGGCATTGTTTTTTGGGTGGCCCATGTCTTGCATTGTTTGCCTCTTGACTCATCTTGAGTTGCTTTCGACATTGTATTTTAAGGAGTAGATATGGCCGTGTTAAAGCCACCTTGTGGTAAGGATGCTAAGGTAAATAAAGCTGTAACCCTCGAGACCATGCAAACGCAGTTTAATTTCCTGTATTCGCTGGTCAATGAGGTTCCAGATCCTATTTTGGTAATTGGCACAGATTTCAGGGTTAAATTTGCCAACCGTGCCGCCCAGAATTTTTCAAATAGCTTTGTCTGCAAGACGGACAGGGAGCCCTTCTGCCATAACCTTGTTTATAATATGGAATTTCAATGTGCCAAAGTGGGGCGGCCCTGTCCCCTTATTGAGGTTCTGGAGAGCAATAAGCCCGTTGTTGTCGAGCATGAGATAGAGCTTGATGATGGCCAGGTGCGAAATTATGAAATACATGCCTCGCCTCTCTGGGACGATGACGGCCATTTCTTGGGAATTGTCGAGTCGATTCGAGATATTACAGATCGAACTGAATATGCCCGCATGCTTAAGAAAAGCCAGAGGGTGCTGGAGACAAGTGTCGAAGAGCGCACCAAGGATCTGTTGCGGAGCAATGACATCCTGCGCAAAGAGATTGTCGGCCGGCAGAATATAGAAAAGATTCTGCGGGCCGAGCGCGATAAATTTCAGGTCATGCTTGAGGCCATGGGCCAAGGCATGCATATCCTTAACTCCGATTTCACCATTGAGTATCAAAATGATGTTCTCCGTAAGTTGTTTGGCGATCAGATAGGCCACACCTGTTACGAGGTTTATAAGGGTCGTAATACGCCTTGTGAGGTCTGCCGGATGCATAAGGCGATTGCTACGGGGCAGGTGCAAAGAACCGAGGAGATAATGCGCAATGAGCGCCATTATGCCCAGAGTTACGCCCCTTTTAAAGATATCGATGGGGAGGATAAGTGTCTGATTCTCCTCAATGATATTACCGAAGAAAAAATGTACCAGGCCGAGACCATGCGCACAGGCCAGCTTGCCTCTATCGGTGAGCTTGCTGCCGGTGTGGCCCATGAGATTAATAACCCTATTAACGGTATTATTAATTTCTCGCAGATTCTTATGGATGACTCCGAAGATGATGCGACCAAGCAAATCCTGCAGCGCATTATTGATGAAGGTGAAAGGATAGCCATTATTGTCAGTAAGCTGCTCTCTTTTGCCCGTCAGGGTGTTGATGATACGAAGGCCTTTATGGAGACTGAGGCGCGTGATGTGCTTTATGATTCCTTTGCACTTCTCGGCCATCAGTACAAGAAAGATGGTATCCACTACTCCATCACCGGCTCAAATGAACCGATGCTGGTGTGGGTGAATCCTCAGCAATTGCAACAGGTCTTTGTCAATGTTCTGTCCAATGCCCGTTTTGCCTTAAATGAAAAATTCAAGAAGGAGCGCAGTGAGGATAAGAAGCTTGAGGTAAACTTTTCCTTTATTGAAATCAAGAATAAGATGTACGTCCGTATCAGCTTCACCGATCATGGTTGCGGTATCCCAGAAGGCATCATTGATTCCGTCTGTAACCCGTTTTTTTCAACCAAACAGCCGGGTGAGGGAACAGGGCTCGGTCTGTCGATAAGTCAGGGTATTGTCAAAGAATTTAAGGGATATTTGCGTATTAATAGTGAGCTTGGCAAATACACCACGGTGATGGTGGATTTGCCAGTATATGAACCTGAGAAAGGGGAATAATTATGGTTGATTTAGATAAACAGAAGACGGCAATCCTGGTGGTGGATGATGAGGAAAGTCTGCGGCTCACCTTTCAGATGTTTTTGTCCCGTGAGGGCTATGGGCCGGTGGAAGTTGCTTCCACCTATGATGATGCCCTGGCCCTTATCGATAAGCAGGATTTTGACCTCGTGGTCAGTGATATCGTTATGGATGGGGCCTCGGGGATCGATCTTCTCCGCACCATTAAGGAAAAGGGGGTGGAGTGTCCGGTGGTCATGGTTACCGGTTATCCAAATATCAATACCGCTGCTGAGGCGGTGAGATTAGGAGCCTTTGACTACCTTGCCAAGCCGGTGAAAAAGGAGGATTTGCTCCGCACCGCCCGAATGGCCTTGCAGCAATATACCCTTCGCAACGCCAACAAAGCCTTGGCCCTTGAAAAGGATCGATATCAGAAATATCTTGAGGCCGTTTTTCGAAGCGTTCCAGAGCTTATTTTTACTGTGGATCCTCAACGTAACATTGCAGAATTTAATGATAATACTTCAAAATGGTTAGCGTCTTTTGGGGTTGATGATTTCAGTGGCAAGCAGATTGATAATATTGGCTCTTGTTTTGATATTTTTGTCCCTGATATCGACACGGTTCTTGCCAGCCAGATAGAGGTTCCGGAACACCGCATTGAGTTTTCCCCGGAGTCTGGGCAGTCCGGCGTCTTCAGGGTGAGCGCTGTTCCTCTGGCCTGTGATGATGGTGGTTTTATGGGAGTTGTTGTTGTCGCCCACGATGTCAGTCGCCTTGAGGCTTTGGAGAAGAAAGGCATGCGCGACAGGCTCCATCGTCTCATTGGTTCGAGCCGACGGATGCAAACGGTCTATACCTTAATTGAAAACGTTGGCAAGGTTGATACCACGGTCCTCATTAATGGCGAATCAGGAACCGGCAAGGAGCTTGTTGCCGAGGCCCTGCACGCGGAAAGCCCCAGGCGTGACATGCCCCTTGTCAAGGTTGATTGTACGGCAATTCCTGAAAATCTGCTGGAGAGTGAGCTTTTTGGCCATAAAAAAGGCTCCTTTACCGGCGCTGATCGTGATCGGGAGGGGCGTATTTTGTCGGCAGATGGCGGCACTCTCTTTCTCGATGAAATAGGCGATATCTCGCCGCTTATGCAGCTCAGGCTCCTTCGCTTCCTGCAAGAAAGAACCTTTTATCCGGTGGGGCGTGATAGGTCTATCACCGTGGATGTTCGGGTCGTGGCTGCAACCAATGCTGATCTGCGCGAAAAGGTGAAGAATGGTTCATTCCGGGAAGATCTCTACTATCGTCTCAAGGTGGTGGATATCAATCTGCCGCCCTTGCGGGAGAGGGATGAGGATCTGGATATGCTGGTACATATGTTTATCGGCAAGTTCAGCAGCCGCTTACGTAAAGAGATCACCGGTATCTCCGATCAGGCCCTACAGGTTCTTCGCGACCATGATTGGCCAGGCAATGTCCGTGAACTGGAACATGTGATGGAACGCGCCTGTGTTTTATGTGATACCACCACCATAACCTCGGATCATCTTCCCCTGGAGTTGCAGGAGGGGGATGACGTAAAGCCGCATATGCAGCAAAGAACTAATCTGTTGGAAGAGGAGGATGAAGAGGTGCGGATTGTTAATACCCTGAAGCGGACCTTTGGCAATAAGGCCCAGGCGGCCAGGATTCTTGGTTTTGACAGGTCAACATTGTACCGCAAGTTAAAGCTCTATGGCATTGATGCCGACGGCTTAATGGAAAGTTAATAATCAATTTCCGGCAATCTGATCACCATTGGATTTCAGCTTTATTTTTAACACGATGTTGTCTGAACCTTTCATGCAAACCATATGTTGCGAGGTGTAGCATATGTGAAAATGTGGCATATACAGCACCTCGTAGGCCAGATGCCGTAACTCCAATTTATATAAAAAGTTAATAATATCAGTTAGTTTTTGATGAATAGTCGATAATAATGAGTAGGGAGTGTCATGATGAAGTATCCCATTCGTAATGGTGTAATTGTTTTGGGGGTTTTGTTAATCGGACTCGGAATTTATAGTTCCTGGAGTATGGAAAAAAGGCTTCCTCCCGTTGATTATACGACCTTCCTTGCCCAGTTGCGCAGTGACGAGGTCAAGGGTGTTGAGATTATTGGCAATAAGATCAACGCCACGGATAAGTACGGCCAACAGTTCCAAACTTTCTCACCTGATATCAAGCAGTTACTGCCAAAACTTGAAGAGGGAAATATCACTATTCGGGCCCGTCCCGAACCAAAATCCTTTGGCTTTTTTGAGTCAACACTCCCTTTGCTGATTATCATCGGCGCCTGGATGTACTGGTCGAGAAAAAGCAAACAGCATGAGCCTGGCATGAAGGGTAAAGATTCACTCGTGCCGCAGGACATTGCCGGCAAAGTTACCTTTGCCGACGTGGCAGGTATTGATGAGGCCATCGAAGAGTTGATGGAGACGGTTGACTTTCTACGTGACTCAAGCCGTTTTACGCGTCTTGGTGGCAGGATTCCCAAGGGTGTCCTTTTGCAAGGGCCGCCAGGTACGGGTAAGACCTTACTCGCCAAGGCCATTGCTGGTGAAGCGGGTGTCCCTTTCTTTTCCCTCAGTGGTTCTGATTTTGTTGAGATGTATGTGGGCGTCGGTGCCTCAAGGGTTCGGCATCTTTTTGAGCAGGCCAAGAAACATAGCCCCTGTATCATTTTCATCGATGAGATTGATGCGGTGGGGCGCTCCCGTGGAGCCGGCGGCATGAGCCAGGGCGGCGGTGACGAACGCGAACAGACATTGAATGCCTTGCTCGTTGAAATGGATGGGTTTCAGAGCAATGAAACGGTGATCATTGTCGCGGCCACTAACCGTCCTGATATCCTCGATCCTGCCCTCCTGCGTCCTGGCCGGTTTGACAGGCAGGTTACCATCCTTCCTCCTGATGTGAAGGGACGGGCCATGATTCTCGCAGTCCATGCCCGTAATATCACAATGGGAAAAGATGTCACCATGGATATGGTTGCCAAAACCACACCTGGTTTTACCGGTGCTGATCTTGCCAATTTAATCAATGAGGCAGCCTTGATGGCGGCCAGAAAAGGTAAAGACCAGGTAGAGCTTGAGGATGTCGAAGAGGCCAAGGATAAAATCCTCATGGGTGCGGAACGCAAAGGTATGGTAATCCGTGATGATGAAAAGAAGGTTACCGCCTATCACGAGGCCGGCCATGCGATTGTCGCCATGTTACTTCCGGAGGCTGATCCTGTTCATAAAATTACCATTATTCCCCGTGGCCGCGCCATGGGTGTCACTCAACAGGTGCCATTGGATGACCGCCATTCCTACAGCCGCGAGTATCTGATGGATCGCATTAAAATTCTCCTGGGCGGCCGTACGGCGGAGGAGATCGTTTTTAATCGTTTCACAACAGGTGCCAGCAATGACTTGCAGGTGGCCACGGATATTGCCACCAGGATGGTCTGTGAATGGGGTATGAGCCCAGTTATGGGCCCCCGTGCTTATGTTACTGCCGATAAGGGTTTCTTAGGTGGCAGTCAGCAACGATTGAACTACAGTGAGGCAACAGGCCAGCTTATTGATGGTGAAATTAATAAGATTATTGAGGATTGTCTCCAGGAGACCATGATTATCCTCCAGGGCAAGGATGATTTCCTTCATAACCTGTCGCAGCACCTGTTGGAGAAGGAAACGATCAACGGGGATGAGGTGGGCGAGATTATGAAGGCAAGTGCCTGATCGAGACACCTTATTCCCGTGCTACACCTTGTTTTATAGCAGCCCGTTGCATTGTAGCAGTTGTTTCTTGTCGCTGCATCTTCTTGTAATTAATAGCCTTCTGTGAGCTGCTTGCTTCTCAGAGGGCTATTTTTTTTATCCGGCAGTCTTTCAATCCATCTTAGAAGCACTTTGTGAGGAGTGTTGCATGCCACACATCTGTAGCTACAGATGTGTGGCATGCAACACTTTGTGCAACACATTTTCAGCACAGGTTTCCTGGCAGGTTCTGCTGTTTGAAAAAAAGTTGAATTTATTTGGGGTGGATTAAGGGCCAATCTCCTGTGGGCAATGTTTCTAGAAACAGCACGAGAAATAAGAAAACCGCCTGGCGGGCATTTTTGAAAGCATGGCACTGAATGTGCACTCATTTATTTAACAATGAGAATGAAATTGAGATAGTCGTGTAATTTTAGGCTGTTAGCTTGATTTGATGATTTGGCTGCCAGAAAGGGTGTTGTGGGTAGCTTGCAGGGTTGAGAAAACAGCAAGCGGTTAAAAAAAGATTTTAGATGTCGGTGCTGACAGCCAGGTAGGGTTTTTGAAACATATTTTGATACGACGTTCCCGTGACGTGTTTGCGGTGGAGCTTCATGGGAACAAATTGAAATATGGATCCTTGTGAAATCAGCATCGATAGCAAGAAATGATTTTCGTTTCGTTAGTTCAACCAACAAAGGAGAGTAACAATGGGAAATAAAAAAAGGAAGCTGCTTGGACTCGCCCTCGTGGCAGCTATGGTCAGCCCCTGGTCACTTCCAGGCCCTGCTGGGGCAGAAGTTTTTGATCTCGACAGTATGAAGAACCTGTATGAGAAAGTGAGTTTCGATCATGACATGCACATTGAAATTACAGGCCAAAATTGTACGGAATGTCACCATCATACAGCCGGAACACCTCCAACCGATGCGCTCTGCGTTACATGTCATGCAAACAGCCCGGAAGCAGCAGATCCAAGTTGTAAGTCGTGTCATGTGAAGGATGTTTTTGATGCAGAGAATATGAAGAAGACCTGGGACACACCTCTGTTGCATCATCGGAACAAACCAAGTCTGAAAGCTGCATATCACCAGAATTGTCTTGGGTGTCATGAACAAAATGGTGCACCAACCGGCTGTACCGATTGCCATGCCATGACGGATGCCGGTGAGAAATTTTATAACGCCGGCAAATATGCCCCGGAAACTAAGGCTGAAAGCCATGGTGGTGGACATCATTAATTTTTGGCGAGATGCTCATGCCTTCTGTTCGGCAGAAAATATGAGCCTTGTCTTTGTTTTTTGAAAAGGTGAGAGGATGAAAAAAATAAACCGTAGGTCATTTTTAAAAGGCGGCCTAGCCGGCGGTGTTGCAGCAGCAGCCGCTGTTGGTGCAGCAAAAAATGCTGACGCCGCAGGAGATTTTGGCGGCTACCCTGATAGTATGGGCGTGCTCGTCGATTTGACAAAATGCATTGGCTGCCGCACTTGTGAAGCTGCCTGTAATAAAGAACAAAGCCTGCCAATGCCTGATAAACCATTTAACGACATGTCTGTTCATGAGGAGCATCGCCATGGCGGTCTTCCCCGCCGGACAACGGAAAAGGCATATACTGTCGTCAATAAGTATGAGGTAGAAGGCCGCGAACACCCCCTTTTTCGCAAAGTGCAATGTAATCATTGCCAGGAGCCCGCCTGCCTTACTTCCTGCTTTGTGAACGCCTATACTAAAACACCTGAAGGAGCGGTTATTTATGATCCTAAGGTCTGTGTTGGCTGCCGTACTTGTATGATTGCCTGTCCTTTCTATATCCCGGCGTATAGCTTTTCTTCAGTCATCAATCCGGTGGTTAAGAAATGTATCATGTGTTACGACACCCGCCTTAAGTTCGGTAGACCGCCCGCCTGTGTTGAGTCGTGTCCGCAACAGGTCATGACTTTTGGTAAGCGGAAAGACCTTGTCGAGCTGGCGCATCGAACCATTGAAAGTCGCCCTGAGAAATATGCCGACCATGTGTATGGCGAAAACGAGGTGGGAGGGACTTCCTGGATGTATCTGACCTCTGTTGATGCGCCCTTTGAGGAGATTGGTTTTGATGTTCATATCGGCAAGCAGCCGATAATTAACTATGTCAAGGAATTCCTGGCAATTGTACCCATGGTTCTGACGATCTGGCCGGCGCTCTTTACGGGTTTCCATCTTCTGGCAACTCGGAAGGATGCACAAAAGAATGAAGAGAGCGCAAGCTAGGAGGAAATATAAATGAAAACATTTGTGGCACAAGGCTTAAAGCCGGTAGATAGTCTTATGAAACCAGGGGCGAACAGTGAGTGGACCCTAAAGGAAAAATTGCTCTTGGGTCTTAGCCCGGGAGATTATATGAAACAACTGGTTCGCAATCCATTTAACTGGATTTTTGCGATCATTTACGCCATTGGCGTACCTGTTCTTCTGGGCCGTTTTTATTATGGTTTGGGCTGGGCCACCCACGGCAGTTACGATTATCCCTGGGGTCTTTTTCTGGGCTGGGGACTTTTCTGTATGGTCCCTCTTTCCGCCTCAGGATTTATGCTTGGCACCACGGTGGAACTCTTTGGTCGGAAGGACTTTAAGCCCATTGAGAGACTGGGGTTGTTAAATGGTCTGCTTGGCTATTTATTTGCGGTTATGTTTCTCCAGGTCGATCTCGGTCAGCCCTGGCGCCTGATCTATCCCATGTTTGTCTCCTTGGGGCCGGCCGCCGTACTCTTTCTTGTCGCCTGGCATGTTGCCACCTATCTGTCTGTTCAGGTTGCAGAGCTTGTGCCTGCCGCCAGCGAGATGATGGGGTGGAAGGCGCCGAAGAAATTCGTTAAATCCATTGTGCTCGGTCTGACTGTGGCAGGAGTTATCCTCTCCACTCTCCACCAGGGGGCCTTGGGAGCCTTGTTTACTTATGCCCCGGGCAAGGTCCATCCCCTCTGGTATAATTACAGTTTCCAGTGGTTTCACTTTTTCTGCTCATCCATTTTTGCCGGACTTTCCATGCTGATTGTGGTGTCCACCCTGTCAAAATGGTTTCTGAAATGGCGCTGTGACGCCAACTTTACCAAGAATCTGGATCGTATCACCTTAGGTCTTTCTAAGGGTGCCTCGTTAGCACTTATTACTTATTTAATTATCAAGCTGACAGCGATTGCCCACGATAACGAATGGGGACTGCTGTTCACCGGTTGGGGGCAATGGTATATTTTTGAGATTTGCTTCGGTGTTCTTCTGCCTCTTTTCCTCTATACTGTTGCCATTAGAAATCAGAGTGCCAGGATAGCGCGTTTTGCTGCCTTGATCGCGGTATTAGGTATCCTGCTTAACCGGCTTAATACAGCTTTGATCACCTTTAACTGGCAACTCTATCAGGAAATTCCGCATTGGCGTGAGGTGGTGATCACCATCACGATCTACGCCACTTATATCCTGGTTTATCGCGCTTGCCTCTGCCGTTTGCCCATCCTCTTTACCTGGAAGGGTGACGCTAAATAGAAGTTGTCCATTGCCCTGGAATTCTGGGAATCATCCCGGAATTCCAGGGGCTCTTCTTTGCGGACGAGCGCGGGCGCTGACTTGACTGCGCATGGGCTCGTATTCAAAGTTTTCTTAATTGAACAGCTTGCTGCCGATGTGCAAGAGAGCAGGCCTGAGGTGTCTGGAATGACCGACACATTTCCCCTTAAAAAATTACTCTATACATTTTATCTTGTGATCAGCATGGGGCTCGTGCTCCTGCTTTTTATGGGGGTACGGCAGTCGCAGCTCTTTCATGCCCAGGTGAGTGTGGTTGAGCAGACAGAAAAGCTTCTCTTTCAATTTTCCATTATCCGCGAGCATATATCCGTCGCCCTCATGGCAGGGGAACAGATGCCCCTTGATGGCCTCAGTAAGGAAATGGAAACCTTAAATTACAATCTGACGAAAGTCCTGGATACCAGGCAGATTGGCGAGGAGTTCAAGCTGTCATTGGCAAATTCCATCGATCTGCCAGGCATTGTTTTGCTGTTGAGATCGGTGGAGTCTGGCGAGGCTAATCGTGAGGATCAACGCCGCTTGAGTCGGGAAATTCGCACCCTGGGTGAACGGCTGATGCTCTTTGATCGTGTATTGGTCAATTCATCCCGTGAACGTCTCATCGGTTTTCAGAACATGGTGATCGGTGCCAGTGCCTTGGCCGTATCGCTGCTGGTTGGCATGCTTGTCCTGTTTCATCGCCGGTTGTTAATCCCCTTGTGGTGTCTGGTGGATGATGCAGACAAGCTCCTGGTGGGTGAGGTTCATGAGGTGGGCGTATCCGCTAAGTGTAAAGAGGCGGCAGTATTGGCCGAAATTATAAATGAACAGCAGGATTTGAAGGAAGCGGTATCTATCCGACTTCAGAAATGTCGGCGGATAAGTGGCGAGATGGTAGCCTCTCTGGGGGGTATTTGGGCTGAAATCGATGATAGCGGCCATATGTGTCAGGTGAACAAGGAGATGGAGCTTGCCTGTGGCTATGCTGAAGGAGAATTGTCGGGCAAGAGATGGGATGCATTTTTTCGAGCCCCGGAAGAATTCAGAGATATCACTGATATCCGTAAGCTTGCCGATTTAGGTTCCTTTGAGTTTACCCTTCTTGGTGCAGAACCAGAGCTCAATCGGGTGGTCCGAGCTGTCTTTATGATGACCCAGTGTACTGAGGATGGCTGTCTGGTCCGTTGTTTCGGATACGATGTGACTGCTGACAAGAGCAATATCCAGGCGCTCCAGAATGATCTTGAAAACGAAAAAAATCGGAAGAAGGAGTTGGTCCGTGTTTCGCAACTCACAGCTATCGGTGAACTTGCCTGCGGGGTTGCCCATGAGGTAAGCAATGCCGGTAATGGAATTATCAATTTCGCCCAGCTTCTTGCTGACGTTGAAGAGGATGAGCGCAGTCATGATATATTGCATAAAATAATAGGGCAGGGAGATAAGATTACTGGACTTGCCTCAAACCTGCTTGCCTTTGGCCAGGGTGATGCTGCGGCTCGGGAAATGGTCAGAATAACCAATGTTATCAATAATGCCCTTGCTCTCATGGCTCCTCTTTATAAACAAGATGGTATAGCCGTGGAGCTTGATGTGGCAGGGTTGCCTGAGTGGCATTGTCAGGCCAGCCAGATGCAGCAGCTTCTGCTTGGCATTTTTATAAATTGCCGGAAGGCCTTAAATTTGCGATTTCCAGGCAATGATGAGAAGAAGCGAGTGGAGGTGGCGGGCCATGGTTGCCTGATTGATGGCCAAAATGGTCTTGAGATTAGAATCAAAGACTACGGCATCGGTATTGCAGCGGAGGATCTGGGGCAGGTGCTGCAGCCTGGTTTTGGAAACTGGCCAGAGGTGACAAGTGCTGGCATGGGCCTGTCCATCGCTCGTGATATTGCCGAGGCCCTTGGTGGTTCTCTGCGTATTGAAAGCAAGCAGGGCGAGTATACCGCCGTGCAGATTGCATTCTTGCTGAAAAAGGGATGAAAGGCGCCGCGATAGCGGCTTGTAAACAGTGATGGGTATCTTGATAAGTCCTTGCAAGCTCGCAGGGGGTTATCAAGATACCCATTTTTTTGTGCGATTTAAGCTTTGTGCTGATCAAAAACGTTTTGAATGTCTTTGTGGGAGATCGTTTCTTTTTCAAGAAGCTCCAGGGTGATGGCTTTCATGATTTCTTCGTTGTCAGTGAGGATTTTGCGGGCGGTGTCATGGGCCGTCTCAACGAGTTCCCTGATCTCAGAGTTGATTTTTTCGATGGTTTCGGCGCTGATCAGCGGGTTTGAGGCGCCTGGTTGCTCAGAGGCTTTAAAGACGATGGGGCCAATGTTTTTGCTCATACCCCACTCGCACACCATCTTGCGGGCAAGATCACTCACCCGTTCGATGTCATTGCCGGATCCGGTGGTTATCTCGTCAAAAACAAGTTCTTCGGCGATACGGCCACCCAGCAGGATGCACAGGTTGTTGAACAGATAGGTGTAGGAGTGAGAGTGTTTTTCGGTTTCCGGCAGCTGCATGGTAAGGCCGAGGGCCTTGCCACGTGGCACAATAGTTACCTTGTGAACCGGGTCGGCGCCAGGAAGCATCCAGGCCACCAGGGCGTGGCCCACTTCGTGGTAGGCGGTAATCTTTTTTTCTTCTTCAGTGATAATCATGGAGCGGCGTTCCGCCCCCATCATCACTTTGTCTTTGGCGGACTCAAGATCACGCATGGTGACCATTCCGCCGCGGCGGGCCACCATCAAGGCAGCTTCGTTGATCATGTTGGCAAGTTCAGCGCCTGAGAAGCCAGGGGTTGATTTGGCAACGGTTTTCCAGTCGATGTCAGTGGATGCCTTGATTTTCTGGGCATGAACTTTAAGAATTTGTTCCCGGCCGAGAACATCTGGCAGGGGAACCAGGACCTGGCGGTCAAAGCGACCTGGCCTGAGTAAGGCCTGATCAAGGATGTCCAGGCGGTTTGTGGCTGCAACAATAATGACCTTGTCGTTGACCTCAAAGCCGTCCATCTCAACTAAGAGCTGATTTAAGGTCTGCTCTCGTTCATCATTGCCACCAGCAGCGCCTGAGCTCCGGTGGCGTCCCACTGCGTCAATTTCATCAATAAAGATGATACAGGGCGCCTTTTTTTTGCCTTCCGCAAAAAGGTCACGGACACGACTGGCGCCGATTCCTACATACATCTCGACAAAATTAGAACCGCTGATGGAAAAAAAAGATACGCCCGCCTCACCGGCAATGGCTTTGGCGAGCAGGGTCTTGCCGGTTCCTGGTTCACCGTAAAGGAGGACGCCGGTGGGGATGCGGGCTCCGGCCTCAGTGAATTTGGTCGGGTCTTTAAGAAAGTCGACGATTTCGACAAGTTCTTCTTTAGCCTCGTCTATGCCGGCAACATCTTTAAAGCGTACTGTGGATTGCTGCGCGTCAATAAGTTGAGCCTTGCTTTTGCCAAATGCCATGGCCTTGCCGCCGCCCTGATTGCTGCCCTTACGCATAAAAAAGAACCAAATTGCGGCAAGTATAAGAATAGGCGACCAGGAAAGGAGGATGCGGAAAAACCAATGTGGTTCTCGGCTGGGGATGATTTCAATTTTGGCCCCGGCATCAATAAAGGACTGAACAGACGAAGGGTTCTCGGGAACAACAGAGCGAAACCGTTCGCCGTTTGAATCCTGCCATGAGGCAATGTTTTTATTCAGTGAAAAGTTTGTCACCACGCCATTTTTCACTTTGTCGACAAAATCACTGTAGGTGAGGACGTTGACAGTTTGGGGCTGACCTTTGAAAAGATTGAGTACAAGGATGGCGGTGAGGCCGATGATGAGCCAGATAGTGAGATTCTTATAGAAAAGATTCAAAGGGGAGGTCTCCTTGCTGTGGTTTGGTGGGCGTGTTTCACGCCCACCATAGTGTTGGGCTGATGGAAAATAAAATGTGTAACAAGGTGAAGAACAGGGGGGAGCTTAAGAATGATAATAAAACATAAATGGCTGGAAAGGTAAAGAAAAGCAGGAGATAGCGGTGAAGAGAGGGTGAAAAAAAGGAACCCCCGGGCCGCCACCCAGGGGTTCAGTGCAAGGAGTCGCTTTCTCGTTTATGGAAAATGAGCAAGCTTTCAGTATTATATAAAGCACGTTATGTGCCTGAATTTGTAAAAGGAAGTTCTTATTTGAAAAATAACGGAGTATCAGTTTGTTAATGAAATTAATGGGTTCCGCCGTTGTTTGGCGGGAGAGGGGTAAGGGCGGTTTGTTGGGATCGTTTTGCGCCACCATGAGAAGCAATGGCGCAATATGCGCTCTTTTTATAGTGTTGCTTGGAAAGGGCGAGTCGGGGGGAAAAATGTTGATAAATGAGAATTAATAATTTAATAAGCCATTGTAGTATCGATAAAAATAGTAAATTTGCGTGTGGCATTTAAAAAGAAATTGTACTGTCGCAAATAAGTTGATACTGTGGCTTAGGGATAAAAATGCAACATAAGTGATGCAAAAAGTTGACAACGGCAATTTATATGTTCAGGATTTTTTTAGTTGGTTAAAAAAATAGGTTGAAGTTCACTCGATAATTTTTGGCAAGGGAGGTATCGAAGAAAAGGAAAGAATGGGAGCCGGCAAGGCGATCCGCTAATCATCATGCCGACAGGAATGTTTATGACATTTCACCCCTAAAAAAAGCATCACGAATTTCATTATACAGTTCAGGATCTGTCTTGGTAGGAGGGAGCCTTGTCTGGGAAATTCATGGGGCACAATTTTCAAGGAGGAGCAAATGGAAGGCGTATTATTTCTCGTTTTTTGGATTGGTTGCGCTGCACTCCACACCTTGTTTGACCTGAAGGTCAAGCCTGTAATTCTGGGATGTCGTGAAGACGAAGAGAATTTCCGACATTTCTAAGCATGCATCGAATTATTTTAACAGATAAAGCAGGACGCATCGATGCTTCCTGCAGAATGCATAAAATCAAAAGTGAGGAGTCGCGTAATGAATAATATTCTCGCAAAAGTGTTGCCCCAAGATCAGGGGCTGGAAGTTTCCACTTCAGGAAAGTATAACGCCGCCATTGGTCTATTGGGCCTTTTGGCGCTCGTTGGTGTGGCCGCTGGTTTCCACGCCTTTTTTATTGGCCATGATCATGCCTTTGGCAACACCCGTGATGTGCCATGGGGATTGTTGATTGCTGCCTATGTTTTTTTTGTTGTAACCTCAACCGGACTTTGTCTGGTTTCTTCAATCGGTCACGTGTTTGGTGTCGAGCAGTTCAAACCCATTGCCAAACGTTCCGTCTTTATGGCCATTTCTACCATTATTGCCGGTTTTGTTGTTATTGGGTTTGAGATCGAGAACCCCTGGCGCATGGCTATCTATAATATTACCTCCCCCAATCTGACTTCCAATATCTGGTGGATGGGTACCTTGTATGGCGCCTATCTTTTTTTCATGCTTATTGAGTTTGCTTTGCTGCAGATGGGTAAGCATAAGGAAGCTGGTATGTTGGGCATGCTCGGCGTTGTTTCTGGTATTGCCGCGCACTCGAATCTCGGTGCAGTTTTCGGTCTGCTGAATGGTCGTGAGTTCTGGCATGGGCCCTATATGCCCATCTATTTCATTACCTCTGCCATGATGTCTGGCTGTGCCGCGGTGGTGTTTTTTACCTGGATCGGCTACAAGGCCAACGGTTGGGAGATGAGCGATAAGTTGAAGGACTCCTTGAGCGCTACTGCAAAATTGGGAGCGTTGCTGATCACTGTTATTATGTTCTTCACCTGCTGGAAGATGATCTCCGGCGTAAGCGGTCAGCCTCCAGGAAAATATGAAGCGATGATGAGCCTCATATCCGGACCATATGCAACCAATTTTTGGATTGGTGAGGTTATGATGGGTCTGTTTATTCCCTTTGTTATCATTCTTGCTGTCCGTGCTAAGTCCATGACCGGGCTGTTTATTGCCTCTGTCTCCAGTGTCATCGGTATCTTCTTTATGCGCTATGATCTGGTTGTTGTTGGTATGCTCGTGCCTCATTTTCATGGCATGGGTATTGTTGATCTTCCCCATCTCTTCCCCTACACGCCAACTCTTCACGAGGTGCTGGTTGTGGCCGGTGCAATGGGGCTTTGTGGCATGATGTTCCTCATGGGCGAGCAGCTCTTCAAGGGGCATCTCTCCGAAGATCATTAAGGCTTCCTTAGAATCTGGTTTGTCGGAGATGGGTGGGTGATATCACACTGCCCATTCTCCGCACGATTAAAAAGATTTTTAAGGAGGATGTTATGACGCGGAAAAAAACAGAAGTGAAGCCATTACGGGCTGATTTGCCGATATACCCAATTGGGGTGGCGGCAAAACTTCTTGGTGTCCATCCTCGCACTCTACGCATTTATGAGTCTGAGGGGTTGGTAAAGCCAGCCCAGCACAGTGGCTCAAGGCGGTTATATTCACCAAACGACATTCAGTGGGTCGAATGTTTGCGTTCTATTATTCATGACCAGGGTATTTCGATTCCTGGCTTGAAGAAACTCTTAACCCTGGTGCCCTGTTGGGATGTTGCGGAGTGTCCAAAATCGGTTCATGGCTGTTGTAAGGCTAAGATCGACTGGGCCATGCCGAAAACACTTCACCGGGTGGGCGATGAAGAAGACCGGAAGCGGGCAAAGGCTGCAGATCAGCAAAAGCAAAAAAAGGTCGTTACCGGAAAAAAGCAAGTATCACCTGGGTGATTTTTGGCAGTAGGCGGTCTGGCGATGCTGCGGCCCAAAAAGCTTGCGGCTGAGTCGACTGTTCGTTCAGGTGAAAAGCGAAAAAAGGGGGATTACGTTTACAAGCGTAATCCCCCTTTTTTTGTGCGCTGGCTGGTTGCGGTTATGGGGTGTCTGCCGGGGACAAATTGTACTTGCTGATTTTGCGGCGCAGGGTGTCTTTGGAGATGCCCAAATCACGACAGGTTGCCATCTTTTTCCAGTTGTTTTTGATCAGCGATGTTGCGATGGCAGTTTTCTCGAGGTCTTCCAGGGATTGGGAGGTTCCTATCATGGGGATGATGCTGGAAAGGTTTTGTTTATTGCTAAGGCTCGGTGCAAAGGGTTCAGGGAGATGTTCGGGCTGGATAAAACCACCAGGGCAGAGGATAAAGGCATATTCAATGATATTTTCAAGTTCACGGATATTGCCGGGGAAATTGTAATGCATGAGGATGGCCCGGGCCTCGTCGGAGATACCAACGATATCCTTACCCTGCTGGGCGCTGAATTTGGAGGTAAAATGTTCGATGAGAAGAGGGATGTCCTCCATTCTTTCGCGCAGGGGTGGGAGTTGTATTTTGACAACGTTGAGGCGATAAAAGAGATCTTCGCGGAAGGCATCTTCCTTGACAAGGGCCTGCAGGTCGCGGTTGGTGGCCGTAATGATGCGGACATCGGCCTTAACAGGTTCGTTTGAACCCAGGGGCTCATAGATTTTTTGTTGTAATACCCTGAGGAGTTTTACCTGCAGTGAGGCAGGGATGTCGCCAATTTCATCAAGGAAGATGGTGCCGCCCTCGGCAGCGGCAAAGCGCCCCTTTTTGTCCTGTTTGGCATCGGTGAAGGCGCCTGCTTTATAACCAAAGAGCTCTGATTCCAAAAGTGTGTCCGGCAGAGCGCCGCAGTTAACCGTGACAAAAGGCTTGTTACTGCGGGAAGAAGCGTTGTAAATCGCACGGGCCACAAGTTCTTTACCTGTACCGCTGTCACCTAAAATAAGAACATTGCTGGGGCTGCGGGCAATTTCAGGCAGGATGTTAAAGATGCGCTGCATGGATGGGCTCTTTGAGATAATTTCATCAAAGGTGTAGCGCATGGTGAGCTGTTTTCTGAGACTGTCCAAAACGGAAAGATCACGGAACGTTTCTACGCCGCCGAGGACATTGCCTTCGTGGTCAAGAAGGGGGGCGGCGCTGATGGAGATGGGTAAACGTTTGCCGTCGCGCGTTTCAATGGAAATGGAACGATTGGTGACGGGTTTACCGCTGTACATTGACTGGGCGATGGCGCAAGATTTGCCGCAGATGGATGAGTGGAAAACATTACTGCAGTAGTTGCCGATGGCGTCATCACGATGCCAGCCGGTGATCGTTTCGGCGGCCCGGTTAAACGAGGTAATCTGCCAGTTGCGATCCACGGTGAAAACACCGTCGGCAACTGAATCAATAATCATATCATTTTTAATGGAGTCGGTTATGTCGCGAAAGGTTTCCACGCCGCCGATAACATTACCCTCGTGGTCAAGGAGAGGGGCGGCACTGATTGAAACAGGGACGGTTGAGCCGTCTTTGTGCTTTACAAAGATGGTGCGATCAATGATTTCCTTGCCGAGGGCAATGGACTGGTTGAGTATGCACTGATCACCGCAAACTGAAGAGTGAAATATGTCGCTGCATCGTTTGCCGACTACCTCTTCGTTTTTCCAGCCAGTAATAGCCTCGGCAGCCCGATTGAAAGAGGTGATTTGCCAATCCTTGTTCACAGTGAAGACGCCATCGGCAACCGAGTCGAGGATAAGGTCGTTTTTCATGGTGGTGGTAATGTCACGGAAGGTTTCAACGCCGCCAATGACATTGCCACCGGGATCAAGCAGGGGGGCGGCACTAATAGATATGGGAGTTTTATGGCCATCCTTGGTGGTAATTGTCAGGGTGTGGTTGACGATGGTGTTTTTGTCTTGGATGGATTTGGCAAGGCTACATTGGTCGCCGCACATGCTTGAGTGGAAAATGTCATGGCATTTCTGGCCCAGAACATCTTTACGAAGCCAGCCGGTAATGGTCTCAGCAGCTTTATTAAAGGAGGTGATATGCCAGTCTCGATCCACGGTGAACACGCCATCGGCCACCGAGTCCATGGCCAGATCATTGGTGTGGCTTGTGTCTTCAACCTCGCTGAAGGTAATGACAGCACCGTTGGTGTTGCCATTGTCATCTGGTATCGGAATAGCTGAAATTATAACAGCGATGGAGGTGCCGGTGTCGGGGTTATCGATAACCATTCTGAAGTTGGTCATGGCACGCCCGGAGGCGAGCGGGCCATAGAGGCTGCACATTTTGGTGAAGCGCTCGTATTGGCTGAAGGCCTCTTGGCAATTTTTGCCAAGCATTTCCTCTTTTTTGAGGCCGAGGAGTTTTTCGGCGCCCTTGTTGAAAGAGGTTATTTCCCAGTTGCCGTTGACTGTGAAAATGGCATCGACAACTTTGGTCGGAATAGCTTGTTTGTGGGTAGTGGCCATGGAATAGCTTGTTGTTGCGAATGGTTATAGGTAGTGACTATCTGTAAATGGTCTTTTGGTTCGGGTCTTGCGTCATGCTCAAAATGTAAATACGTGTAATATTAAACATAAGCACCCGGAGGGGCATTCGAAGTCTGTGCTGGTTTTGCGCAGTCCTCGGGGGCTGCGCTTATTCTGATCTCGAACAAAAAAAAATCTCATTTTTGGACAGATACTAAATAGGCTAGTGGGGGAAATCAGGATAACACGAGGAGAGAGCGGGAATGTATCAACTGATCGTTAACATTCACTTTAGCCTGTAAGGGGTGTCGGGTCAACGATCTTTGCCAGAAAAGGATGATCAATGTTGAGATAGGGGATGGGGTATCAGGTTAAAACGTGGTGTGCGTAGCGCGTTGATTACGCTGGTACGCAATAAACTCCTGGAGTTTGGTTTGTTGGTCCTCTGAAAGGAGGCCGAATTCCAAGGCATGGCGCCAACGATTCTCATTGTCAGGAGAAATTGTTTCTGGGTAAATGAGCGAGCAGGGAATTTGTTCAATCAGCAGGGTTGAGTTGTCGAGTAGGAGATCTACCTTGAATGCTCCCCTGGGCCAGTCGTTACCAGTGAGGTGGAGAAAGGATAATCCTTTCATGCTGATATCGAGGACTTCTCCTGATCCGTTAGAGCAATAGAGGAGGGATTGATCGTTTATTTCTATTCTGTCTTCGAAGCGATTATCCTGGGCTGTACGCATAACTTCTCCTCGTGAAAAGAGCTTATTTTGATCAGCTTCAAGCCATATGTAATGTATAGAGCAGATGACGGTTAAAAGTCAAAGCAAAAAAACCTATTTGTTTGAAGTTCTAGCTAAAATCAGGTTTCGAGAATGGTTAGAATAGGGTAAGAGTGGCTTGTTTTATAATCCCTGGATGTATGGTTTTTTGAGAGAAAATATTCTTGACAGTGGAGGAGTTTCATGCTTGCATGCATGGCGCAAACTACACATGTGTAGTTTTTGTACTTTGTCATACTTAGATTCATCGTCAATGAGGATCTGGCAGTGAGCCTATTAGCAATCTGACGATATGATGGATAAGCAGTTTGTCGATCACAATGAGTGCCCTGTGTGTTCATATGCAATCTGGCCTCGATATATGCTGGTTTGCCTGATTCAGGGGCAGGTAAATTTGAAGTTATCTTACTTATGGGAGTAAAGAATGAAAGTTAAAGATTTGGAGAAGCTCAAGAATGAGGGGTTGGAGAATCTGCCTTCTGGAGAGCGTCGTCGTTTTTTGCAATTCGGCCTTTCTGTCACGGGCGTCTTTTTAGGCGGAACAGTTCTGTCACTGGCCTCTGCTAATAAAGCCCAAGGTGCCTTGGGTGGAATGAGTCCTGCTAAAAAATTCCCCTATAGTCCTCATTATACGATGGTTATACGTCAAAATCATTGTATTGACTGCGAACGTTGCAAAGAAGCATGTCAAACCACAAATCATGTTCCAGCTTATGGGTACCGTACTACGATTTTAGAGCAAGCGCGCCCCATTGGTCCTGAAGAGAATGAGAGAATTTTCATGCCTGTTCTCTGTAATCATTGTAATCGCCCACCCTGTGTACGCGTTTGTCCGACAACCGCTACTTATAAGGATAAGGTTACCGGCATTGTTATGATGGATTATAAGCGCTGCATCGGTTGCAAGACCTGTATGGCTGCTTGTCCTTATAATGCCCGATATTTTAAGGAAGAGAATAGGGCTGTTGATAAGTGTAACTTTTGTGTCGATACCAAACTCAAGGAGTCCGGTGGTAAAACCACGGCCTGTGCCGAGGCTTGCCCCGCCAACGTTCGTGTTTTTGGTGATCTCACCGATTCCACGAGCAAGGCATATAAGCTGATTCATGCGCCGGAAAAGGTTGTTTGGGTTCTGCGACCTGAGACAGGTGCTCTTCCCAATGTTTTCTATATGAATGACTAAGGTGTCTTGATCCGCTGATTGTGCAGGGCTATTTTTTTTAAGTAGCTGATACCTTCGATCTTTTGTGTGATGCCAAGATCGATTTACTTAGCAGGGGCTCCAGGGATAGAAGACCTGCTAAAACATATATGAGGAATGCAATGAAATTTAATGATAAGAGCGCTCAGAGCTTGTTAACTTTGTTGGTGTTTGGCGCAGTCCTATTCATCTGTGGTGGCCAGGCTGTTGGTGAAGAGTATGACGAGGAGACCTATGGTCCTGAGGCGCCGATTATTTTTGTGAAACCTGTTAAGGCTGTTGATTTTTCACACAAGGTCCACACCATGGGTGCCGGGCTTGAGTGCGACAGCTGCCATGACGGTATTTTTCAGATGGAGGCGGGCAACGCCGAGCAGAATGATGATTTCACCATGGAATCTCTCTATGCCGGTAAATATTGCGGTGCATGCCATGACGGAGATATGGCTTTTGCATCCAATAAGCGCTGTACCTTCTGTCATATCGGCGTGAAGGGTTTTGAGCGTCTTCATAATGACGGTAAGCCTGCTGATGCTGGTCATGGCGGCGGTCATTAAGATAATGTAGTTATTGGTTGTCTTGTTTGTGGAGAAGGTAGGGGGGGCTTGTGTAAGTCGCCCTACCTTCTCTTTGTTATTTTTAGCACTTTGATTTTCTCTTTTAGGGAACAGTTCCCCTTTCTCTCTTTTGTCTGTTTCTTTGAGCGTTCGTTCACATCTCTTTTCGGTATTTTTGCCGAGACATCTTGTACATTATCATTTGTATAACTTTCTATAGGTTTGAGGGTGGGTTTACGCTGCCACTTCTGTAACCAATCATTTGTAGGTTTGGCTCGTACGCGTCTTGTGCTGGCAGAATGGTTACTGGCGTGATTGTGGACCTTTGTCAGGCTGTCTAAGTGTTCTCTGTTCAGGGAACTCTCTGATCTCATTGTAAAAATAAAATCGCCAATGGCGTGGGTCTTTAGGTGTAGAGCCCTGTGCGCTCTTGTGTGTTGTGTTGACATTGGCGCTGGCGGTGGCGCAATATGCGCCCAAATGTCAACACCTGTCGTGTATATCTTTGATTATATGTATTTTATTGTGTATGCCACAAGTCTGTTGCTGGTGTCATATGGGCCTGGTTGCCACTGAAAGACAGCATTTTGCCACAAAAGTGGCGCATTCTGCGCACCACCTCTGTGGCGCATGCGGCGCATTGTGCGCCATGTGGTGTAATTTATATGGATATTATGACTGCCTGTAAGTAGTGGAAATAGATGTTTATATGGATTTCTTTCAACGCTAATATAAGGGTTTATGGATTTGAGGCTAAAAAAATACGTCGTCATGGCTGTGTTTGGCACATCAGTTGCTATCTAACATAACTAACCAAGAAAACAGGTAGAACCCTGAAACGAGAAACGCCCACCCATTAACAAATGGGCCTTGAGATTACCTACCAATTTAATCTCAAGTGAAACGACAGGAGGCCGGTCATGAGTGCCTTAATTCAACTGCTCAGCAAAAACCAGGGATTAAGAGGAAGAGCTGCTTTACTTGCCGCATATGGCAAGCGCTTTGCCCATGTAAGCGAGGCTTTTTGGTTTACGACCTCTCTGGTGCTGTTTGTTCTCCTCGGTCCCTTTTCTGCCATTGTAGCCCTGATTGGTCTCGGCTCCCTGGCAACGAAGGATCAGAGGAAGCATTTGCAGAGCCCGGCCAAAGTCTGATGCTCTTAAGGCAATCACGTTTGGGCGGCGGCCTGCTCGTGATTGTCTCTAAGGGGAAAAAACAATGTAGCCGTAAGGTTACCGAAATAAGCTGTCTATTAATTTACAGGAGGAATGAAAATGGCTAACGGATTCTCACTAGCCGCAGTTGCGGAACCAGAGGTGGCAACACCTAAAATTAATATGGTAACAGGTCTTTTTGCCCTGCTTGCCGTAGCAGGTATTTCAGCCGGACTTTATGCGTTCTATGCCGGCCATCACAATATGTACAACAATACCAGGGAAATGCCTTGGGGGATTCTGATCTCCTCCTATGCATTTTTTGCTATTACCTCAACAGGTCTTTGTCTGTTGGCCGCCATCAGCCACATTTTTGGTGGTAACAAGCTTGCCCCCCTGGCAAACAGGATGGTCTGGCTTTCCATCATCACCATCATCGGTGCTTTCACTATAATTGGTGTGGAAATCGAAAATCCCCATCGTATGCTCATCTATAACATCCTGAGCCCCAATCTTACCTCCAACATCTGGTGGATGGGAACTCTCTATGGTATGGCTGTCGGCTTTATGCTCCTTGAGTTTTATCTCATCCTTAACAAGCAGTACAAGATTGCCTTGACTTTGGGCGTTCTCGGTGCCCTTGCTGAGGTTGCTGCCAACACCAATCTAGGGGCTGTTTTTGCAACTCTTTCCGGCCATCCTTTCTGGTATGGTTCTCAGCTGCCGGTTTATTTTCTCTGTAGTGCTTTTATGTCTGGTGCGGCTGCAGCCATCATGTTCACCAATATGGCTTTCAGAATTCGTAACCGTGAGATTGATGCCACCACCATGGCTGGTATGCAGTCTGCCGGCAAAGTGCTTACCCTTACCCTGTTCTTGATCTGTGTAGCCACTGCCTGGAGATTTATCTCCTTCTTTGTGGGTGGTGCTGAAGGTGGTCGTGTCGCTGCAATGGCCCTGACCACCGGCCCCCTTTCTTTTAATTTCTGGATTTTTGAGATCCTGATCGGTCTGGCCTTTCCCCTTGGTCTGCTTGCCATGACCAAGTTGAAAAGCGCTCCAGCCATGACTTTAGCGGCCTTTATGACCCTGGTTGGCCAGTTCTTTTCACGCTATGACCTGGTGGTTGCCGGTCAGCTTGTCCCTCAGTTCTCCGGTTGGGATAACCTGCCCACCTACTTCAGCTATGCGCCTTCTGTTTCCGAGTTAATGGTAACCTTCGCTGGAATCGGTGTTGTCGGGGCCACCTTCTTACTGGGAGAGCGTTTCTTCGGTCGGGCCTTTGACGATCATGGTTCTCACTAAGAAGTAAGCTGTAGAGAAGTATTTCTCCTTGAAAGATGATGGGGAGCCTGCCACAAGGGCAGGTTCTCCATCTCAATCAAAACTTGAAAAAGGTAAGGCATCATGCTCTCAGACAATAAAGCAATCTTTACAATCGGTGTCGCTGCGAAGATGCTGGAGGTACACCCCCGAACCCTCCGAATCTACGAGCAGGAAGGATTGATCAGACCAATTAGGAAAGGGAAATGGCGCTATTTTACCATGGATGATATGAAGTGGATTGAGTGCCTGCGGAGTATGATTCACGAGCAAGGTATATCCATTGCCGCCATTAAAAAATTGCTCCAGTATACCCCCTGCTGGAACATTACTGAATGCTCCTTTGATAAGCGCAAGCAATGTACCGCGTTTATGTCTAGCGGTCTGGTGCCAAGAAAAATTGAGATCGAGCAGCCCCAAAAGATTGCGCGCTCTTCTGATGGCGATGTGGCTGCCTAGTGCTTGTCGTTTGTCCTTGGGCAGCTGCTATCTTTCTTTCTCATGATTGGCGTTTTGTTAGGTCAATTTCTCTCAAGTTGAGCTGTATTTTTTTTAGCGGCTTTCAGCGCAATTCTCTGTAATCGTTCGATATCTCACCACTTCATTGTGGAGATTTGATTCTCCTTTTGATAACTTCGTCCCTTGTCCCCTGGACGATAATAAGCCATAGTTGTATATGGATATTTTTTCAAATGGGAGAGGGTGATGCGCTACGATTTTTTAGGTCCTTTTGTCTCTGTTTTTGTTTTTGTCATTCTCCTGGGCGGTTCCGGGTGTGCACGGCATGAAATACGTTACATGGAGACCACAGGCTATTGTGGCTGCCAAGAGTGTTGTGAATGGCAACGGGGTAGTTGGGCATTTCTCAAGCTGAACTTTTGGGATCGCTATATCAGCAAGGGCAAAAATAAAGGTGGGGACTATAGCGGGAAAACCGCCAGTGGCGCAGAGCCGCAAGAAGTCTATGCAGGTCTTTTTTCTGTGGATAGCATGACCAATCCGTGGAAGATTCCTTTTCGCGTTGTTCTGCCCTGGTTGTGGTTGTCTGAATACGGCACCATTGCTGCCGATACCCACTATTATCCCTTTGGAACCAAAATTAAGATTCCTGGTTATGGCTGGGGCGAGGTGACCGATCGTGGTGGAGCCATCAAAGGGCCCAATAGGCTCGATCTTTATTTTGCGTCCCACCAGGATGCCCTCAGGTGGGGGCGCAGAAGTCTTCAGGTTCGGATAAAACGTTGATTTTTAACGAGGCAATCATGCCGGATAAATCTATTGAAGAAAAGTGTTCTAAGTTTAGAATTGTGCTGAAAAGCTGCCTGAAGAGATAAAAAGAGTGTTGGTTGCATGGGCGTTACAGGGGGGGAAGGGACCTGCGATACTCTTGCAGAATTCTTGGCAGGAAATTTCCTTCACTGTTGAAAGCCGAGAGACTTTAGCTGCTTTGTAAAAATTTGCTCTCTCTGGGGGCGATCACCCAGAAACACCACTGATCTTTACGTGTTCTTTCCAGGAACCGGAGTTTGTCAGCAGGTAACGCTGCTAACAGTTCTGGTTCCATAGATTTAACAAAGCCGGAGAGGATATAGAGATTGCCCTGCCAGAAGCTTGATGTTTGAAAAAGTTCTTCAAGCAGACCTCTGTAAAGGTTTGCAACCACTAAGTCCACTCCCTTCGTCTGAGGTGTATGGCTGCGCAGATCTGTTTCCTGAATTGAAATCACGGTTTCTAACTTGTTATAGGTGCAATTTGCCTGGGCGACCTTGCAGGCCAGAGGATTGTTGTCAATGGCGGTAATCTGCTCTACACCGTGTTTGGCTGCTGCAATGCTGAGCAGGCCGGTACCGGTTCCCAAATCAAGCATGGTTGTGATTGAAAGCTCCGGGGTCTTGACATATTTGTCAACGAGCTGGAGACAGGTTCGGGTGGAGGGGTGAAAGCCTGATCCGAAAATCACACTGGGATCAAGGATAATATCGGCATCTTCTTCATCCCAAACAGGCGCCACCGTAAAAGACCCTGCCTGGAAACGTGAAATCTGTTGACCTGCCTCCCAATCCTCATAGTCAAGATCGGCCTGATAGATAACTTCGCAGTGGTTGGCATGGCAGATTCGGGCAATAAGATCATCCTTGTTGCAATGGAAAAAGAGAATTGCGGTATTATCCTCAATCCAGACGCCAATGATATCCGGGTCTTCAACCTTGGGGATGTTCATCATGTCAAGGTAGTAGACAAAGAGACGATTATATTTGGTGTAGGGGCTTTTTAACATTTCAGGATGGGATGGCGATCAGGAGAAGTATTTCTTTCAGGGCTGAGAGTTACGGGCGGAACCTACAAGTCTGGCGAGGGTAATGGAACGGGTGAGATTGTAATCATAGCAAGATGCTAGCGTATCAGGTCTACTCGGCCTAAAATAAAATCTGCTCTATTGCCGGCAAGGCCAGCCCCGGTGGTCGGAACCACTGAGGTGTCTGGAGAAATGAGGATACGGTTTTCGGGTATTCCATACTCGGCAATCAGGATTTCTTTAAGACGACGACAGCGCTGTTTGGCTAAGGTCAGAAGTTCTTCCTTGGAAACCGTGAGAAGAGCAGAGGCGTCTCCAGGTATAGGCAGGACCGGCGGCGTTTCGATTTCCTCCTTGACGTAGGAGCCAATAATCTCTGTGCTCAGGGAATGTTGAAGGGCGAGTCTCTTTTTCTCCTCTTCATCCCGTTTTATCTTGAGCAGGGCATCCCTATCCTCAGTGCCGGAACTGTACCCTTTCACCGTCACACTCAAAAGGGGGCGGGCAGTCAGAATATCTTTAATGGCAAGCAGAGTAGGCAGTCCTTGCGAGGTTGGCTCTGTGGCGCCAGCTTCAAACAAAACATGATCGGGGGCAGGCTTTGTGGAATCATAAAACCCCGTAAGCAGCGAGAAGGGTGATACTGAGGCTTTACTGATCAGGTTACGTATTTTTTTGCCATAGGCACGGTAAAAGGTATAGGACGGATCTGTCATGTCACCGATAACCGGCAGATCCAGTTTGATGCTGAGATTATTGTCTGTCACCAGGGCGATACTGGTTGGAAACTGTTTGTTGCCAAGATCTTTAGCTCCCAAAGTGAGGTGGCGCAGCGTTAAAAGTGTATCGGCATTCACCTTGCCGGCTGATTCCTTATAAGAGACAGCAAAATCAAAGATGCCGCCTGAAAGTTCATGGCCTACCATCGGTTCAAGATAAGGGATGAACGGATCCAGGGTTTGACCGACAAGAGAGACGCTGAAAGCGGCGCCAAAACTTTCACTAAAGAGATTAATGGAACCCTTGGCGAACAGGGACGCCTGGTCATCATTGGTAGCAGAGATGTCGAGGCCTAAAGAGTTATCAGTGGTGTTTGTGAGATGGGTAAGGGTGCCATGAATACCGCTAAGGCTTTTAGTGAATGGCGGATTCAAGGTTGTGTCACTGAAGTGAAGAAAGCTATTTTTAAGTGTTATTTTATTTACGGTCAAATTGCCCTGGGGCATTTCGTCAGGTTTGCTTGGGTGGAAAAAAAGTACGGAGAGTGAGTCGACATCTTTAGAGAGGGTGGTAACGACAGAAAGGGTGTCAAGGTCAAGGGTGTCGATCTGCAAACTGAAAGGCTTAAGGCCAAGATGTATTTTGGGGGCCGAAGCCTTTTTGAGACTAATCAGCATTTCCGTGGTTGATTTTTTGTGAACCTGAAAATTGGCAAGGGAGGCATGGCCTGTAAAAGAATAGTCAGCCAGGGAGAACGTGCCAAGGCCATCAAGGAGGCCATTATGGCTTTTGGCCGCGAACCACTCTATTTTTTTTGCAGACAAGATGTCGAGCGGAACATGACTCATTGTGAGTTGAAGGTTGCCGGTAAGAGGCGTCAGGGAAAGATCGCCTTGGAGTTGGCATTGGCCGTTTTTGGGGAGGCCAAGGGTTGCATCAATTTTCCCCATTTTATGAGCTTTTGTGCCAAAACCAGAAGCGTTGAATTCAATAAGCTTAACCGGAAGTTCAGCCATCTCTTGGAATGAGAAGTCATGGAGCAGAAGAGTGCCGTTTTTTATTTCCAGTTCTGTAAATGGTTCTGCTTCAGCGTTATTGTCCCGGGACAAAATCTGGGTAAGAAAACCCGTGTCAGCAGGAGAGAAATAACCAAGGAGGCCTGACAGGGACATCTTGCCCAAGGAAGAGGGTAAGGGGCCGGAGGACAAAGTCGCATCAGTAAAGAAGCCTTGATCGATATGAAGCCATTTTTTACCCTGGTAGAGTATGTCAAGGTTGGTGGCTGAACCCTTGAGTTTGCTGAGGCTAAATATGGTATTCTGCGTATCAGCAACGCGAAGCTGTAAGGTGGTTTCAGCCTTGTCTATTATCCCTGAACTGAGAGTGACGCCGAAGTCTGTGGGTAGATAGGAATTGAGAGCCGCCACCGGGAGATTGTGGAGGATGAGAAGTCCATCGACGCTCCCTTTGTTTAAGGAGAGCTTGCCCTGGCTGGCGATTCTTGTCAGGCGACTTGTTACGCAGTTGAGGGCATAGGTGTGGATGTCATCCTCCTTGATGGTCCGATCCATGCTGAGGTTTATTTCATTGAAGATTGTCCCGAACCCCCCTTGCACTTTTTGGTCAATATAGGAGAGGCGACCGTTTTTAACGACAAGGGTTTCAAGTTTGATTGATGCCTCAGCGCTTGCCGCCTGTTCTTGGTCGGCACCTGGGAAAATATAGGTGCCATCCTTTTGTCTCTGGAGCTGGATTTCGGGCTGATCAAGGATGAGCTTGGTGATGGTCAGTTGGGAGAGTAAAGGGGCAAAACGTATGGAGAAATTGGCGTAAGCAATCTTGTTTTCAACCTTTTCGGGGCTATGGAGCCAGATATCATGGCCAACCCCTGAGCCGCTGATCTCAAAATGGTAGGATTTATCAGGGGAGATCCGGTAGTCGACCAGAAGCTCCATGTCGGCTTCGCCCTTGGTGATCAGGCCCGGCAAAGGTGGCGGCAGGTAGGTGAGATAATCGGCGAGATTAATTTTTTCCAGAGTGAAGGTGAGGCGGGTGTTTTGGCCGTCGGCTGAGCTTTCGCTTCGGCCTCCTACAGAGACGGGGCTACCGTTAACTATGGCGGAAAAATGTGGCGATATTGCTGTGGATGTGTTGTCACTCTTTGGCAGCAAAAAGCTTATTTCTTCAAGGGTATGTTGACTGTCTGATGTCTGGTCTGTGAAGATGAGACGGCTGTTTGTAAGGTTTATGTCCCCTGCCTGGATAACGGGAGCAAGGCGGGCCAAATTCAAGGATGTTTCAGATGCAGCCAGTTTGGAAAAAATGGTGGTGATGTTAAACCGGCCATCTTTCTGGCGGATCAGATGCACAAAGGCACTGTTGCAGCGTACTGATTTAATCAGTTGGTTATTTTTTAGAAAAAAGAAGGGGTTGATCCGGCCCTCGAGTCTGCCGAAAGAAAGGACGGGATCAACCTTGTCATCGGCAACGCTAAGGTCCGGACCGATTATCCCATTTTTCAGGGTAATTTTGAGGGTATAGGGATTAACATGGGCCGAGCCGATGGTAACCGGCCTGTTAAGTTTTTGGGCCAGAACCTTGGGTAAAGTTGTTGTTAGTAGATAGGGCGCTAAAAGAAACCCGACCAGGGAATAGAGGACAAGGGCCAAGACCAGAATAATACTGATTTTTTTCCAGGGGCCCTGGGAATGATTGGGCAGCATGCGACGATAGACGCTGCCATGCCGGTGGGGCATGGAACTCCAGGGAGCGTTGTCTTCCCTGTCGCTGGACTCAGCGTCAACACGGCCTTCGCCAAGGGGGCTGGGGCCGGTGATATCCCCTTTGTGTGGGTGTTTGTCACCAGCTGAGGTGAGGGGGAAATCCCCCGTGTTCTGATTAGTGGTCATGGCTATATATACGCCTTAGGAGGCGATTAAACGAGGGATGGGTCAGTATGAAAAACATCTAACCAGGTCTCAGTTGGATTCAAAAGATAAAAGAAGAGCCGTCAAGATACTCGCAGGGTATTGAGTGGACCAGTAACATGTCCTGAGAATCTCAGATGGGAAAAATGGCTCGTTTCCAGTCACACTCTATGCTAATCTGTCTGAGTCTTGAAAGCAACAGCATTAATTCTTTTCGGGGCCTTGTACAGCAAGGGAAGAGCGTCGTTTACTTTGTTAGAACAAGAGCTGAATTCCTGTGGTCTGTGGTCTGAATGTGCAGTTCTTTCCATGGAATTGGAAATAACGACGATTTGGAAATTTATAATTTGCTGTAATTATAGGATATTTCTACTCGGCTGTTTGGGCTGCAGAGCTGAGGTATCCACGAAGAAAGAAGGGATTACTATATATGGCGGTACTGTCTTATCTGCGCGGTCTCTTGACTGTCGTTTTTGTATTCATAATGACACCCCTTTCGAGTTTGCAGGCTCTTTTCTATCTTCTTGTCTTTCGGACCAGTGAAAAGACAGCGCAAGCGGCCCCGACAACCTGGGCCAAAATGATTTTGGCTGTCAGTGGCGTCAAGGTCAGGGTGGAAGGCATGGAAAAACTTGAACCTGGCAAATCGTATATTTTTGCGGCCAACCATCAAAGCCAGTTTGATATCTTTTGTTTACAGGGACGTTTCGGCTGGGATTTCCGATGGCTTGCTAAGAAAGAACTTTTTCAGATTCCAATTTTCGGACCGGCCCTGCGGCGGAGCGGCAATATTCCGGTGGATCGCACCAGTGGCCGCCAGGCCATGAAAAGCCTGGCAGAGGCTGCCGAACGTATTAAGGGCGGCACCTCCGTTGTCATTTTTCCCGAAGGGACACGGAGTGTAGACGGTACGCTGCAGACCTTCAAGGCAGGCGGTATGGTGATTGCCATCAAGGCCGGCGTTGGAGTTGTACCCATGGCCATCTGTGGGTCAAGGCGAGTGCTGCCCAAGGGCAGGCTTGTGCCCCGGTCTGGTGAAGTGGTGATCCGCCTAGGTGAACCGGTGGATGCCAGTGCCTATACTCTGAAAGAAAAGCAGGATCTTGCCGATCATCTGCGCGCGCAGGTGGCGAATCTCCTGGGACAGGAATGCCCTGTGTCATGAGTCATGACAGGGCACCGTCCAACTCAAGGTGCCCGAATTCGAGTCCATCACAACCTGGCTGCCAATGGGCATCGTCATGTTGTGCTGACCATGTCCCACCGGGAAATTTCCCCAGATGGGGATGTTCTCATCTCGTGTCAGCTCTGCAACCCGCTGCCATATCATTTCTTGATCACCACACTCTGTGAATCTCCCTAGGATAATACCGCCGAGATTACTCAACAAACCCGCCAGGGAAAGTTGGGTGAGGAAGCGGTCAATGCGGTATGGGGCTTCACCAATATCTTCCAGAAAAAGAATCGAATCTTGCCAGCGGGGTTGAAAGGGGGTGGCCAGGAGATGGGTCATGGTGGCCAGATTGCCGCCGACCAGAAATCCTTTGGCCGTGCCAGGCCTGATTATTTCCAGACTTTTAGCTTTGAGCGGTGGGGGGATCGGCTGGGTCAGGCTCTGAAGCATCATCTCCAGGGAGTGTTTATCTGATCGAGCCAGGGTGGTCAGGTTGGGGCCGTGAAAGGTGATAAGGCCTGTTTTGGCCGTGATGACGTTTAACAGGGCGCTGATATCGCTAAAGCCAATCAGTATTTTTGGCGTCTCCTTAATAATGTCATAGTCCAATTGACCAAGAAGGCGCAAGGTGCCATAGCCGCCGCGAATGGCCATGATCGCCTTGACTTCCGGATCTTGCCAGAGCTCATGAAAGATTTCCAGCCTCTCTTGATCAGAGCCTGCCAAGAAAGGAAGGGCCGATCCTGGCAGCAGAGTTTTGGTTTGGAAGCCAAATTCGCGGAGGATGGTCGTGCCTTTGTGGAAATCATCCTCCTGATGAGGGCCGGCCAGGGGGGCCAAGCCAATGACATCTTTTGCCTTCAGGGCCGGAGGCAGGAGAGGGCTGTTAACGGTTGCGTTCATAGATAAGGCGGAGACCCTCCAGGGTCAGTTCCGGGACGACGTGTTTGATGCTGGGGGCGAACGGGGCAACCAGGGCGGCCATGCCTCCGGTGGCGATGACCAGGGGCGGGTTCGGAAATTCTTTACTTAAGCGGGCCGTAATGCCCTCAACCAATCCTCCATAACCAAACAACACCCCTGACTTGATGGCATCGCTGGTATTGGTGGCAATGGCAGTTTTCGGAGGGGTGGAGATATCCACCTTGGGAAGCTTGGCAGTCTGGGAGCTCAAGGCCTCAAGGGAAATACCCATGCCCGGGGCAATGGCGCCGCCAAGATATTCGCCCTTATCTGACACGCAGTCAAAGGTGATGGCCGTACCAAAGTCGGCAATAATAAGAGCCCGATGATAGCGCTGAAAACCGGCCAGGGCATTGATGATCCTGTCGGCCCCGACCTCTTGGGGATTATCGGTGAGAATAACGACTCCGGTATCCACATGGGCATCACCGATAATCAGAGGAGTAAGGGAGAGGCGGTTATGACCAACTCCACGCCAGGCTGCCTTCAGGGTCGGCACCACAGAGCCAACCACCATAGCGCTTAAATCAGAGAGGGAGAGGTCTTTTAAGCCAAGCAGAGAGAGCAGGAGAACGGTGAGCTCATCGGCAGTGGCATGGCGATCGGTCTTGACCCGGAAATGACAGAGGAGCTCTGTGTCACGGTAGAGACCGAGAACGGTCTGACTATTGCCTATGTCAATTGTTAGAAGCATTTTTTATGGAAAACTCAAAGGGCTGTGTTTCATTGTACTTTCAAGTGATAATGTGAAAAAATATACTCAAGATAGTACACCATGGTTTTTTTACCGGCCAGTGCATTTATCGCTCTTTCCGCTAACCCTACCAGAATCTTTTTGCAATGGGCACACCGCTCTTTAAAATACTCATCGTTGACGATGAGCCCCTCGTTCAAATTCTGATTACCCAGATCCTTGAACCGCGAGGGATGTATGAAGTTGAGACGGCTTCGTCAGGCGAAGAGGCCCTGCTGACCTTGAGTGCTTTTAATCCTGACATTATTCTCCTTGATGTAGAGATGGCAGGCATGGATGGCTATACTGTCTGTCGGCAGATTCGGGCTGATGCAAAGTATCGATTTACAAAAATTATCATGGTTTCCGGTTGTGACCGCACGGAAGAAAGGCTGCACGGCTATGAGGCAGGTGCAGATGATTATATAACCAAACCCTTTGAAGAGCAGGAATTTCTGGCGAAGGTCAAGGTCTATACCCGTCTCAAGCATCGGGAAGAGGTTGATCAGGTCAAGGGAGATCTTTTGAGGTTGCTTACCCATGAAACCATGACGCCGATTAATGGTATCTTGGGTTGCAGTGAAATTCTTCTTGCCGATTCCAGTTTGGAGGCAGGGCATCGCGAACTGGTGACGATGATTGTCTCGGCAGGGCGGCAGCTTAATCGCTTCCTGCAAAATGCCATCCTCTTGAGTAAACTCAAGGCAGGACTGGCCTTGACCATGAGTTTTGAGCCGGTGGTGGCCCTTGTTAAACATATTGTCGCTGAGTGCGCCATGCGCTATGAAGAGAAAGATATCCAGGTTTCAGTGCGTGGCAGTGAAAAATTGCAGTTTGAGGCAGATTGGCCTTTGCTGAGCTATGCCATTATGGCCATTATCAGCAATGCCATGAAGTTTTCACCGGTGGCAGGGCATGTGACGGTTGATGTCGGCACCGAGAATAATTTCTGCTGTATCGTGGTCGATGATCAAGGGTGCGGCGTTGATCAAGAGAGAAAGGGCCGTATTTTTGAGGAATTTTCCATCTCCGACGTCACCCATCACAAACGTGGCCAGGGTCTCAGTATGGCCATCAGTTATCGGATCTGCAGCCGTCATGGTGGGGATATTGCTGTCCGTGATAATCCAGCTGGGGCCGGCAGCCGTTTTAGAATGACAATACCCATGGGCGTGAGCGAGTAAACCATGAAAAAAGAATATGTCCAGGTGCTAACAACCTTGGCACGTAAAGAAGATGCGGAGCGGCTGGCACACCACCTTGTTGAACAGCGGTTGGCAGCTTGCGTCCAGGTGAGTGGTCCTCTCGAAAGTTATTATCAGTGGCAGGGTAAACTGGAACATGAGCAGGAGTATCAATTACAGATTAAAAGTCGCCTTGACCTGTATGCGTTGCTGGCTGCTGAGATCAAGAAAAATCACCCCTATGAGACCCCGGAGATTTTGGCACTGCCCATTGTCGCCGGGAGTGACGATTATCTCAGTTGGCTTGATACGGAGCTCCGGGAAATACCATGAGTGAGGATGGAGTCAAAAAAAGGCGGCGTCAGAAAAACTATCAATGCCAGTGCTGTAAAAAAGAAATGCCGTATTGTTTCAACTGTCCCTGCGGCTTCCAGATCTGTGAACCCTGTTTTCAAGAAAATCTCTGGGGTATTTCCAATGGCCCCACCTGGGTGTGCCCTGATTGTGGGCGGATCAGGATGACCTATTGAGATTTGAATATCCTCGAACAAGGGATTTTGAATGGTGAATGGTGGAAGTCATCTGATTTAACAAACTGCTCTCCTTCAACATTTCAGTTAGGCGCCGGAAGAGTTCCCTGGTGGGAACAGGCCTGAACAGGCCCATTATTTTGGCGAATCAAGCCATTTATAATGCAGCAAGGGCCCCTGGCCCTGGCCGATTTTCTCTTTTTGACTCCTCGCCAACAGGGTGTCCACGTAAGATACGGCTGCTTCAAACGCCTGCTGATAACTCGCCGTGCGGCTGTGATAGGCGGCAAAGGCGCTGGCAAAGGTACAGCCGGTGCCATGGGTGTTGGTGGTTTGGCGCCGTGGGTGACGGGTCATGCTACTGTGCACGGTTTGCCCTGAGCCTGATTTTTCCAGGAGGATATCGACAACTTCCTGGCCTTTTTCATTGAGATGGCCTCCCTTGATGCACAGCGCCCTGATGTTTGCGTAGCGCTTCATGAGAACCCGGCCGGCCTGTTCGGCTTGTGTTTCACTCGTCACAGAAAGTTGGCTCAGGCTGGCAAGTTCGGAGATGTTGGGGGTCAACACCGATACGCGTGCCAAAAGCGGGGCCAGGACTGCAGCCGCATCAGCATCAAGCAGGGGCTGGCCTGTCGAGGATTTGAGCACCGGGTCGAAAATGATCTCGCCGGCAAAATCTTTGAGGATTTCGGCCAGGGTGGTGATGATCTCGGCCGTAGCCGTCATACCGATCTTAATATGGCTTGGCGGCATATCGCTTAATACCGCCGCGACCTGATCGGCAACAAGCTGAGGGGGCAGGGGGTGGCAATGGCTGACTCCCAGGGTGTTTTGGCAGGTGATGGCAGTGATGGCTGCTGCCCCATAGCAGCCAAGAGTGGTAATGGTTTTCAGGTCAGCCTGGATGCCGGCTCCTCCCGAAGGATCGGAGCCGGCAATGGTTAAGATTATCTTCATTGGCTTAAGGGCGTGCTGCCGGCCGGACCGGTGACAATGGGCATGGGTTCTTTGGACTGTTCGAGGTGTTTTAACGTGACTTTATAAGTCAGGACATGGCCGGCCAAGGGGTGATTGTAGTCAAGGGTCACGGTGGTGTCGGCGAGCTCGATAAC
>JAHJKA010000067.1 GCA_018822545.1 Pseudomonadota bacterium
ATCTTTCAAGTTTCCTGCTGAACCAGGCCGGGATGACCTCCAAAGCCTGCAAAAATCCTGTGTCTTTTTGCTTACTTGCGTACGAAAGATGGGCGGGCAGAACCAAAAGACTCTCAAGCAGCGAGATGATAAAGACACCGATGACCACGGCCGGCAGAATGGCAAAGAATTTGCCGGTGGAGCCGGATACAAAGAGCAGCGGGAAAAAGCCGATGATATTGGTGGCCACGGCAATGGCCACCGGCGCCGCCATTTCCTTGACCCCTTCAATTGACGCCCTGACCGGATCAAAGCCGGGCTGCTGCCGTTTGAAATAGATATTCTCGCCCACCACGATGGCATCATCAACGACAATTCCCAGGGTGATGATGAAGGCAAACATGGAGACCATATTAATGCTGCCGCCCATCAAGGCCAAGATCAAAAACGAACCGATGATGGAGATGGGCACCCCCATGGCAACCCAGAAGGCCAGACGCACCTCGAGAAAAAGACCGAGGATGAGCAGAACCAAGATGAGCCCGAAGGTGCCGTTTGTGAGCAGGAGATTAAGCCTGTCCTGGTAAAGCTCGGACCGATCACGAAAGGCCTCAAAACCAATGCCGGCGGGCAGGGTCTGGCGAAGGGTATCCATATAACCCCGCACAGCCAGAGAAACGTCCTTGGGGGTCTGTTCACCGGTCCGGTAGACATAGATGAGAGCCGCCCTCTTGCCGTTGTAATACGCCTCCCGGTCTGCCTCGGCAAAACCCTCGCTGATCCGGGCAATCTCGCCGAGAGTGACCTCGGTGCCATCCTCCCGGCTGATCAGGGCGATATTATTGAAATCAGTGGCAAAGTCACGGCGCTCAGTGGTGCGCAGGAGAATTTCACCGCCCAGGGCCTTGATGCCGCCGCCAGGCACATCCACCGCCCTTGCCCGGATGGTGGCGGCAATATCGTCCAGGGTAAGCTCAAGGGATCGCAAGATGTGCTGGGGCACCTCAATGCTGAGCTCTGGCTGGCGGACACCGCGCAACTCAACCTGGGTAATTTCCGGCAGACTGACCAGCTCTTCGCGCACCCTGCTGGCCAGATCATAAAGGGTGCGTTCATCAAGATCACCAAAAAGGGCAAGGCGCAAAACCTCACGGCGATGGGTCTGCAGACGGACAAGGGGCCGTTCCGCATCATCCGGTAGCGAACTGATGCGGTCCACAGCACTCTTGATATCCTGCAGGGTCTTATTGGCATCGGCACGGGTAACAAGCTCAACGGAAATGGCGGCCTTGCCTTCCTCAGCCACGGAAGTCACCCGCTCAACACTGTCAAGGGCGCGGATCTCTTCTTCGATGGACAGGATAATGCCTTCTTCAACCTCTTCGGGGCTGGCGCCAGGATAGCTCACCGAGACATCGACAATATCCAGATCATATTCCGGAAAAACCTCCTGGGTAATATTGGCGGCAGCGATCAAGCCGCCGATAACCAGGATGATCATCAGTAAATTAGCGGCCACATGGTTGTGCACCATCCAGGCCAGAATGCCTTTATCAGGCAGATTTTGCGGTTCCATTAGCGCCATTCTTTTCTCAGTATAGTGACATTCTCGGCAAGAGCGCCTGGTGGGATACAAAGAAAAAGAGGAGTCAAAAATTTACACATTTTCATATTCACAAGCCTTGACCTGCCGACGCATTGCCACTCTCGATTCGCAATGCCATGCCGGGCAGAGGCGATTGCAGTCGACTGATGATAACCTTTTCGCCCGGGCCCATGTCGACACTGACCAGGAGTTCATCCTTGCGGCGCCACTTCACCGTTGTTTGCCTGATAGCAAGGGTGTTGTCGGTGGTTAAAACCCAGAGGCGATCATTCTCACGAATCGCCTCCCGCGGAATGACATACACCCCGTCCATGACCCCGGCCTCTATCCGCACCTTGACATAGCTGCCAAGCAGGATCTTGCCAGTTGAGGCGGGTTCTTGCAGATTGAGCGGGTCTTTGACCGACACAAGGATACGGGCCATCCGCCCTTTGGGATCAAGATCGCCCAGGAGTTTAAAAACCGTGGCCTTACGAACAACAGCACCGCCGTTTTCGGTCTCCAGGATAACTTCAACAGCACTTCCCTGGGGGTTGTTTTGATCGGCAAAGGTGATGCGCGAAAGATCTGCCAGGGATACGGAAACTTGAATCCAGAAATAATCCGTTTCCACCAGCTTGGCGATGGGGGTCTGTCGGCCGATGAGCTGGCCCTTTTCAACATACTCTTCAAGGATAAGGGCGTTAAAGGGGGCGGTGACCTTTGTTCGCTGGACATCAAGTTCTGCTGAGGCAAGCCTACTGGCGGCAGCCTCAACTTGGGCCAGGGCGCTTTTGAGATGGGGTTCCCGCAGGGCCAGGCGTTCGCTTACTTGGGCTCGATCTTTTTCTTCATTGAAAAGCTGCCATTCCCGACTGGCGATATTCTGCTGGCCTTTTTCCAGGGCAAGTTTAGTCTCGGCCTCGACCAGATCAGCCTTACGCTCCCGAACAATGAACTGGTAGGCACGGGGATCGATCTGCACCAGAAAGCTATGATCACGAAGCACACCTCCAGGGACAAGCTCTTGGTTCTGCTCGACTATCCGCCCTTCCACTTCGGCAAAAAGCTCGACTTGGCGGGCCGGGATAACCGTCCCAAAAGCCTCAATGAAGACTTTCTCACTGCTCGGCACTATCTCGCGAACACTGACCAGGGGCACAATGGCCTGGGGTTTTATCTTTGATGTTGTGGGCCTGAAAAAATAGAGCGCGGCCATAGCACCGAGGGCCAGGGCGATGATGATAGTTGCCAGTATGGGAGTACGATGTTTCATAAAAAATTTATTTCCCGTTAATCGTGAGCCACGTTGCCCTTGATAGCAGACTGTGGGTTCCCATGCTTCTCATCCATTTTTGCCAAGGAGGCTGGCGGCAGATCCAGAGAACCCCCCAACGCCTGGCACAGGTGAATGCGAAAGGAGATGAGTTGCCGCCTGCTGAGCAGCAAATCACGTTCAAGACCCTGGAGGGTATGCAGCGCGGTCAGCACAGGCAGGTAATCGGTCAGACCCTGCATGTAACGATTACGCGTTTCTTTTAAATTGGCCTGCGCCAAAGATAATTGCTTCTTGAGCGAGGCAATAAGCTCAACCTGTTCCTGTTCCTGCCAAAGGGCATTTTCAACCTCTTCGATGGCAAGCAGAAATACCTCGGAATAGCGGGCCAGCTCTTCTTCAACAATGGCCTGCTGCCTCTCAACCTCTTTCTTCCGCCTCCCCCAATCTATTATCGGTGCTACGGCCTCAGCCAGCACCGATAAAAAAAGATTGTCGCCAGAGAAACTGCTGCCGTCAATACCACCGCGGCTAAACAGCTTGAACTGCGGCAAGCGGTTGGCAACCGCCTCGGCAACCCGGTAATCGGCGGCGACAAGTTTTTTTTGGGCAGCACGGAGATCAGGCCGGTTAACCAGTAAATGCGCGGGCAGACCCAGACGGGGAAGCGGACCAAGGGTGGGCAGATCGTGGGCCACCGCGAGAGCTGGTTGGGATGGACTGAGACCAAGCAGAACATGGAGGCGATGCTGCAAGGTCCGCAGCTTTGATCTGTCCACAGGAATCTGCGTTTGCAGGGATGCCAGCAACTGCCGTTGCTGGTAAATATCAACCACCGATGCCGCACCGTTGGCAAAACGCAGCTCAATAAGTTCCAGAAAGGTCTCATTGACCCCTATCTGCTTGTCCAGCAGGGCCAAGCGCTGGTGCTGTTCAACAATCTGAAAATAGGTATCTGCTACCTGGGCAGTGAGAAGTAGCGCCGTATCATGGACAATGTCCTGCGCTGCCCCCGCCTCCAGACTGAAGGCCTTTTGGGACGAGGAGAGTCGGTTCCAGACATCAACCTCCCAGGAGAGCTCAAGCTCAGCCAATGAATTCTGGCTGTGCTCACCACCAGAGATCCAGGTGGATGAGGTGGCAAAGTTGCTGTTTAACTCAGGCAGAAGTCTGGTTCCAGCCTGCCCCTCAAAGAGTTGCGCCTGTTTCAGGCGGGCGTAGGTCTGTTTTAAACTAAAATTTCCGGCCAGGAATTTCTCTAAAATATCGTCAAGTAGGGGATCCTCAAAGGCCTGCCACCACTCTTTACCAGCACCATCTTCACTCTCGAGGGTCTCCTGTGGCGCTCGCGAATAGGAATGGGCAAGAAAAACATCCGGTGTGACACCCTCATTCACCACATAGCTACAGCCTGTACAAACAAAACAGAGAAACCACACACAGAAACTGCTTCTTTTACAATCAGGAGACAAAGACATCTTTACATGGTTTCTCAAATAATTTTCTGAATAAACACGGATAGTAACATGACAGCAGAATGCTTCATACTGACATGTAGCACATGTCATACTTAATAACGCTTCCGTTAATACTACAACACAGAAATCATACTTGTTAATAACATTAACCCTCTCTCCCCAAAGAATATGTGCTTACCCTCTTCAGCGAACAGAATCACTCTGCCAGAAAAAATCCCAAAAGACATTAAAAGTGGTCCTCCATGTGGCAATGACCAATGTTTATCTTAATATTATGGCATTCAGCCCCCCGGGGAGCCTTTCCAAGGATCAAAAACAACCCCCAAATTGCCTTTACACCTTAAAACACACAACATAACTCGCCGTTTTCATAATATTTTTTATGCACTTCGTGATTTGCCAATGACCCCGCCAAACGTCATGTCATAGCCTTCTTCTTAAAAATAAATGCTACCCACAAGAATAATGGTTGCAGATTGCTCGACAAACCTGTAGAGTAGAATGTTATAGCAGTTGTTACAGTTGAATAAAGGCTTTCGCCGGGGAATTAGCCCCCCAATTTAAGGGACACAAATTAGGCAATTCCCGATCTGCCCCTCCCCCAAAAAAAGCGATCACTTATCAGCAAGCCGCAGCGGCATAACAATATAGATACAGATTTGTTGACTCTGCAAAATGCAGAGCTAACAGTTGTTGAGCCGTAATTGCCTCAATTTAGTAGGTGACTTGGTGCGACAGCGACATTTTAGTTTTGGCAACAAAACTAGTACCGGGTCGTACCTTGATCGTCCGGCTCATTTAAAAAGCGGTTCCATGAGGAACCCAGCACAAAGGAGTAGTACAAGATGGCTGAAGGAACAGTAAAATGGTTTAATGATGCAAAAGGTTTTGGTTTTATTGAGCAGGATGGCGGTAACGATGTATTCGTTCACCACAGCGCAATCCGGGCTGAAGGCTTTAAAACACTGCAGGAAGGCGCTCGCGTCACTTTCAACGTTGTCGATGGCCCCAAAGGTCCGGCCGCTGATAATGTTATCCCGCAGTAAGCATTGACATCGATCATTGTAAAAAAACCCCGCAATTTGCGGGGTTTTTTTTACTTTAATGTCTTTTCCCCGTTGAACACAAAGATTACCAAGGACTTAAGTTTTGGCTAAACCAAACTATTCATTTGAAAAACGCCAGAAAGAATTGGCAAAGAAAAAAAAGAAAGAAGAAAAAAAACAGCGGAAGCTTTCAAAAGATCCTGATCCTATAAACGGCCAGGACAATTCTTCTTCTGAATAAAGAAACCGTCTTCATACCACCCCTTACCACCATCACCAGCTTAGCGAGTGCTAAACCCAAGCTCGCACGCACTCCTGGCATTGTTCTTTGACTACTTGGCTCATCATGCGCCAATGTTTTCCACACTCCCCCCCCTTTTCACCCCCTGGCTGAACACCGCCAGACCCCCTCTCTGTAGCAAACCGTCATACCCTTATCACCCTCTTCCTAAAATCCCATTCTAAATGGTATTCCACGCTAGCAAGGGTGTTTATCCGCGCCGTAGGGCCTTCTGAAAATTGTCAAAGCTTAAAGGGGCCTGATCCCCATTATTCCCAGGTTGCAAGGCCACACTGAGATATCTGTGCGTGAATGCCTGTTCTTGCCGCCAACAATCGTCCAGTGAAAACTTGAGATGCACCTGGGCGGCCCCACCCTTGTGTCGAGATTTGTTAGTCGGGCAAGGCCAAGACTTGGCAAAAACCCTTTGCCCTTCATGGAGCAAATAAAGCAGGGAATGATGGGTGGAAATAGACCCTGCCCACGGGTAATGGTCCAAATGGTAGCGCCGGGAGAGGATGTCTATTTTTTTCTCCAGATCGTCATGCTCTGCCATAGACGCGCTCTCGTCGCCCATGCTGAAAAGGGGGAAAAGACGAAAAACATCTCCAGCGGTGTGGTAAACAGCAGCGATACCGTATTGCTCAGGATGACATGAAATAAGTGACCCCGGAGTGAGATTGAACTCACCGGCGATAAATTGATCAACCATGCTGCTTTGTCGATCAATCAACGCCAGGGTTTCCCCGGCCTCGTGCTGTGATTCGCCGGGATGACGGAGAAAGGTCATCCAGCTTGTCGAAATTCCGGCCTGATGGAAATTACGGTTTACCCGGCGGATAAGCTCTGCATCTATGCCTTTGTTCATCAGACGCAAAACGCGGTCAGAGCCGCTTTCAATGCCGAAGGCCACGGCCCGAAGTCCGGCCTGATAGAGAAGACGGCAGCGTTCCGGGGTATAGGAGGCTTCAATACGTAGGTCGGTTGACCAGCGGATATCAAGCCCCTCATCAAGAATTCTCTGGGCCAAGGCAAAGGCATAGGCTGGCGAGAGAACGTCTGCGGAGAGATAGAAATTAGTGGCGCCAAATTGCTGGCCCATGACCTTCAGATCTGCAACGGCTCGCTCCACCGGGATCTCGCGGTAGGCGTGTCTGCCTGACTGGTTAAACCCGTAACTACAGAATGAGCACTTGTTCCAGTAACAGCCCCTGGTGGGACTATAGAGCAGGAGCCGGTCAGGGGCCAGATAGCGATCGAGCTCAAGATCGCTATAGTCCGGGGTTGCAGCGTCGGCAAGATCAAAGGTCAATGCCGGCCCCTGCACCACTGATCCGGGCAACGAGCCTTTCAGCATCAGATTGGGGATGGCGGCAAATCGCTTAAGGTCATGACTTTCCGCTGCCAACACCGGCAAGAGCTGTTCCAGCGTTTTCTCTCCTTCCTGGAGACCTATGGCGTCGACATAACCAAAGAGACGACTTGCTGTCTGCGGGTCGCTGTTTTGGGCAATTTGATCAATACATGGCCCACCCAGCATCACAAAGCAGGCCGGGAAAAGTTCCTTGATCAATCCACTCAGATAAAACGTTTCGGAGATCTGGGAGACAAAGGTGAGGGACAGTCCGACAAAACGGGGCTGATCAAGCTTGGCCAATTGCTGTCGATAAAAGTGCTCAAAGGGGCTGAGTCTCTTTTTTATATAATGATCAAGGAGCTTGAAATCCCAGGGGGCCAACAGGTGGTCGGCACGGTTAAAGCTGAATCTGAATGGAAAATAAACCGCCTCCATCACCTGAAAGAGTTCTTCAAAACCATCCCGGGCCTGGAGATAGGTTTTTTTATGATAAAACGTGTGTGGATCACGCATCACCGCCAGACAATCTGAAAAATCCCGACACAGGGGAAGCGCCTCAGCAATCCGCCGGTACTCCATCTGTTCATACAGATTTAATTTCTTGCGGCCGTTTAAGGCCTGTAATCGCTCCGTCAGTTTTTGTTGCCAGTCCTCCATGGTTTTCCCAGCCAGCAAAAAGTAAAGCCCTTCGATATTATAGTCGCGCACACAGACGTTGATGCCGCGCTGACCAAGATATCCCTTGAGGGTAGGCAAGCCCACGTACGCCCAGGTTGGATCGGCAAAGGGCGGAAAAATAAGATACGAACCATTTTTCTCCCTTGCCGGACTCCTGTCAGATTGCACGGGAGAATGCGTCCTATTGATTTTACCAGGCACCTCTTAATCCTCAGCCTGAGCACAGCCAGACACCATATTTAAGGCCAGCGCTTCGGCAACCTTTATGCCATCCACGGCCGAAGAAAGGATGCCGCCGGCATAGCCCGCGCCTTCACCGGTGGGATACAAGCCTTTGGTGTTGATGCTTTGCAGGTCATTGGCGTTGCGGGTGAGGCGAACCGGCGATGAGGTGCGCGATTCCACGCCGGTGAGCACGGCGTCAGCCAGATCGAAGTCTTTGATTTGTTTGGCAAAGACGGGCAGGGCCTCGCGGATGGCGGCAACAGCATAGTCAGGCAAGGCCCTGCTCAGATCGCAGAGATGGACCCCAGGGGTATAGGAGGGCTGCACCGAGCCAAGGGTCGTAGAAGGACGGCCAACCAGAAAATCACCAACCAGCTGCGCCGGGGCTTGGTAGTTGCCGCCACCCAACTCAAAGGCCCGCGACTCCCAGAAGCGCTGGAACTCCATTCCGGCCAAGGGGTCTCCCGGATAATCTTCCGGTGAAATGCCCACTACGATACCGCTGTTGGCATTGCGCTCTTTGCGCGAATATTGGCTCATGCCGTTGGTCACCACCCGCCCCGGTTCCGAGGTAGCAGCCACCACGGTGCCGCCCGGACACATGCAGAAGCTGTAGACCGAGCGGCCGTTGCTGGCATGATGAACCAATTTATAGTCGGCAGCGCCAAGCAGCGGATTGTCGGCATTTTTGCCATGGCGGCTCCGGTCGATGAGCGCCTGCGGATGCTCGATGCGAAAGCCGATGGAAAAGGGCTTGGCCTCCATGTAAATGCCGCGCCGGTGCAACATTTCAAAGGTGTCACGGGCACTGTGGCCAATGGCCACAACCAGATGGGTGGTGGCAATGCGTTCGCCACTTGCCAA
>JAHJKA010000068.1 GCA_018822545.1 Pseudomonadota bacterium
CAACCGTAATCCAAAAGGTTAAGCCAAGATTGGCAGCATCTTCAATGTAATCCATATACATTACGTTTTGTTCACCAGCAGCAATGGCTGCCAGGGCAGCAGTGATGCTCGTGTAAACGGTCTGGCCATTAAGGCCATCAGTTGCGACATCACCAAGTTGTTCAGGATCATTACCAGGTAATACGCCGCGCCAGTTTACCCAGCTACCGTTACATGCCAAACCATTCACATCGTCGCCGGTGTGGGTGCCAACGTGAACGTAGTTGTCGGCGGGGCCGTCGGCGCAGTTGCCCATTATGATGTTATCGGTGTTGATATTATTATCATCATCATGGTAGATGGCGAGAGGTGCGCCGGCGCTGTTCAGAAAAGTTCCGAAGACATTGGTATAGGGAGAAGAGACACCGTTACTGACGATAAGGTCTTCGACAGCAATCATAGAGAAACTCATGCGCTCCAAAGGATTGAAATACCCTGGCTCCGGATGATAATCGTCAGCCGGTCCGGCCAAGCCCTGGGCGAAATTGGCAGAGAGAATCAGAGGAAGCACGGTGTCGGTTGATACTGGGCTGGTGAAGATTCCACCATTGTCGGTGGAAAATCCGAGACCGTCGCCGGCAGTCGAGGCAACGAAATTGCCGTTTGCATCCCTGGTTCCAAGCTCGATGGTGTAGGATTCCCACCGATCAGCTGGGGTGCCGTCAGTCAGCTTCTGTTCCATTTTGTAAGTGGTTTTTGGACCGGCAACGACATTAAAGTCAATTTCCAAGGGGGCGGTAACGGTATTCATGACTTTGGCGCGCTTACTGGTCTTCAGATCATCGGTGCACTCTTTTTCTATCCACGTGCTTGGATCATCGGCGACATAATACAACTCGTTGTAACCTGTTGTCATGATGCAGTTAACTTCTGTTAATACTGGAACACCTTTTTTAGTGTACGTGGTTGCTACAGTCTCTCTCACCTGGAGTCCGGGTCCTTTTACGTTGCCCTCTTTCCAGTTTACTTTACCGTTTGTTACACCATCGGTGTTAAAGATAATATTGCTGTAGGTGGTGTAAGGCACAAAAGGACCTACAGCCATGGTAACATTTGATGTATCCCAACCTTCAAGGATACCTGCGTTAGCTGATCCAGCGACCATCAGGCCAAGTGCTGCTGTCAAAATTACTTTCTTCATGTTCTTAAATTCCACTCCAATTACGTTTTCTTCCCATTATGCAAGCCAAAGCTTGCACTCTTCTTTAACATCCTGCAAATTCAGCTTGCAGTACTCGTTCCTAGTTAAAAAAAGGAATGGCCATTCCTGTAAACGTCTTATTAGAGCCTGTGTGTCTCTGGTATGTGCATCAAGCACAATTACCAGGCATGACTTTTTTTGCTGCCAGAAGACGTTGCTTATTCCCCATTGCAACGTTGCAGCCACTGCAAGTTTTTTTTGCATCTTTTTACAGAAAATCGTGACAACTATTTGTTTTTAAAAGAAAATTATTTTTTACCCATTGGTAAAAAGAGGCGAAAACAGCCGAGAGAGTTGCACCGGCGCGCCCATCAGGTACTGCTGAGCTGACGACCAGTAAATTCCTGCGACAATTCAACATGTTACATTTTGTCTAATGTGACAAAATGCCATAGACGCAAGACAATCCCGAACAGCGTCATCTTTTGCAGCCGACGCTCAATCGAGAGGTGAAAAACGCGACAAAAGAGAAAAATCAGTACATCTCCGCGCCGTCAAAATGCTACGATACTGATGAAGGGAGGGAGCCGTGGCCAGCGCAGATATCTTATCCAGAAACGACATCATTGATCTCATAACCGCCTACGCCGGCTCCGAGCGGGTGCCGCCTAAGTTCAAGATCATCACCGACACCAGCGATTTTTACCGGGTGGATTATAATGATGTGGTACTGCTCGCTGACACGGCGTTTTGGGTAAAGCGCTGTGAAAAGGAGGGCCGCTTTGGTATTGACGAGCAGCCCAAATACTGGGTCCGGCGGGCCATTGACCTACAGACCGGCGCCACGAAAATCCTCAAACTCGTCTTCCATGAAAAGTTTGACACCAAGATCGGCGACATTGTCATCAAATGCTTCCGCAGCCCGAAAAAAGAGGCGCGACTTCTGGATCTTGTGGCCGGCCACGACCAGTTCATGCACGGTACCTGGACCCTGGATTCAGCAGGCAATATTATCAGGATCCTGGACTTCATTTACGGCCGCACCTTTGACCAGCTTCTTGACGAGTTGGGCAACGACCACCACGATTATTTCCACAACCATTTCCCGAAACTGCTGACCCATTATCGAGAACTCGTTCGCGCCATAAAATTTCTCCATGACCATGGCGAAAAGCATGGGGACATCCGGCGCGACCATATTATTCTGGATCGTGAACGCCAGATCTATCGCTGGATCGACTTCGACTACAACTACATGCACGGCGAGTCCATGTTTGGCTTTGACCTGCATGGCCTGGGCAACATTCTCATCTTTCTTGTCGGCCGCGGCGATATCCTGACCCACGACCTCTACCATCAGCAGCGCCCCCTGTTCGACAGCCTGTGGGGCGAGGACCTCAATATCTCCTACAAGAACCGGGTGGCGAACCTGGAGAAGATTTTTCCCTATATCCCGGCTTCGCTAAACAGGGTTCTTCTCCACTTTTCCCAGGGCGCAAAAATATTTTACGAAACCACTGATCAGATGCTTGCCGACCTTGCCATAGCCCAGGACGACGTAGCAACAGTTACCGGGAGGACATCATGAGCGCACAGAACTTCAGCGATATCGGGCGTAGAGACAGCGAACGCCACCTCTTGGCGGCGGTGGATGAATCGGAAAACTCCAGACGGGCGGTTCTCTATCTTGCCGATTTCTTCGGCGACTACCGAGACGTCTTTATCACCCTGCTCTCCATCGTCGCCGAACCATCGGAGGATTATTTTGCCACGGAAGGCGAGAGAGCAGAATGGCTCAGCGATAAAAGAACCACCATGGACAAAAAGCTTGCTGAGTATCGAGAGATTCTCCTGGGCGCCGGGTTCACGCCCACACAGATTGATGTCCGGCTTGTCATCCGCCCGTGCACCTCCATCGCTGACGCCATTCTGGAGGAGCAGGACAAGCTGCGCTGCTGCATTGTGGCCGTGGGTCGGCGGGGCTTGAGCCATAACGCCGAGTTTATCCTGGGCTCCACCTCCAGCAAGATCCTCCACCATGCCAAACATTGCGCCGTGCTGGTGGTGGAGTAAAGCAAACCTTCGGCTCCTTGCTTGTCTCCCCAGAATCACTCCGTCCCGGCGTGGCCCCTCATGGTCTGCTCCCGGGCCACCAGAAAATGCTTACGCAGATAATCGGCCCCGAAAATGAGAATAATGCCGAACCAGGCCAGGAAATAGACGGCGAGCGGCACAGGGCCGGTGTTAAGAACCTTCTGCAGGGGGGGGAAATAGAGGGTGGCCCAGGAAAAAACAACCTGAATGGCTATACCGAAAAGGAGCAGGTGGTTGGTGAAAATGCCCCGATCAAGACCTGAACGCCGTGAGAAACGCCGCCCCAAAAGATTACCAATCTGCATGAGGAGTATGGTGGCCAGGGCAATACCCATGGCTGATCGATAGAGGGGGTCATGGCTGGCCAGCTCATCACCATACTGCCAGCCACCAGCGATGAGTACGTAGAAAAAAAGACCCAGCGACCAGAGTCCTTCCAGTAACCCGAGGAAGAGATAACTGTGGCAGATCAGGGCCGGAGTCAGCAGACCCTGGCCCTGAGCACGAGGTGGCCGGTTCATGGTTTCCTTGTCCGGCGGCTCCTGGCCCAAGGCCATGGAGGGGATAATGTCGGTGCCCAGGTCGATGGACAGAATCTGAATGACATTCAAGGCCAGAGGGACCGGAAAGAGGATATAAAGCAGATAGGGTAGGATCTCCGGGCCGTTACTGACCAGGACATAGTTGGTGAATTTCTTGATATTGTCAAACACCGTCCTGCCCTCTTCGATACCAGCGACAATGGAGGCGAAATTATCGTCAAGAAGAATGATCTGAGCCGATTCCCGGGCCACATCCGTGCCCTGCTTGCCCATGGCGATCCCGACATCGGCCGCCTTTAAGGCCGGGGCATCGTTGACACCGTCGCCGGTCATGGCGACAATCTTATCCATACTCTTTAGGGCCATGACAATTTTCATCTTCTGCTCAGGAGAAGTCCGGGCAAAGACCCGGACTCCCTGTTCAAGACGCCCCACCAGCCCGGCTTCGGTCAGGTCGGCAAGGACATCACCGGTGATGACCTGCTCTTCGCTCTTCCCACCCACAACAATACCGCTTTTGGCGGCAATGGCCAGGGCCGTGTCTGGATGGTCACCGGTGATCAGGATAACCTCAATCCCTGCCCTATGACATTTTTTCACCGCCCCCGGCACCTCTGGCCGCAGCGGATCCTCGATGCCGATAAAACAAGCCAAAGTCAGCCCCACCTCGAAGCCGGACTGCTCCATCGCGCCGTTTTCAAACTGCTCGTCATCCCGTAGTTCTTTCCAGGCCAGAGCAATCACCCGCAGCCCCCGCCCGGCCATGGCCCGCATCACCTCTTCAGCTTCAGCAAGGGTAGTCTGATCAGCAACACGAGCCCTATCTTCTTGAGAGCCGTCCACGGCCTGGACCGCTATATTACTGAGCATTGGACTGATGGCCTCAAAAGCGCCCTTGACCACAAAAAACTGCTGGCCCTCCTTTTGAAGGATACCAGCGGAGCGCCGTTTTTCCACATCAAAGACAAAGTTGTGAATCACCGCAGCCTGGGCAACCGCGAGATCGCCACCCAACCCCCTTATCTTCAGAGCCACTGCCACATCCAAAGGATCACCGGAAAGACCCAGCTCGGCCTCATGCACCTCGGAGGCGGCCAGGGCCAGACCAAGCAAGCGTCGTTTGTCTTCATCTTCCCAGGCCTTGCCCGACTGCGGCACGACAAGTTCAGTGATGGTCAGGAGATTTTCGGTGAGGGTGCCGGTCTTATCCGAGCAGATGACATGGATGGCGCCCAGGGCCTCAACAGCGCTCAAGCTCTTGACCAATACATTCTTCTTGGCCATGCGCAGGCTGCCCATGGCCAGTGACAAAGTAAAGGTGGGCAACAGCCCCTCAGGGACATTGGCGACAATGATCCCCATCATAAAAACAAGATTGACCCACAGGGGCCGATCCCGGCTTACGCCGTAGAAGAAAAAGCCAAGGCCCATGACCACGGCAATGATGGTGAGCACCCTAACCATGTGTGCCGTCTCACGCTCAAGGGGGGAGGCCTCCCGTTTGATGGACTGGGAGAGATGGGCCACTTTCCCAAATTCGGTACGCAGCCCAGTGGCAAAAACCACGCCCCGACCGCTGCCACGGACCACGCTGCAACCGGCAAAGGCGACATTATCACTCTCGGCGAGCCTTTTCTGGCAGAGTTCATAGTGCAGGGCGCAGGGGTTGGCCTCGCCGGTGAGAGGCGCGTTATTAACCAACAAGCCCTCGGCCTCGACAAGGCGGGCATCGGCTGGGATCTTATCACCTTCGGTGAAGTGCAACACATCGCCAGGCACAAGGCCTTCGGCCGCGATTTTGCTCCGCTGGCCATCGCGCTCCACCTCAACCAACTGAGGCAGGAACTTCCGCAGGGCCTCCATGGCCCGCTCCGCCCGGTACTCCTGGATAAAGCTGAAAAAGGCGTTGAGCAGAGCCACCACGGCCAGGGCCCAACCCAGGATATTCATGCTCTCGCCGGGATTCAGGCCATGGGCCACAAAGCAGATAACGGCAGAGACCATGAGCAGAATGGTGAAGAAGTTGGTGAACTGCTTGCTGAAGCTGCGCACCAGCTTCCAGGGGTCAGCGATCTCCAGGGAATTAGGCCCCACCTGGAGCAGGCGTTCCTCCACCTCAGCGGTGTTGAGACCTTGAGGACGGCTGTGGAGCACAGCGTAAACCCGCTGGGGGGTAAGGTGCTGGATTTGATGGGGGCCTTGGTTCATATCTTCCGATAGATGCCGACGTCGCAGGGGGTTTCGCGGAGGATCTGCTCAATCTTGTTGCCATAGAAATACCGGGATGGCAGATTACGGTCCGAGGTGCCCATGATGATCATCTGGGTCTTCAGCTTACTGGCCTGAATGAGAATTGCCTTCACCCAGTCATCAGAGAGAATCACCTTGCCGTCAATATGGAGAGTGGTGTCGCTGAGTTGTTCCCTGATGTCGACCAGAATACCATTGAGGTAGTTCATCCCCTTCAGATGCAGAGCCCTGGACTTGGTGACCGACATATATTGAAACCAAAAGGAACTGACCTCCATGACCCGCAGGAGATGAAGACAGTCCACCTCCGGAGCCAGCAGGCGAAAAAACTCCATGGCGGCCTTAAAACCCTGTGGGTGACCAGAAAGAGGAAAGAGGAGATCCCGAGGCGCCCCCAGCAACCCGGGCTTGACCACCCGAATGGCCATGGCATCAAACAGCTTCCGCCGCAACAGGCTCTCCGAGACAGTTCCGGCCAGAAAGCCCTTACCCCGTGAGGTTATACGCACCCCGCAGACACAGAGGCTGCCGGGGCCAGGGGGGATTGCCGAAAGCAGGGAGGAAGTGACATTCTTAACCAGGGGCAAGATCAGCTGGTCGAATTCCACACCGAGAATTCTGGCCTCTTCTGCAACCGCCGTGATCTTGGCGGCGATACTTTCCCGCGAGTAAGTGCCGTCCTCTATATGAATAAGGCAAAGGGGGCAACCGGCGTGGAGGGCCATATTCAGGGCATAACGGGCAACCCAATCGGCATTGATGGAACCATCGTAGGCCAGAGAGATTTTCAGGCTCATGGGCGGCGACCTTTGAGAGGAAGTTTCTAACCAAAGAAAACGAGATCCTAAGCAATCTTCGCGAATCGCCCACTGGATGTCAAGATCGATGGAGGGCCACGGGCAGAGCGGCCCAGGCTGTCAGCACTTCGCCAGGCTACCAAAAAACTGGGGTTGATGGAAATCAGGCCTCTCCCCCGGCACCGGAAAGGCGGCCTGATAGCGGCGGCTGGAGCCGTGACCGTGAATGGCATAGGCATTGGCGTGGCTCAGGGGCAGGGGCAACTGGTCAACGGGCAAGATCAAGGTGGCCTGCCAGCGCGTACCCTTGATGCGGATCTCAACATGGCTGGGCTGCAGCCTCTTTTTGACCTGCCGGATACCGGCAAGAAGTAAGATGAGATAATGGCCATGGGGGCCAATTTCAATCTCAAGATACTGGCCAGCAGCACCTAGCAGGAAAAGCTCCACCACCTCATATTCCCACAAGCCATCAAGTTCGCCGATGGGTGCAGCAGGGGCCTGATCGTTATGAAAAGGAGCGTTGACCTCGACCTGTAGACCTTTATTGCTGACGCAAAAAAATACCTGCGTTTTTTCACGTTCTTTCAAAATGTTACCATCCCAGGTCTTCTCAATTTCAAGACGGCCATTTTGGTTTAAAAAATCATTGCTGTTTATGTCTGATCCCATCTACGTGGTACCTGTGCTTAAAGATTTCATCATTATATGTATCAACTCTGAAACGACCGTCATGAACCTGCCGTTCACACCCCAACCCTTTTTACCAAAATCAGCTCAGGGAGACAAAAGTCTTTGCCTTACCAAGCGAAGCCTTGCGAAAAATCATAACCGAATATGACTTTTTGCCAATCCGGCAAAATATCTATGGATGAAATTGTCCCCAGCGAGTAAAAAGTGTGCTCAACTTTACCATAACCTCTTCAAAAGAGATTTCCTCGCTTTTGGCGGGAAAATAGAAGGAGCCCTCATCATGCCTTACGCCCACAATCCATACGGTTCAGGTGACCGTGCCGTTCGTTCCATTGATCGTAATCGCGAAAAGGAACGGCGGGTCATGCTCAAACTAGCCCAGAAGCATGCTGACGAGCTGGCCACCCGCCTTGTCCAACGCCTGCTGGACGCCCATATCATGGAAACAAGCAACGTCGATGCCATTCGCACCCATTTCAGCGCCCTGTTCCAGAAAATGCGCGACATGGATGAGTTTGATCTGCAGTACAAGATTGCCCCCTTAAGACAGCTGGCCGCCGATCCCAACTTCCTCTCCCTATACGTGACCCAGCATATTATTGAAGATCTTATCGATAATCAGAACATTATTGATATCTTTGGTGATGACCAGGAAATCTTTCTTGCCGTTGATTCCGTTATGGATAAGCTGCGACCACCCGAATAAATTTTTTTCTGCAATGCACCCCGAAGGGCACGAAGATCACGAAGAGTTTATCATAACTTCCTGGTCTTCGTGCCCTTCGTGTTTTACCACCTCAAAATCTGCTCATCCCTAACCATGCCTGAAGCCGCCACCGTCATCCACCCACCGCGCCTCCCCCACCTCCTCTTTGCCAACAGCAAAGGGGAGATTATCGACCTGCCCGACCTTGACATGGCCGGCCGGGCTGGCAGCTGGTTCTTCAAGCCGGAGCTGACCGACATTATCCCCCTGCCGGCCGACAGCGAGATTTTTGTCCTGCCCAACCGGCTGCCCATCGGCTTTGATCAGGAGACGGGAGAAGCGGTGCTGGTCCAGGAGAACCCGGATGACCCGCGTGACGGCATCCAGGCCGTGGCAGCCTTCATGGCCCCGGCCCACACCACCATCTACACCGCCGCCTTTGAAAAAGACGCGAACGATCCAGCCGCCCTGCCCCTTTTTGCCTACACGGCCGTGGGCTGGCTTGACGATCAATTCTGGGTCTGCGGCTTTCGCAGTGATCAGGATGTGCGCCAGGAATTCGGCCATATCCCGCCGGAAACCATCCGCGACAAAACCAATCAGGGCCTCAAGAAATACAAGAACAATCGCCTCTTCCAGCATCTCGGCCACTGTTCGCTGACCTACGGCTGCCCCGCCGCCAAGAATCTGTTCTTGGGCCGTTATGAGGCGCCCCTACCCTGCTCACCGGCCTGTAATGCCAACTGCGTCGGCTGTATCTCCCTGCAACCTTCGGGCTGCTGCCCCTCCACCCAGGAGAGGCTCAAATTTGTGCCCTCCCCCCAGGAGATTGCCGAGGTGGCCTTAAGCCATCTGTCCAACGCCCCCCACGGCGTGGTCAGTTTCGGCCAGGGCTGCGAGGGCGAGCCACTGCTGCAGGCCACGACCATTGAAGAGGCCATCCGCCTGATCCGTAAGGAAACATCCGCCGGCACCATCAACCTCAACTCCAACTCCAGCCTGCCCGAGGCCGTGGCCCGGCTGGCTGCGGCAGGTCTTGATTCCATCCGGGTCAGCATGAACTCGGCCCGCAAGGGCTGCCACACCCTCTATTACCGCCCTGAAGGCTTCAGCTTCAAAAACGTGCTGGAATCAATCCTGGTCATGAAAAAGGCCGGCAAATTCGTCTCCCTCAATTATTTTCTGCTGCCCGGTTTCACCGATGACCCGGATGAGTTTGCCGCTTTTTGTGATCTGGTTGCTCTCTATCGCCCTGATCTCATTCAACTTCGCAACCTGAACATGGACCCGGATTGGTATTTCGAGGTGGTGCAGCACCCGGCCCGCCAGAAACCCATGGGTGTACAAAACTGGCTTCTTGAGGTAAAAAGACGTTTTCCCGACCTCAAATTCGGTTATTTCAACCCACCATTACGTTAATTATTTGGTCTTTTTTTTAAATTACGACCATCAAGATAAGGTTTTCTCAGATGGAAAAGCGAATCATCACCCTCCAAGACTGTTTCAAGCACTACACCTATGATCAGGACAAGGTGTGCTCCCCTGAAGAAACCGTTGCCCGCTTCAAGGCCCGCCTCAAGGAACAAAAACTTGATGTCCTTAAAGAGGTGACACGCATCGACAACGGCCGCCTGGACATCCCCGTTTATTTCAGCGTCTGCGGCAAAGATGCCCTGGAAATCATCGGCAACAAAAAGCAGATGGGCAAGGGTTCCACCCCGGAGCAATCCCGCGCCTCGGCCTGTATGGAGCTTGGCGAACGCTTCAGCTTCTTTTCCTTTATGAAGAACCCGGACAACTTCATCCATGACACCTATACCAGGGTCAAGGCCGCTGGCTACCCGGTGTTGCCCCTCAAAAAATGGCTGACCTCAGTCCATGATGAGTCGACAAGCATAGAAACACTGGAGAAGTTAATTGCCGACATTCCCATCCAATGGGTCTGGGCCAACAACCTCACCCGAAATGAAGAAACCCTGATGCCGTTCAGCTGGTTTTATGCCATCAACGAATTCAACGGCCCCTCAGCCGGGAATACGTATGAAGAAGCGGTGAGCCAGGGACTGGCCGAGATTGTCGAGCGCCACGTCTGCGCCGTGGTCAGTTATGAAAAGAAAAACACCCCCAGCATTGAGCTCAGCTCGGTGAAAGATCCGGTGGCCCGCGAGCTCATCGAAAAGTTCACCAAGAACGGCATCCAGATCTATCTCAATGATTTCACCTTGGACACCGGTATTCCAACGGTGGCCGCCCTGTGTATAGACCCTGCCACTTTCCCGGAGACAAGCGAGATAGTCTACACGGCAGGCACCACACCGAACCCGGAGAAAGCCCTGATCCGCGCCCTCACCGAAGTGGCCCAGCTGGCTGGTGATTTCAACTCTGGCTCCAACTATGTGGCCAGCGGCCTGCCAAAGCCCCTTGCCATGGCCGAAGTGCCCTTCATCACCGAGCCCGGCATGTCCATCACCATTGCGGACATGGTTGATCTTGCTGACGACAATATGAAGGTTGAGGTGGAAAACTGTATCGCTGCCCTCAAGCGCCTTGACCTTGATGTCTTTGTGGTTGATGTGGCCCATCCTGGCCTGAAAATTCCGGCCATTTACACCATTGTCCCCGGCTGCCATTTCCGGGAGCGCTCGCGCATCAGCAATGTCGGACTTTTTGCCGCCAAGTTGGTGAGTGAACGCATCCTTGACCCTGAAGCCTGTGCCCGTCAGCTTCTGGCCATGCAAGAGATTCTACCGGATGCCTATTTCCTCGAATTTTATCTGGCCAAAAACATGATCGCCCTCGGTCTGCTTGACGAAGCTGTCGCCCACCTGGAAAGAGCCCTGACCTTACATCCGGAGGCAGAGGACACCCCCTACATATATTCCTACCTGGGCGACACCCTTAAAACCCTGGGACGATATGAAGAGGCCATTGTCGCCATTGAAAAGGGCCGCGAGTATGATGATGAGAGACCTGACTTTCACAATATTCTCGGCGTTTGTTATTTCAAACTGGAGCGCTATAATGATGCCATCGAGCGTTTTCACCGCGCCGTCCACCTTCACCCCTCGTCAGCCATCGATTATGCCAACCTGGGGGTCAACTATCGTAAAATTGGTAAGACAGAAGATGCTGAGAAATTCTTTAAACTGGCGCTCTCCCTCGACTCCACCATTGAATTTGCTGCTGTCCAGCTCGCGGAAATCCAGGCCGAGCCAGCTTAGCTCTTCATTAGCATCTTGATACGTTGTCAGTACATTTTTATTTCACCACAAAGACACAGAGAAAAAGACTTTGCACCCCTCAAGGGGGTATTGAAAAGAATGTCTTTGTGTCTCTGTGGTGGAAATCGAACATTCTCAATCAATAAGACGTCCAGGTCATGGCCCGCCAGCTTTCAAGGCCGTAACGTCGCAACCCCAACGTGCATGAGAGGCAACTATTATGGCTACCGTTGAAGCAATATGCATCAGCTCGAAAAAAGGTATTGTCAAAAAGGCCGTTGATCAGGCCATTTTCGTCAAGGATTTTGGCATAACCGATGATGCCCATGCTGGCAAATGGCATCGCCAGGTGTCGCTGTTGGCCGCCGAGAGTATCGACATCGTCAAACAAAAGCTACCCACCCTAAAAGACGGTGCCTTTGCTGAAAACATTATCACCAAGGGTCTTGATATCACCACCATCAAGGTGGGCGACCAATTGCAGATCGGCGAGTCAATCATCCTGGAGATCACCCAGATCGGTAAAAAATGTCATAACGACGGCTGCGCCATCAAAAAAGCCACCGGCGACTGTATCATGCCTAAAGAAGGCCTCTTTGCCACCGTCATCCAAGGCGGCACCACCAGGGCTGGCGACACCATCACTCCGATCAACTAGTTCTCTCTGCCGGCAAGGCGCTCAGGAACCCTGACCGCCTTGCCGTTCTTGCCTTTCTCTCTTCCCCCTTCATTTTTTTATTGGGCGCCTGCCCCATTCCCGCCGTATTCCAATCACTTCCATTCAACCGGCACCCCCGGCTGAATTCTCAAAATGCCCTGCTGGCGCAACTGTCTCCACTGTTTTGTCACTTTTAACGTGTTCTTAAACTTTTCTTAATCATTCTCACATATTCCACAGATACTTTAGACAGCAACACAGTAACAAGCGCCCTTATGGCATATTTTTTAAAACCGTTGGAGAACGGAGAAAAGGAGTTATTCAGATGAGAAAAGTGATCTCTTCAGCAGCAATTATTGTCGGTGTATTGATGGCATCCCAGGTTCAGGCCGCAGACCAGAGTGTCGAGGCGAGAATTGAGGCCATTGAAAAGAAACTGGAAGGAACCAATGGCGGCAACTTCATCAAAGCTGGCAAGGACAAGATTGATGTCACCCTCTACGGTCAGGTAAACAAGGCAGTCATGTTTGCTACTGACGGCGAGAATGACGATGTGCTTTTTGTCGATAACGATGCCTCCTCCACCCGCATCGGTATCAAGGCCAAGTCCAAGAGTATGGGCGACCTTTCTGCCGGCGCCCAGTTTGAGGCTGAGTTCCAAGGCAATGACTCCAACAAGGTGACCATGGCCGCCCCCACCTATAGCGCCTCTTTTGCCAAGCGCCAGATGAAGGTTTATGTCGACCACAAGAAAGTCGGTAAGCTCACCGTCGGTCACGGCTCCACCGCCACTGACGGTATCGCCGAGCTGGACCTGTCCGGCACCGACCTGTCCGGTTCTTCCCATATCAAGATCAGCGGCGAAAGTTTCCTCTTCTGGGACAACACCAACACCGCCGGTGATCCAGGCGCCTATTCATCTGTAAAAGTAGGCAATGTCTTCAACCATCTTGACGGTGGCCGCAAGGACATGGTGCGTTACGACAGCCCTGAGCTCGTTGGCCTCACCCTTTCCGCCTCTTCTGCCGACACCAACTACAGCGACATCGCCCTCACCTACCACAAGAAGCTTGATCCCATGGAGATCAAGGCCGGTGTCGGTTACGCCTATGAAGGTGCCGGCGCCGATCCCCGTAATAGGATGAGCGGTTCTGCCTCCGTACTGTTCAACTTCGGCCTCAACTTCACCGTTGCCGCCGGTAATGCCGAGTTTGATGACACCATCCCTTCCAGGGACGACGCCTCTTACACCTATTTCAAGGTTGGTTATAAATTTGACGCCTTCTCCTTCGGCACCACTGCCGTTTCTGTGGATTACGGTATGTACGATGATTTCAAGGCCGAAGGCGACGAGGGTACCGTCTATGGTCTGCAGCTGGTCCAGAAGGTGAAGGATATCAATACCGAGTTCTATCTCGGTTACCGCAACATGTCTCTTGATCGTGACAGCGTCACCTATGCCAACGTTGATATGGAAGATATCCAGACCACCATGGCAGGGGCCCGCTTCAAGTTCTAAGTTTTTCTCGAAGTTCTTTCTCCAGCCGGAGCTGCCCCCTAACAGTTCCGGCATTAAGGCGGCGTGGATTGTCCACGCCGCCTTTTTTTATGCCCACCGCAAATTTTATTTTTCACCACGAGGGTCATTCACCGTGTGACCAATATCAAAAACGGCATGACAGGAAGGGCATATAAAAAGCCATTTAAGAATAGCGTTGACCCTTGTGAACATTGTATGAAAACCATCCTCGTAGCCACATAAAGGACAAATTTTAAATTCATCCTTCACAATCACACTGGTAATCTGGTAAGCCATTTTCTCCCTCCCAGTAAAATTCGCGATCACACAATGAAAGAAACATCAAAATATATTTGCCGCGTTTTAAAAAAATCCACACATTGACATAATACAGGTTAGGCCCCATGATGGATGAATGAAAATAAAAGGTTTACCAACTTGTCATTTTCAAAAAAGGAGAACACCATGAAAAAAAACGCGTCTATTCTTATCATCGCCTTTGCCGTACTTCTCATAATGGCCCCCCTTGTCGGTGCCCATTGTGAAATACCCTGTGGCATATATGATGACGAGCTGCGCATAGCGCTCGTCCTTGAACACATAACCACCATCGAAAAATCCATGAACCAGATCATGGAGCTTGAAAAAAAAGACCAACCGCAGAGCAACCAGCTCATTCGTTGGGTGATGAATAAGGAAGAGCACGCTGATAAGCTCCAGGAAATAGTCAGTCAATATTTCATGACCCAACGCATCAAACCCTCGGACGATAAATACCCCGAGAAACTTGCTGCCCTCCATCAGATGCTGATCTCGGCCATGAAGTGTAAACAGAGCACGGATCTCAGCAACGTTACGACACTCAGAGAGCTCACGGCAAAATTCAAAACCCTGTATATGGGCAACAAATAACCAAGCCTCTTTAAACCAATGTCCTTATTATCCGCGAGCATCCTTCTTTTTCTGGTCATGGACCCTTTTGGCAATGCTCCGGTATTTCTGCTTATTCTCAACAGGGTACCCCCTCTTAAACGGCAAAGAGTCATTGTCCGTGAACTTCTTATTGCCTTGGGGGTACTCATCTTTTTTATGTTCACCGGCCCCCTGCTTCTTAAGGCCCTCCTCATATCCGAGCCCTCCTTACGCATTGCCGGTGGCATTATTCTCTTTATCATTGCCCTCCGGATGGTCTTTGGCAAAGGCGATATTTTCCCGTCAGAGTCCCCTGATGAAGAACCCCTTATCGTGCCCCTGGCTATCCCCATGCTTGCCGGACCTTCAGCCATGGCCATGGTCATTCTCCTCACCGGCCAGGACCCAGGGCGCTGGCCGGAATGGCTGGCCTCATTACTCTTGGCATGGGGCGCGACAAGCATTATTCTCCTGCTTTCCGCCCGGCTCGACCAATTCATCGGCCCCAAAGGCATGAAGGCCCTCCAGCATCTCATGGGTCTGATCCTCACCGCCCTGGCCGTTGAAATGTTCATGCAGGGACTTTTCAGCATTTTGAATTACCAGCCGTAACAACACCAAAAAATCAGGAATCCATGGCAGCAGATCCCTTTTTATCATACATCCGAACTATCAAGTCCCAGGCCAGCCAAGCCGGTTTAATAGTGTTGGGTAACCAGGGCGCTGACCTGGACTCGATTGCCTCAGCCCTGGTTCTTGCCTGGCATCTTGCCACCCAGCAACCGAAAAAAACTCCGGTGGCTGTAATTGCCATCCCGCGCCACGAACTCAACCTACGCCCTGAAGCACTTTTTATCTTAGCCGAGTGCGGCATCAACCCGGAAGATCTTCTTTTTAGTGATGATGTCGATCTTGACGAGCTGTTGCGGCAGGGAGCCGAACTTGTCTTGGTAGACCATAACAGTCTCAACCCCTCCTTCATCACCGCAGAACCAGGGGTGGCCTCTATCTTCGACCACCACCACGATGCCGGGGAATTCCTAAACGCCGAACCACGGCTCATTGATAAGGTGGGCTCCACCGCGACCCTGGTGGCTGAGTTCGTCTTACAAGACAAAGGGGAAATAACAGCTAATGGCGCCCTTCTCCTGTCAGGGGCCCTTCTCCTCGACACAGTGAACTTAAGTGCCAAAGCCGGCCGCAGCACGGGGCGTGACAAGGAGATGGCCATCAAACTCCTTGGCATCTGTGGCCGAGATCAAGATACCTTTTTTCACACCCTGCAAAAAGCCCAGGATGATCTTTCCGGGCTGACCAGCAAGGACCTCTTGGCCAGAGATTATAAAGAGTGGCAAAGCCCGTTTGGTCCTTATGGGATCAGCACTGTTTTGCTGGCGCTTGCCAGCTGGCAACAGCGAGAAACTGATCTTGCTTCAGTGATTGCCCATTTTGCCACGCACAAGAAAGTGCCTGTTTTCATTGTGATGATGGCAAGCCACACTCCTGATTTCAAGAGAGAGCTTATTCTCTTTTGTCAACACAAAGAGCTTCACACAGGCCTCATATCCTATCTGGACAACCAAGATCTGCACTTAGTCGCCACCCATAAAACCCTTGAGACAACAGACCACAGCGGCTTCTTAACCATGTACAACCAGGGGAACGTTGCAATTTCTCGCAAGAGATTACAACCCCTTGTCCACACCTATCTTTCATCTCTCCTCCGCTAATTTTAAGAAAAGAAAAGCCTTGCGATCATGCCACTCATTCAAGCGTAGTTGCGGTTCAGCGGGGTTGATTTGTTGTACAGAGTGTGATGAGGGGTTTGATAAGATGATGAGTGATTTCTAGACATTATAGGCCGTTGTTTCTCCATCTCGGCAGTGTTTGTCGATATGAAAGGCAATGGACTCAATGTGCTTTTCATCAAGGACCACCGGGCCTTTAGTCAGAAATGTCGGTTTTTTGCCATTGAATATTCTTAAATCTCCAGATGGCACACCATCGATCCACCAACCAGGGATAGCTACAACTGGTGTCACCTTGTGCTTTTCACCTGTTGCATTCTCAAGCCATTTTGAGAGCCAAGCAGATTGCGCTTTCGCTTGTTTTACGGGTTTGTCTTCGATCCAGCCAGGGAAGATGAGTTTCTGGCCGTCAAACTGAAGTTTCCAGTTATCATTTTCTTGCTTTGTCGTTTTTGCCCGCCCCTTGGTTTCAATGGCAAACACTCCCTGGGGGCCAATGGCAATATGATCAATGTGAAAGTTTTCAGCCGGAAAATCGTGAAACACTCGATATCCAAAGGGTGCTAATTGCGAAAGTTCCTGGCCAACAGCAATTTTGCATTCATAGCCTAAACGCAGCAAAGTTCTTTCCTTAATCATTTTGTATGCGTCTCGGGAGAGCGACAGAATGAATAATGTTGCACCAAGGAGATACATGAAGAGTACCGTACTGCCAATATTTTTTTGGCTTAAAGCAACCTGGGTGGCATAGATTGAATATAAGGTGATCGGAATAAGGGGAAGAATCAATGCCTTTACAAGAATATCTATTGTTAACTCTTCAATCTTCATCTGCAAGGAATGGCCAGGCCCCCTTAACAGTTCCATATTTATGGGATATTTTTTACAGCCAATCTGCTTTTTTAAAATGAAAATAATCGTGCTCAACGGAACAACGCATAAAATCATAAAAACAATCGTAGGAACTAAGGGAATAAGAAAGTTCATTATTTTCCAGGAGTTATTTTTGGGGAATGTATAAAGAGCAAGGTAAGATCAGCCGCTCGTTTATGACCCATGAGCTCACAGCTGAACACTACACCAAAATAGAGCAATTTACGGGGGAGAGCAAGGACACGAAAAGTTCGTGCGCATCCTTGCTTTTGTTAACTTCAACTCAGCAATAAACCAAGAAAAATCAGGAAAACATAGCAGCCATGCCAGGCGTATACTCACCGCTTGGGGCATTATAGATAAAAAGCGGTGGTACAACCAGAAGCTCCTCGCCACCATTTTTCACGGCCTCAACAAGCACAAGTTTGCCGGGGGCCTCAGGATAGGAATGTACCATCTGCATTCGTTTCGGTTCCAGACGAACATTCTTCAAAGCGCTTATTAAAAAGCTCAATCGAGGGGCAGGAAAAACAATGGCAACCCTGCCCTTGTTTTTGACGGCAAAGGCAGCGGCCTTTATAAAATCAACCACCTTACCCCGTACCTCATGCCGGGCTATGGCCTGTTCAGACCCCTGACTGAGACGACCCGCCGCCACCTCGCCATAGGGAGGATTACAGACCACCAGATTAAAACTCTCCGGCTCAACAACCTTATGAATAGAGGCCACATCTCCCTGCTGGGCAAAGAGACGTTTTTCAAGATTATTGGTGATGATATTGCGCTGGATCAGCGTTAAAAGATTGAGCTGCAGTTCCAGACAGGTGATGGTGACAGAGGCATGGCGATGGGCAAGGATAAGGCTTATCACCCCGCATCCAGACCCCAGATCAAGAACAGAACTACCGTGAGAAGGAGCCACAAAGTGGCCCAGCAAAACAGCATCCACTGAAAAACGGTAGCCATCCTCATGCTGGGCACAGCGTACCTTGCCGTTAAACAGGGTATCGCTACTGATCTTTTGTTCAGACAGGGGCATCACCACGCTCCATACCTATCCAAGACACCAACACAAGGCAACAAAGGGCCTATTCGATGACTTCGTCGGCATTGATCTTATTGATCAGCATGCCGGTAAGGATCTTAGGGTAAAAGAAGGTGGATTTATGCGGCATGAAAAGATCTTCGTCAGCCACCTGTTTTACCTGAGACACCAGCGTATTATTCATCAAAAAGAGAATCGGACTCATCTTCGAAGCGCTCACAGACTCCTTCACCGCAGCATCCAGGGCGTCATCCACATCGCTGAAATAATGGATAAGATCTTCGTCATCACATTTTTCATGGCAGAGGCCGAGAATGTTATCAATGATAAGATCAGAAAGCACCACCACATCAAGACTGCGCAGGGAGGCGGGCTGCCCTAATCCCAGGGCCTTTTCCATGGCGCCCTCGCGCAGGCGCAGCAAAAAACAGCGGTCGCCGCTGGGATCATACATGCCAAATACGGTCCCCTGGGCCCTCTCATCCTGCATTTGCACCAGGACCTCGGCGATCTGCACCTCACGGCTGCCACTCTTGATCTCTTTGATCTCAAACGAACCCTGTAACTTTTCAACAAGCTGAGAGGTGTCGATCTTGCCGGGAAAATGGACAAGGCGATGGGTGGGCAGAACGGACAGGCCCTCATCCTCCATGGGACAAAGGTACATCATAATATGGTTGTAAGGGCTGTTCTCAGCAACAGACCCCTGGCGCGCCACCATGGTTTCCCGCAGGCGCAGGGAGGTGGTGTAGCGATGATGACCATCGGCAATATAGACCGGCCGACTGGCAAAAAACTCCTGCACCTTCTTGATCACACCCGGATCAGTAACGGCAAAAATACTGTGAACACAGCCATCTTGATCGGTGGCCGAACAGAGCGGCTCTGTTGGACAGACGCTTTCCAGGGCGATCATGGCCTCATTTTCGGCATCAGGATACAGAGAAAAAATCTGACTGAACTGGGCCTGACAGGTATCAATAAGGCGAAGTCTGTCATCAGTAACGCCGCGGAAGGTCTTCTCATGGGGTTTGACAATGCCTTCGGAAAATTCATGGAGGCGGACCATGGCAGTCAAGCCCTTACGACGGAAGGTAGTGCCATTGGGAAGCTTATAATCAATATGATAGAGATAAATGGTGGGCACATCATCCCGAACTAGCACCCCCTCTTGCTGCCATTTCTCGAAGGTGGCCTTTGCTCCCTGATAGCGAGAATCGGAGATTTCGGTACCACCGAATTTGGTGAGATCGAGCTGAATCATATTGTATTGATTCTTGGCCTCCAGGGCGATCTGGGCTTCGTGATCAATAACGTCGTAGGGAGGGGAAACCACATCCTCCATTTTATCTATCTTGGCCGTATTAAAACGAACGGCGCGAAACGGCGCAATAAATGCCATTTTTCTCTCCTCGTGGGATATAATCGGAAACAACTTAGCGCTTTTGCTTCCAGGTACTTTCCGGTAGAATGGGGATGTTTATGCAGAAGGCAGGATATTTTCCCCGGGGGTACTCCCCTTTATTTTTCTTCCTTCACGTTCTAACTTCTTATGAAAGAGTTCTCAACAATTAACAGAGGGGTATCTTGAAAATTTAAAAGCCATTCAAAAATAAACGTTACACTATCAGCCATGGCGTTACGGGCCCTTATGCCGTTCCCGGCCTGAATATGTTACGTTTATTTTTAGACTTCGGCTTCGTCGTTTACGCCATGTTCTTAAAGATCAAGCAATTGAACCCAAGAGAGTTTGCGCATCGGTTTTCAAGGTAGCCATAAACAATCGGAGAGCATCCATGTTTGATATTTTTATTCAAACCCATTTCTCAGCAGGACACCATTTACGCAACTACCCAGGCAACTGTGAAATGCCCCATGGCCACAACTGGCATGTAGAGGTAACCGTGCGCGCCACCAGACTTGATGAGCTGGGGATGGGCATCGACTTTCGTACCCTTAAAAATGCCGCGGCCAGGGTCATGCAGGAACTCGACCATCGCGACCTCAACCAGCATCCAAGTTTTCTGGATAAAAATCCATCCTCAGAAAATATCGCTGCCTATATCTTTGCGTCGCTGAAAGAGGAGTTAAACCACGAACGCTACAAGCTCTATTCCGTCCTTGTCGGTGAAACACCAACCAGCGCCGTCATCTACCGTGAAGAATAAGGACAGCTTGCTGGTAAGCGAACTTTTTTATTCCATTCAGGGGGAGTCTTCCTATGCGGGCTACCCCTGTCTTTTTATCCGGCTGGCAGGCTGCAACCTGCGCTGCACCTATTGTGACGCCAAATACACCTACGAGGAAACCGACCGCGAAATGTCTCTTGCCGAGATCGTTTCCTTTGTCCGAAAATCCCCGGTACACCTGGTGGAGATAACCGGCGGCGAGCCTCTACTCCAGAAAAATGTTTATACCCTGATGGAGACTCTGCTTGCCGATGACCGCACTGTTCTCCTTGAAACAAATGGCAGCATCGACCTTGCCAAGGTGCCTGATGCCGTTGTAAAAATCATGGATATCAAATGTCCGGGCAGCGGTATGGCAGAGATGAACCGTCTTGCCAACTTGCAACAGCTCACCAGTAACGATGAGCTGAAATTCGTGTTGCGATCCAAAGAAGACTATATCTGGGCTGTTGATTTTTTGAGAGAGCACAAGCTCTGCCTGCCCCATTCGTCAGACAGACAAACACCAAAAATTATATTTTCTGCGGTAACAAGAGATCTTGACCCGGCCGATCTGGCAGCGTGGCTCTTAGCAGATGGTTTACCCATCCGTCTGCAACTCCAGTTGCACACCCTGCTCTGGCCTGATAAAACCCGCGGGGTATAGCATTTGTTGTCTGCCACAGACCTCACGGGTCTCAACCGAGAAAACAAAGACTATCAGACTTCTCTTCCAAAGAGGCGAACCTGCCATTTACCAAGGGCGCGCCTCTCTTCAAGATGCCAGCCATGCTGGGCGGCCATCTCTTCGGCTTCATCACCCTGCCGGCCCTGCAATCCAGAGATGATAAGCTGAGTACCAGGCCCTGCCTTGCTGGTTATAGAATCCATCAAGCGGCACAGAACCGAGGCCGTCAGGTTGGCGAGAATAAGGGCAAAGGGTCCGTCCACTTCATGAAGTTGAGAGGTGGTGAAAGAAAGGCGGTCTGTCAGATTATTGGCGCGGGCATTTTCTATAGCAACCAGCACCGCTTCCTCATCAATATCGACGCCCACCACCCGTTGGGCGCCGAGGCGACCGGCAATAATGGAGAGAACACCGGTACCGCAGCCCACGTCAAGAACAGTGGCGGGGATTTCCGGCAATTCTTCCAGAAGTTCCACAACCAAACTGGTGGAAGGATGATTGCCGGAGCCAAAGGCATGGTTGCCGGTGGCCAAGACAATATCCTGCGGGCCTTGAGGATCACTGGCGACAAAACGAAATCCATGGCGGGCTGTGCCCCCCCTACTTCGCTGAACCAATCTGCTTTCGATGATCCGCAACTGACCGGGTTGACCATCAAGAAACCTAGACAAAACAAGAAGAAGCTGGTCCTGGTCCGCGCCGTGGTCACCAAGGACATGGCTCTGAAAAAAACTTTCCTTGGCCTGCCATTCCACCCGGCAGGGCAGAGCGCGCAAGGCCGCCTGCAGATCGCGACAAATATCCTCACCAAGGCAGGATAACTCGACAAGAAGTTGAACATCGCCACGCGGGTCAACACATTCGCCGTCAAGCAAACCAGTCAGAATGGACTCACCGCTCATAACGCGAGGATTCGTGGCGGAAAACAACTTTACGAAAGAAACGGATCATCTGCCGGCGCCGATTCAGCATCTTCATCTGCTCGGGGACCAGGCTGGAGCCGGGGATACGGGTGATGGCCATCTTGTATTCAATGTGGGCGGCCAGACGGTTATCAAGATACCAGGCATAGATAAGGCCCATGAGCACACCGGGCGGGGTAAAACCCTCCTCGCCATTGATCAGACGGGAATACAACAGCGGGTTATGGTCTGCCTGTTTCATACGGACGAGGGAAAGATAGGTCGCAAGTTCTGAATCATCAAAAAAACAGGTACGTTGCGACTCGTCGCGGAGAACAAGACGATAGATCCTGCCCACATCATGGCCCGCATCCTCGACAACCCGAATCCCCTTTTCTTCAGCGTAATTACCAAGCAGCGATTGGCCCAGGGCGACAAGCAATGCCACCTCCTGCTTGCGCTGGTCGTGAAAAACATCCTCACGAATTCTAATCATGCCATCGTGGGGATCAAAAAAGGAGTACACCTTATCCCATTGCTGACAACGATCCCAGGCTGAGGCACTCACCAGTTCAACGCCGCGGACATTGGCAAAATGGTCATGGCGGATATCCCAATGGCGCCAGAAAATTTCAAGCAGCGCCGTGCGCACCGACCCCACCATGGGTATCTGTAACAGCTCTTCGAACCGGCGGATACGCTGATCCGGAGTCTGGCGGTCCCGGCAGATAAGGGGCGGTGGACTGGCAAAGTTCTCACTGGCGGAAACATCCGCCCGGATGGCATGGTCCCGCACACTCCAGATGACCTTCACGGCCTTAGCCAGGGCTGCCGGGTCATGTTGAACCATCCGGCGTTGCAGGGCGGTTTCCGAAAAAATCTTGGCCTCCATGGGCATCAAGCCCAACTGCCAGACCTGCCCCCGGTCGAGAAAAATCGGCATCTTCGATTCCACCGCATAACTTTGCAAAATTGAGCCGGGGATATCGCGAAGACCAAGGAGAAGCACCTGGGCAAAAAGTCCCTTGATGCCACCGGGAATATTGCGGTCATAGGCCTTGATCATGTCAGAGACGTGGAACCGGCGCCGGATGTCATTCCAGATGAGATCCGTCTCCCCTTTCTGGACCCAGAGATTGGCCACCAGAATTTTCAGGGCCTGACCATTGGCCCGCACCGCCTCAGCAACCCCAGGCACATGGAGAACAGGGATGATCGAGGTGTAGAGACTTCCCGGGGCAAAGATAATAATATCCGCCTCGGTCAGGGCATCGACAACCTCCTGGGGCACATGGGGCTCTTCAGAAAACTCGACAAAGACGCGATCAATGGCGGCATTACGGTGTCCCCCTTCCGACTTATTCTCACCGGTGACCAGCACACCGTTACCATAAAGCAGATTCAGATGGGCAGGTGTGGTGGTACAGGGCAGTACGGAACCTTCACCGGCACCGATCAAGGCCGCCAGCCATTTCAGACCTTCAAGAACAGCCGCATCAGGCGGTTTGTTTTCATCAGCTGGCGTCAACTTGTAGATGGTTGCCGCCACCAGGAGATTTCCCAGACAATGGGGGCGTCCAAGGGTCTTGCTCAGCCGGGAATCCTCAAAAAGAAATTCCAGGAGAGTGGTCAGTTTTTCAAAAAGAGGCTTAGGCAGATCAGGCAGCGCGCATCCACTCTCGGCCAGCAGGTCGGAAATATCCTCGGGCCTGCTCTGAAAACGCAGGGTAAAAAGGCGATGCAGACAACGAACCACCTTGGCAGCCTTGGCCTCAGTGAGGTTGTAGATACGAACAAGGTTGGCCTTTTGGATGGAGGACAGCAGAACATGGCGAATATCGCCGAGACCGATAATGGGCAGGTCCTTAAGGAGCTCACCTGTGGAACCCCCATCGTCGGTAACACAGACAATGGCCTTTGTTTTCGGGAAGAGATCTTTCAAGCCGGCAAAAGGGGCCTGGGCCCAGCCATTGCCATTACTGTCACCGCCCACCACATTGGAAAGACCACTGCCACCGCCAAGCACCACCACATTGAGCTCGGAGGTATCCTGCTCATTAAGAACAGTCGCCAACTCCTCAAGGGGGGCGATCATGGCCTCTTGGCCCTCAGGAATACCGGAGAGGACAAGCTCAATAAGCTTTTCCACAAGAGTTCGCCTTGGCAGTAAATCCAAGGGACCAAAACGGGCCGCCGTTGCCTTTTGCAAACTGGTGAGCACAGCATCGGCAGTGGGCAGGTTAGTGAGATTTTTGGTCATAGATTCTCGTGTAAGGATAAAGCAGCGAACTACGTGGATCTTGGTGGGGACAAAAAAACTTCACCACAGAGACACGGAGAGCACAAAGGTGACTATTTATAAAAAAGCTCTTCTCTGTGCCTTCCTTGTCTCTGTGGTGAGACGGGCATTCTACAGACCGGTGGCAGCCATCTGCTTGCGCACTGCCGCCTCTGATTCCTTCATGGCAGTCTGTTCTTCGGCGGTGAGTTTAAACTCAATGATGCGCTCCACACCTTTGCTGCCGATGACGACAGGGACACCAAGAAAGCAGCCGGAGATGCCGAACTCGCCTTCAAGATAGGCAGCACAGGGCAACACGCGTTTGGAATCGGCAAGAACCGCCTCAGCCATCTCAACAGCGGCAAGGCCAGGGGTATAAAAGGCAGAACCGGTCTTCAGATGATTAACAATCTCGGCGCCGCCGGTCTGGGTCCGTTTCACAATGGCGGCCAGTTCGTCGGCACTGAGCAGGTCAGCCACCGGTACGCCGGCGACATTGGCCAGGCGGATCAGCGGGATCATATTGTCGCCATGGATACCCATGACCATGGCATTGACATCACGAGGCGCAACGCCAATAGCCTGGGCCAAAAAGGTGCGGTAGCGGGCCGAATCAAGGACACCGGCCATGCCGATAACACGCTCTTTGGGAAAACCAGAGACCTTGAAGCCGGTATAGACCATGGCATCAATGGGATTGGTCACCACGATCAGCACAGCACCCGGCGAATGTTTGGCAGCCTGCTCAGCGCAGGACTTGACGATGGCAACGTTCTTGGCCAGCAGATCATCGCGACTCATCCCTGGCTTGCGGGCCAGACCGGCGGTAATAATAACGACATCGGAATTGGCCGAATCGGCAAAATCGTTGCTGCCCACCACCATGCCGGGGAAAGCATCAACCGGACCGGACTGGGAGAGATCCAGAGCCTTGCCCTGAGGAACACCCTCAACCACATCAATAAGATAGACATCGCCAAGGCCACGGCTTGCAGCCCAATGGGCAGCTGTGGCTCCGACATTACCAGCACCAATAATTGTTATTTTTTTACGCATTTTCCTGTCCTTATATTTTATTTTTGTGAAAAAATTGTACGCATTTTTTTCAAATTGAGGCGTCCTTACACAACTCCGCCACCCGCTTGGCATCGGCCGGGGTATCCACCTCAATGGAATCGTGGTCGGTGAGCACCACCTTGATACCATAGCCATACTCAAGGGCCCGGAGCTGTTCAAGCTTTTCAAAACGCTCCCACTCGCCTTCTGGCAGGGCCACGAAACTGAGCAGAAAGCCCTTGCGATAGGCATAGAACCCGAGATGCTTATAATAGGTGGGGGCCTGCGCCTCCTCGGGGTTGCGCTGAAAGGGGATAGGGGCCCTGGAAAAATAAAGGGCCATGCCATGCCGGTCAAAGACGGTCTTGACATGGTTGGGATCGTTGATCTCTTCCTTGCGAATGATTTTGTAGATCAGGGTGGACATGGCCAGGGCCGGATCATCCAGCAGAGGTTGCGCGACCTGACCAATGATCTCAGAGGGAAAGAGAGGCTGATCGCCCTGAATATTCACCACCACATCCTGCTCCGGAATATCCATAAGGGTAGCAGCTTCGGCCAGACGATCCGTACCAGAGACATGATCGCGACTGGTCATCACCACCTCGCCGCCAAAACCACGAACACAATCGGCAATCCGCTCGTCATCGGTGGCCACCGCCACCCGGCTCAAAATAGAGGCCGCCTGAGCGCGCTCATAGACATGCTGGATCATCGGTTTGCCACAAATCACCGCCAGCGGTTTCCCTTTGAAACGGTTGGAATGGTAACGGGCCGGGATGATGGCCACCACCTTGGGTTCATTTTTATGTTCTAAATCCATATATTCCTGGTACTCTCTTTTCAACAGTTGTAGGCGGATTCGAGTTATCTAACTCATAAAGACCAGCCATCTTACTATACTATCGTCTCTTTGATAAGCCTGATTTTTCCATGTCCATCCCCTTAAAACCGCCTGCCAAGGACGTTGCTGTCAGTTGGCAACAAGATGAAGACCTTATCTTGGCCCAGGATCTGGCCAAACGTCTCGAACTGCCTCTGGTCACCGAGGCCCTAAACGCCGCTTTCCTCCTTAAGTTTTGCTGCGGCAGGCTGGAGCTCCTGGAGGTTGGGGAAGGAAAACCAGGCACCGTCTTTGTGGATTTCAGCGAGGGCAAGGCCGCCTATCGCCGCCTTCATGGCGGTGGCCGCAATCAACCCCTGGCCCGGGCGGTGGGGCTTAAAAAAAACCGCTGCCCCCGTGTCCTTGATGCCACGGCCGGTCTCGGCAGAGACGCCTTTGTTCTTGCCGCACTCGGTTGTACTGTTCAGCTCGTGGAGCGTTCTGCCATCCTCCACGCCCTTCTTGCGGATGGTTTAAAAAGAGGTAAAGCTGACGAGCATATCCAAGAAATCATTGCCCGAATGACCCTTAACCACGCCGACGCCCGGCAAATAAACTGCACCGCGGAGGCCCCGGACGTCATCTATCTTGACCCCATGTACCCGCACCGCAGCAAATCAAGCCTGGTCAAAAAAGAAATGCGCCAGACCAGAGCACTGGTGGGGAGCGATGAGGACGCCGACGCCCTTCTCGACTGGGCTCTGGCCTGTTGTCCGGGCCGCGTGGTGGTAAAACGTCCGAAAGGAGCGCCCTTTCTTGGGAACAAAAAACCACCCTTAATCATCAAGAGCAAAAACAGCCGCTTTGATGTATATTTCCCGGGCTGCTCTAAATAGCCTGTTTCCGATAACCAATGACCAAACCAATGACCATGAATAAAAATATCGTTTTCTTACTGCTCCTGATCCTTGCCGGCTGTTCCAGCGAACAACCAGAATCCCAAAAAGAAACCGGCAGGCAAGAGCCGCCCATGGCGCCCCAGCTCAGCATGGAGCAGAGCCAAAGCCAGAGCCCCTTCACCTCTGTCACGGCCCAGGCGGCCCAGCAGCTTATTACCGACAAGGCCGGCCTTCTCATCCTTGATACCCGAACCACCAATGAGATTCTCAGCAATGGCGCCATTGCCGGTTCGCAGCAGGCCTCCCTGCGCGCCATCTTCCAGGACCAACTGACCGTTGCCAAAGACACCCCCATCCTGGTGGTCTGCGCCGTGGGCGGCAGAAGCTTTGCCGCTGGCAAGATCATGATCCAACACGGCTTTACAGAGATTTACAATCTCCGGGGCGGCCTTGATGAATGGAAAGCGGCCGGTCTGCCGGTGATCTATCCCAAAATGTAAGCCAATCCTGGATAGTTGCCCAGGGCGGTTGATCGTCAACCTTTTTCATGACGCTCCACCTGTTACTCCCATTAAAAAAAATGGCCTAAGGAGATTTCTCCTTAGGCCATTTTTTTATCAATTTTCAAAAACCTCTTAATAATTTACCGCCTTATTGAGGGCCTCGGTTATCTGGCGCAGCCGCTCCTCAGAGAGCTTGACCGGCACCTGATAGACCAGGAGACGAGCCATGAGCGCTGCCGATTGAGGAAGGACATCGGCGTCATAAACCACCCGGCGTTTGCCCTTGCCATCATTGAAGGGCCAGCCAGATTTAGCCAGGGTGGAGCCGGCGAGCAGATGCTCCCATTTCGGGTAAAAATGCCAAGTATTAGAACCAAAGGCGATGGCGCCGGCGCCGTTTGCCGCCAGGATTTTATTCACTCGGCCAGCGGCCTCGGCATCGGGCAGGAAGAAGGCGAGGAAGGAGGCGGAATCACCCTTTTCATCAAGAATGGTGCGGAAGGTGACCCCAGGAAGATGGGCCACTGCCTCTTTTAAAGCCGCTTTATTCTTCTGCTGACGGGCAACGATGTCATCAAGTTTAGCAAGCTGGGCCAAACCAATGGCGCCCTGGAGCTCCATCATCCGGTAATTGAAACCGATGAAGCTGCGGCCCTCACCACCACGGCCGCCGGGATTAACGGCATGGTCGTGGCCATGATCGTGATACTCACTCATGTCCCGCCACAATTTTTCATCATTGGTGATGATCATGCCACCTTCACCGGTGGTGATGGTCTTCACCGCATCAAAGGAAAAGGTGCCACAGGCACCAAAGCTGCCTAAGGCCTTGCCGTTTAATTTACCACCTGGGGCCTGGGCCGTATCCTCAAGCACGGGGATGCCGTGTTTGTTCGCCACAGCCAGGATCTCGTGAATGCGGGCCTGGGCGCCAAGCATGTGCACCGGAATAATGAGCTTGGTTTTTGGAGTGATCTTCTTCGCAAGATCCACAGGATCCATATTAAGGGTCTCGTCGACCTCGGTAAAGACCGGTACCGCACCCACATCAAAGATCGCCTCCCAGGTGGCGACAAAGGTAAACCCTTGAGTAATGACCTCATCGCCGGGCCCAATACCAAGGGCGGCCATGGCCACCTTGAGGGCGGCTGTACCAGAGGTTACCGCCTGGCCATGCTCCGCACCGCAATAGGCGGCAAATTTGCCCTCAAACTCACGGACCTTGAAAATACCCTTACGCTGCTCGCCAAATTCATAACGAAACAGCACGCCGGTGTCCAGGACATCCATGATCTCTTTCTTCTCTTCTGCTCCAAAAACCTCAAAACCCGGCATGATCTCTCTCCAGTTTTATTATAGCTTATGTAAATTTCAATTCTTGAACCAAGTAGTTCGTAGGTGCCTTGAAAAATGAGCTCTTTCGTTCGAGTTCGAGGAGCAGGTGACATTTAAAGCACCCCAAGAGTACTTCCATTGGGCGCGCAGCATATATCTATATGTGAGCATTTAAATGTCGCCAGCGACGAAGAAATCGGGGGAAAGAGCCATTTTTAAAGGTGCCCCACCCAACCTTACCAGCCTTTGTGCGCGACCTCATACACCGCAATAACATCGTCAAGGGTGGGCTTCCGAGGATTATTCTCCACGGGCCTGGTGACAGTGAGGGCTATTTTTGCCATCTCAGGGATCATGTCAGCCGGGATATCCAAATCAGCAAGACAGGTGGGAATATCCACATCGTTATTGAGATTATACACTGCCTCAACTGCTGTGCCGGCAGCCTCGCGCAGACTCATATCGCTGATATCATAGCCCATGATGTCGGCAATGCGCGCGTATTTAAGGGGATCACCAATGATATTATAGTTAACCACAAAGGGCATAAGAACGGCGTTAGCCAGGCCATGGGGGATACCAAACATGCCGCCTAAGGGGTAGGCCATGGCATGGATGAGGCCGACACCGGCTGTGGCCAGGGCCTTGCCACCGAGCAGTGAACCCAGCATCATGCCGGTACGCGCCTCAATATTGCCGCCGTTCGCGTAGGCGATGGGCAGGTTCTGGCTGATAAGTTCCATGGCCTCAATAGCATAGATATCAGAGAGGGCATGGGCCTGGACAGAGGTGAAGGCCTCCATGGCATGGACAAAGGCGTCGATGCCCGGTGCTGCCGTCACATGGGGAGGCAGGGTCACGGTGAGGGCCGGATCAAGGACAGCAGCATCCGGATAGAGGGGGTCGCCGTTCATACCGCCCTTGCTTTTTGTTTTTTCATTGATAAAGACGGCGGTAAAGGTCACCTCGGCGCCGGTGCCGGCCGTGGTGGGCACCATGATCTTCGGCACACCCGGTTTTTTAATCTTACCAAGGCCAAGATAATCCTCGGCCTTGCCGCCGTTGGTGATCAGAATACTGATGGCCTTGGCCACATCCATGGCAGAACCGCCACCAGCGCCAATAACACAATCGCAGCAACTTTTTTTGGCAAGATCAGCGCCTTCATCAGCTAACAAAAGGCCCGGCTCAGGATCAACATGGTCAAAAAGAACATAGGGGGTACCAGCCGCCTCAAGGGGAGCAGTGATTTTATCCAGGAGGCCCACAGTTTTAAGGCTCGGATCAACAACCAGGAAAACCTTGCTCCCACCACAATCTTTTACCACCTGGGCGAGACTCTCCACCATACCGACCCCAAAATGAATCTGGGTGGGTTGGGTAACAATAAATTTTTTCGATGCAATCATTTGGCTTTCCTTTTATATGATCATTAAGAACTGCGTATTCACTGATTTACAAGACGATGCTTATTAAGGATTTACTATTGCCTGGTCAAAATGCGATAATAGTACCTTAACCAGCACCCTGGCAACAATAAAAGGCCGACCACAGTTTCAATCTTCTGCCTTTATAAAAAATTTTACAATCAGAGTCCTTCGTGCCCTATCACATTTCCCGCTCCGAAAAAAAACGTCAGGCCAAGCAGATAGAAGATATCGCCAATGAATTGGCAATTCTCTCCTCCCCACAGGTCAAGAAACTACCCTGCGATGATTTCCTCAAACAGGAGATCATCAACACCCAGACTTTAAAGGGTGGTGCCCGCAAGAGACAGATCAAGTTCATCACCAAGCAGATCAGAGAAATTGATCCAGAACCCCTGCTCAACTTCTTAGAAGAACGCAAAGGATCACAGCTCAAAAAAAATGCTGAGTTCCATGAACTCGAACGCTTGCGCGACGACATCATTTCTGATGTTCTGGCCGCGGTGGAAGATGCCTTCCGTGACGATAAACCCCTGGGCGACGATTGGCCCTCCCCTGCCCTGGAAAAGGCCCATTCCCTCTTCCCCAACCTGGACATCATGGTTATCAGGAAATCGGCGAAGCGGTTTACCCGGAGCCGCAAGATCACCTATACCCGCGAAATTTTCCGCGCCTTGAAGGCGGCTGCCGAGTCAAGCAAGCTCCACAAGGAGTAGGAATATGGACTACCGCGCAGGCACCATGAACCGCGTCTTTGTGGCGCGTTTTGACCAGGGCGACGATTTTCTGGGCGGCCTCCAGGACCTGGTCAGGAAGGAACAGATCAGAAACGGCTGGTTTCACTGCATCGGCGGCCTGGCCGAAGCGGATGTCGTCATCGGCCCCAAAGAGCCGACCATGCCGCCGGAGCCGATTTGGCACAAGGTGGACTCACCAAGAGAATTGCTGGGCACCGGCTCCATCTACTGGGACGAGCATGACGAGCCGAAAATCCATCTCCACACCGCGCTTGGCGACCACGGCACATCCATGACCGTCTGCACCCGCAAGGGCACCAAGGTCTATCTGGTCATCGAGGTCTATATCGTCGAGATCACCGGCTTTACCGCCAGCCGCCCCTGGTACGACGAGGGCGGCTTCAACCGTCTGCGTTTTGATTAACCAACCGCCCATAGCAGACAGTCTGCTTTAGACCTGACAGCGTCAGCCCTTTCTCACAGATATCCTGCTCCTGGCCCAGGCATCAGGACATAAAAAAGCCTTATAGCATCGATGCTGTAAGGCTTTTTTTTACCACAAGGGCACTCTTTTCAGTACCCCCTTGCGGGGTATAGGTTTCGTTCGAGCAGGCCAGCTGCTCAACTCAGCTTTATACCCCTCTGGCCCGAGGGGCTGTTTTATTTGCAGAGCACGCCCCCACGGGTATCACGCCACAGGAAGCTCGACTTGCAATGGCGGCAAGGAAAGACGGCATTCGCTTGCGCTATTGGTCCATGGCAGGAGAATTGTTTTCTGCCCTGCTTTCCACGGCATGGCGATTCTGCTACATGGCCATGACGCCGAGACCGCCTACAATAATAGCTGCGCCCAGCAATCGTCTCTGCCAGTGGGTGCGCTCATCAAAATAAAAGATGGACAGGAAGGTCGCAATCACGATGCCGGCATTGGTGTATGAGACGACCTCTGCTGAGGGCAGGTAGCGCATGGCGTGAATGACCAAGGCATAGGCAAGACCGATACTGAGGCCACCAACGAGCAGTGCCGGCGGAGCGATCCGCTGTTGGGGTATCCACCTGCCGGTGCGGCGTTTGAGTATCCCGCACATGGTCAGCCAGGAGGCAAAATAACCCACAGAGACAAAACCGATCAGCCCAACAAAGCTCGGGATACTGGCGGTGGCCGCCTTGTCACTGAGGGAATAGATGCTGGTGGCGAACATGGCCAGCAAGGCCCAGGCAAACGCCTTGCGATCCGAGCTTGGCCGCAAGGCGCTGGAGGAGAGGATCCACAAGCCGGTTATACTGATGACGATGCCCATCCAGACCGTGTGACGCAGGGCCTCACCGCTCAGCAAAGTGCCCCAGATTACGATGAGAAGAGGAGAACTGCGCACCAACGGATACACCAAGGCGACAGGGGCGTGTTCATAGGCCTTGTGCAGGCCAAAAAAATAGACCGCATTGGCGGTGGCTGAGGTGACGAGCAGGGCGACAAAGCCGGGCGTCCAGGCAACCTCCTGTATTAATACATACAGCCCCCAGGGCCCGAAGATCACGAGATGAGCCAGCAGCACCCACCACAGCGGGAAGGCCCCGCGTGCCTGTTGGCGAGCGATGAGATTCCAGGCAACATGCATGACCACGGAGGCGCCAACGGCGAGGGCTGACTCGTTCATTTTGCTGTCGGGATCACGTTAACGGTTTGCCCAGCGGCAGCGACAAAAACTCCCTCGGGCAACAGTTCCATTCCATCTGTGGCGATTTGCATATGGGGCGGCAGCACATCTTGGTGGTGGTGGAGCCAGACATCGAAGCTGTGACTTATATGGGTCAAACAGATGCGGGCCGAGGTGAAGTCAGCGGCAAGACGTAACGCCAGTGTAAAGTCATTATGATTGGCGGGTTGGCTTTCTTGGGGAGGATGGGTGCAGTCTAAAACAATATGGTCTGGCTGCCATTTTTTTAAGAAACGTCGGGTTTCAGGTGGCAGGCCCGCCGTGTCACAGAGGTAGGCAATACGGATCGTGTCATCCTGAAAACAATACCCCAAGGTCATTTTTGAATGATTCAGAGGGACCGGCGTAACATCCAAGCTCCCGAAGGCCTTTGTTTCAAAGGCCTGCATGACCGGAGAAAAATCAAGAATGCCGGGGTGGTTGAACAGATCGGCACAGCCGTGCTGATCCGCAGGTCCATGCACGGGCATAAGGGTGTTACAGCCCCAACGCAGCTGAAAAAGGCCCTGGACATGATCCATATGGTAATGGGTCAGAAAAATTCTCGTCAGGCTGCCGGCCGGAAAACGCCTCCCTAAATCAGGGAGGCCGCCGTCAACAAGGATGGACTCCTCGGCAGTCTCGATCAAAACGGAGCAGGGCTTTCGGCCAAGGCTGTTGTCTCGTTGCGCTGCTCGGCAAACCAGGCAGGTGCAGCCATAAACAGGGACACCGCCGGCGGCGCCGGTTCCTAAAAATTTTAACCGCATACCTTTTCCTTTAAAAGCCGGACAAAGCCTTCCCCTGCCTCGTGTAAAGGACCGGAATTGTCCAGGGTGATCAGGCCCGGATGGCTGATTTGACAAAATTTCCCGGCGCGCTCGAGACGCTTCTTGATTTCCGTGCTGTTCTCCCGGCCTCGCTGCCCCAACCGTTCACAAAGGACAGCAAGAGGTGCCGTTATAAGCAGGGCGCGAAGCCGTGGATATTTTAGCCGGGCCTCGTCCAGATAGCCTCTCGAACCGTTAACCACAACATCCATCCCCTGGGTGAGCCACTGGTCGATTTCAACACCAATGCCATAGTGCAACCCATGACTCCGCCAGTGCATGGCAAAGAGGCCCTTGCCAAGACGGCAGGCAAACTCCTGCCCGGACAATGCCACATGGTTTTCACTGCCATGATCCGGGGGACGAGTAATGTAGCGGTGGGCAAAGGCCACCGCCGTGTCACCACCAAGACGCCCTCGGGCATAGGAGAGAACAGCGTCTTTCCCCGCCCCCGAGGGCCCGATGACATAGAAAAGCTCAGCCATGATTGTACGTGGCCCTATAGACCTCACGGCCTTTACACCACACCCGGCATATCTGCGGCAGGCCACCAGGGAGGTCAACAGCAATCAAATCGGCCCGTTTCCCCTCTCTGATCTCACCTCGATCCTCAAGACGAGCGGCCCGCGCCGGATGGGCAGTAACAAGTCGAACCGCCTCGGCAAGGTTCAGGTCAGAGTACTCGGGCAGACGGAAAATGGCCATGATCAGTGCCGCCGGCGAATAATCAGCGCACAGACAATCCGCCACCCCTTCCTGGATTGCATCAATAGCCCGCATGGAACCGGACTGACTCTGGCCGCGCATCAGGTTAGGGGCCCCAAAGATGGTGACCATTCCGGCTTTTTTGGCGGCATGGGCCGCCTCCAGGGTGATGGGAAATTCGGCGATGTCGGCACCTGCTGCCCGCATGGTTTCAACCCTTTGGGGTGAATCGTCATCATGGCTGGCAAGGGCAACTTTATTACGATGGGCACATTCGGCTAGGGTTTGGATACGCTGGAAGGCACCTTCACCGGCGGCAATCTTTTGCGCCAGGATTTGATCAAGTTCTTTATCTGTTTTTTTATAGTTCTTGGTCAGATACCGCCGATAACTGGCTATATCCTTAAACTGGCCCTGTCCCGGGGTATGGTCCATCAGGGAGATAAGATGCGCCTTTTGTTCATCAAGCAATTTACAGAGTGCCGGCAGGGCAGCCTCATCCGTGATCTCATACCGGCAGTGCAGACGGTTATCTACCAGGCCGTGGAGCTGCCACTGATGCATGGTCTCAACTAATGTCGTTGCCATCTCGTTATTACGGACGCCAAGCTCTTCACCGGCAAAAGAGATGGCATGAAAGACGGTGGTGATGCCGGCCGCGGCATTGCGCTTGTCGGCCTGGGCACAACCGAAGTCCAAAGGAAAATGGACGTTTGGCCGGGGCTCCACCTCTTTTTCCAGGGCATCGCAATGGAGATCAATCATGCCCGGCATCACGGTCATGCCATGCAGATTGATCTCCGTTCCCCCCTGAGCGCTCTCCGGAGCAATGGCCAGGATTTCACCGTCTTCGATGAGCAGCGCGCTGTTATCAATAGTCTCATCAGGCAATACCAGGCGACAGCCGGTCAAATAGATCTTCATGATGTTTCTCCATTACCGTTCTCAGCCGGTGGTGGGATCAGTTCAACGACCTCGTCGGCCAACTGTTCCACCAAATGCATCTGATGAAAGATGGCCAGCATGGCGACGTTTTCCTTTTTTAGTTTATCGATCTGTTCCACCACCCGCTGGGTGGTAGCCGGATCGAGGCTGGCCGTGGGTTCATCAAGAAGCAGCAGCCTGGGTTTGGCGGTGAGTCCGCGGGCCAAATTTACCCTTTGCTTTTCGCCACCGGAAAAGGTGGCGGGGGAAATGGACCACAGCCGCTTGGGCAGGTTGAGGGCACTTAAGGTCTGCCGGGCCCGCTCGCGGGCCTCATGCCGGTCCACACCCTGCTGATAAAGGGGTTGCGCCACCACATCCTCGGTTTTCTGGCGGGGCAGGAAATGGAGAAACTGGGTGACAAAACCGATTTCCGTTTTCCGCAGGGCCAGGATCTGGTGATCATCGGCCTGGGCCAGGTCAATTTCTTCACCGGCACCACTCTGGTATAAAATCCGGCCGCCCGTGGCCAGGTAGGTGCGGTAGATGCCGTTTAACACGGTGGATTTGCCGGCCCCGGTGGGGCCGATGAGGGCGGTGAGCCGGCCCGGGTAAACCTTGAGGTTGACCCCGGAGGACGATGGGATCACCTTGCCCTGTTCATGGAGGACAAAACTTTTGCTGAAATTCTCAACGCGGAGGATGGGGGCGACTGTCATGGTGTATTCCTTTACAGGGCTGATGCCACCAGCCGTTGGGTATAGGCGTGTTGAGGATCTTCAAGGATCTGGTCCGTCAGGCCTGCCTCAATGACCCGGCCATACTTCATGACCAGGGTCCGATCGGCCAGGAGGCGAATGACCCCAAGGTCATGGGTAACCACGATCATGGCGGTCTGCAGTTCGTGCTGGATCTCCAGGATGAGATCGAGGATGGCGGCCTGCACCGACAGATCAAGACCGGTTGTCACCTCATCGAGAAAAAGAAGCGGCGGGTCGGTGGCCAGGGCCTTAGCAATCTGGACGCGCTGCTGCATGCCGCCGGAGAAATTTTTGGGCTTTTCATCCATGCGTTCAGGCAACACCTCGGTGCGGCGCAGCAGATCACGGGCCCTCTGGCGAATGCGGCCATAATTATTGTCGCCGGACATGAGCAGCCGTTCGGCAATATTGCCGCCGGCGGAGATGTCAAAGTTGAGCCCCAGGTTGGGGTTCTGGTAGACCATACCGAAACGCTGGTTGCGCAACTGACGCTGCTGGGCCTTGTTGAGATCAAAGAGAGAATGGTGCTGACCGTTATCGTAAAAGGTAGCAACACCGGCGGTGGGCTGGCCGTCAGAATAGAGGCATTTAACCACAGTGGATTTACCGGAGCCGGATTCGCCCATAATGCCGAGAATTTCGCCTTGATACAGCGAAAAAGAGACGTCATGGGCTGCCACCACGGAGCGGCAACAGGGACAAATATTGGTCTGTTCCGGACCGGTCTCCTCAAAACAGCGTAAGCAACCGCGGCCGTACACCTTGGAAAAGGAATCAAGTTCAAGAATTTTTTTCATGCCCTCTTTCATGCGGCCTGCTCCCTAGCCATCTCGAGCTGGTCGTTACACCAGTCGACATCCGAGCACTGATAGACCTTGTCACCCGTGGTGGAGTTGATGAATTCGTCAAGATAACTGAGACGGCAGCCGCATCGCTGGCATGGCCGCCGTCTGCCCTGGGCATCGCTGAAATCTTCAACCCGAAAAGGCACATCCTCAAAGGCGAGGGGGATCGCCTCGGTATACGGGGGGACGGCGTAGATCTTTTTTTCACGGCCGGCCCCCAGGAGAATCAGGGCCGGGGACTGGTGCATTTTCGGGACGTCAAAACGCGGGATAGGCGAGGGGTCGATGATATAATGACCGTTAATCCGGGTGGGATAGCGGTGCGAGATGGTGATTTCATCAAAGGTGACAATATCCTCGTAAAGTTTCACCAGCAGTCGGGAATAATCCGCCTCGCCGTGCATGGCCTTGCGGCGGTCTTCCGAGGCCTCCACCACGGTCAGGGCGTCCGGGTACGGGACCTGGAGGACAAGGACCTGCCTTTCGGTCAACGCCTTCTCGGGAATACGATGGCGGGACTGGATCAGGGTGGCTTCCTGGGTCTTGGTGGTGGTGGAGATGTCCGGACAGGTCATCTCGACAAAGGTGCGCAGGTTGACGGCATTAACCGAGTCGTCCGAGCCCTGGTCGATCACCTTCAAAACCTCTCCGGCACCGATGAGAGCCAGGGTGAGTTGCAGGCCGCCCGTGCCGAAACCCCGGCCCATGGGCATCTCCCGGCTGGAGTAGGGAACCTGGTAGCCGGGCAGAGCAATGGCCTTTAACACGCTACGCCGCACCTCTTTCTTGGCGTATTCATCGAGAAAGCCAAACTGATATCCATTGGTCTCTGTCATTGCTGTTTTTCCTTGACCCTCTTCAGGGTTTCTTTCTTTTGGGTGGTGCGTAAACGGTCCATGTCTGACTGAAAGGTGACGTAATGGGGCATCTTGTAATGGGTACAAAAACCCATGGAATCAATGCCATCGATATGGAGCAGGACAAATTCAGGGTCTTCCGAGGGGTTGGCCGGGCCATCCCTCATGCCCTTTTGCAGGGAGCGATCAAGGATGGCCATGGCCAGGGCCTTGACCTCGTTATGGCCAAAACAGGCGCCATAGCCCAGGGTGAAACGCGGGATATCGTGGTCGCCGCTCTCTTCATACATGGCCACCACCTCGCACTCGGTGATCAGCACCTCGCCCACCTCAATTGCCTCGCCCGTTACCGGGTGGGGCAACAATATCGGGAGATAGCCAACCCGCATCTCGGCCACGGTGGGATGAACGTCGCCATAGCCTCGCATATTGGAATAAGCGATACCAAGCAGGGAACCAGTTTCGGCGCGGGCCATGGTGGCCAGGGCAGCCGAGCGTGGCACCGGAAAGATGAGGGGCTCCCGGGTGATATCAAAGGGCTCACTGTCGAGATTGACCTTGTATTTTGGCAGCAAGCCTTCCTGGCGCAGATGGTCAAGGACCTTGGGCAGGGAATCCGGCATCTTGTCATCCGGCAGATCATCAAGCCAGCTGGCGGCGATCTCCTGAAAACGCTCCGGTGATTCGTCAAGAAGCTCCAGGCGCAGGAGGCGCAGGCTAAAATCAGGAGAGGCGCCCAGCATCTGACCCCCGGGGATATCTTTGAAGGCCGAGGAGATTCTCCGCACCAGACGCATGGCACCGGTATCCAGGACCGGCGACTCGCACAGGCGGGGTTTGGTTGAACGATAGGCCCGCAAGGCAAAGGCCGCCTCCAGGGAATCCCCCATAAATTGCTTGATGGCCAGGGCTGCCAGTTCCGGATGGTACAGACCGCCCTCGGACATGACCCGGCCATGCAGAAAGCGGAGCTGGCTCTGGATGGTTTCGAGGTCAAGGGGCAGCCCCCCCCTGCCCTGCTCAGTACGAAGATACTCAAGAAGTGCCTCAGCACCCTGGATGGCTCGGCCACCGCCCTTGATTGCCACATAACTCATGCCGCCACCTCCAACTTGGTCGTCCTTGGAATAGCGGCAAGGACATGCTGGTCGACCAGAATCAGATCAATACCCAGCGGGAAACAAAGATGCTCCTCGCGCCATGATGGCCATGACGATGCCAGGCCCCTGACCGGTAAAACCCTGCTGCTTTTAATACCAGGGCCGCTCAGGCAAAGGGCGTCAGGGCCCTGGCCCAGATTATCAACCTGGATAATGATGGTGGCGGCCTGGTCTGGACTGGTGAGAGTGCCGACCTTGGCCTTCATGGTCGCCGCCCTGCTGCCTTGACAGAGAAGGTAATCCGCCGCGGCCGCTTGTTCCCTGCGGGCCTGAAACAACGGCCAATCGTAGCGATCAAGGAGGTCGTGGCAATCAGCAAAACTGGTTCTGTTGTCGAGCAGACTTGCCAGCACGCCTCGCCACGCCGCCGCTCCCCCCAACCAGGGCCGGACATCCTGCAGGCTGCCCGGTCTGGCCATGGCATCCATCAAGGCACGAAAGATGCGTTGCTGGTTGGCGGACTGCCAGATAGCATCAATTTCCATCGCTTTCCCCCACATCATCAAGCAGGGAAAAATCGACCCTGGTGGTGGCCAGCATGGCCCTTCTTTTTTGCTCTTCGGCCTGGCAGCGTTGCCAGCCCTGGCGGACAAGGGCACGGACAATCTCATGACCGATCAACTTACCGGCCAGGATGCCATCACAGAGGGCCAGGGCCCTGGCCAGGTCAAGATTGTCGGCCATGATCTGGGCCGCCCCTTGGGCCTGGCCGCCGTCCGGATCACGGATCTCAAGCCAGGTCGTGGTCAGCGGAATTTCGCCCAGATAAAAAGACTCACCGCCGGCACTTTCCCGGATCTTGAGCATGGCCAGCCCCGACTGGGGCAAGGAACGGGGTGTGATCTGCCACTCCTCGGTGAGGGCGGCGACCTGGGCCGTCAACTTTTCCGGCTCAAGGGCACTGAGGGCCCGGAGCCACTGACCGCGTGTGACTTCAGTAGTTTGATCAGCAGAACTCATAGCTCCTCCTACATTGAATGAGCCCGCAGGCGCTGGGACAGAAACTCCAGCAGCATGACGGTGATGAAGATGACCAGGAGGATGGTGGCGACATGGGAGTAATCAAAGAGATCCCAGCGGCCTTTAAGCTCCATACCAATCCCGCCGGCACCGACGATACCAAGCACCGAGGCGGTACGGATATTACGCTCGAAGACATACTGAACATAGGCCACATACTGTGGAAGCACCTGTGGCAAGACGGCAAAGCGCAGGACCTTGAGGCGTCCGGCCCCGCCGGAACGTAAGGCCTCTTGAGGGCCGGGAGGGGCATTTTCAATCTCATCGGCAAAGAACTTGCCCAACACGCCACTGGTGTGCATGGCCAGGGCAAAGATGCCGGCAATGGGGCCGAAGCCGTACATCAAAACAAAGAACAGGGCCAAGATCAGCTCCGGCATGGAGCGATGAAAGCCCAGGATTGCCCGGGCCCCGGTGTAGACTGCCCTGTTTGGGGTATAGTTGCGGGCGCTCAAGATGCCGAGGGGCAGGGAAATCATCATGGAAAATATGGTGCCCCAGAGGGCCATCTCGACGGTTTCCCACATCTTGGCCAGCACCCTGAGCAGATAGCCGAAGGGATGGACAAGGTACTGGGTGCGCATTTCGGTGTAGCTATCGGTCAGCAGGTCATACTCCTGCTCGGCCACGGTTTCCAGATGGGTAAAGAGCGGCAGCTGCGCGGGATCAAAAGTGTCCAGGCGCTTGGTTTCGGTGCGGCTTGCCAGAACAAAGGGAAAGGCCTTTTTGATAAAGCCGGTGGCACCCGACACCACCTTGGATTCGCCGACACCAAGTACAGCGCCTACGGCCTCCACATTTTCCAGGGCGGCCCGATCCATCTCGGTATTACGGGCAGACCAGGCGACGAAAAGAACAATGATCAACAGGATCCCGATCAGTCTGGGGGTGATGGCCCGCTGCAACTCCCAGCTATCGGCCTTGTAGCGTTCCCGGGGTTGATTCATGAATGGTTCTCGGACAGTACTCATCATCCACCTCAGGCAGCCTGCATGGCCGCGGCAAGTTGTTGCTCGGCAATAAAGGGTGGTGGTGCATCCACCCCGCCGCCTTCCCCGGGACAGGGGACATTCCCTGGCCCATAGAGCTCTTCAAGAACCTGCGGCGTCACATCTTCCGGCCTGCCGTCATAGACCAGGCGTCCCTGACGCAGACCGATGACCCGGTCAGCAAACTCCAGGGCATAATCCACCTGATGAAGGCTGCATAACACCGTGGTCTGATGCTGCTGCGCTGTCTGCTTAAGAAGATTGAGAACATTGCGACTGATGACCGGGTCGAGGCTGGCCACCGGCTCATCCGCCAGGACGATACTCGGCTGCGACATAAAGGCGCGGGCGATGGCCACCCGTTGCTGTTGCCCCCCGGAGAGGGCCATGGCCCGCCGGTAGAGATGCTTTTCTTCCAGCTCCACATCCTCCAGCAGGCGGCAGGCCCGGCGCTGATTCTTTTCAGGGAAAAGCATGAAAAGGCTGCGCCACAGGGAAGTCTCCGGCAGCGCCCCGGTCAAGACATTGTTAAGGACGGAGAGTCGTGGCACCAGATGCAATTGCTGATGGATCATGCTCACCCGCTGTTGCAGTCTTTTAAGGTTGCTGCCCCCGACCTTTTCACCCCACAGGACAACCTCGCCTTGGGAGGGAAGAACCATGCCGTTTATCAGGCCCATGAGGGTCGATTTACCTGCCCCTGATGGGCCAAGGAGAACACAAAATTCCCCTTTTTTAATGTGCAGGGAGAGATTATCAATGGCCCGGGTGCCGTCTGGATAGACGCGGGATACCTTCTCTAGTTTCAACATGGGAGCTACCTCCTTTGAGGATATGGACGAGCTGCAGCACATCATTTTCACTGCAGGCTCGTCCTTTTCATACCACAAGGGCATACGTTTTTTTTGAGCCGCCAAGCGGCTCAAAACAGCTTGAAGCAAACCGTTAGCGCTGGGACGATTTTTCAACCATGGCTTCCTTGACCTGGGGGGTCACGGCGCCCAGTTTATTCAAGGCGGCCAACATCTGCTCCACCGGATAATCGGCGTCATAACGATCGACCTTTTTGCCGCCGTAGCCCCGGATTTTGTCGGCATCAACCTTGGTGTGAATGGTATTGAAAACCTTTTTAAGTTTTGCTTTGAGCTCTGGGCTGAGATTGGTGTTCATGGCCATGGGCGGATTGGGGATGGGATCGGACTTGGCGAGCACCTTGAACTCTTTCGGATCAAGGACGTTATTCTTCACGGCCTTCTCGTAGGAGTTAAAAGAGGCGGCACAGGCATCCACCCGGCCCTCCTTCATGGCGGAAATGGAGTTGGAGTGTGATCCGGCAATAACAATTTTGCTCAGATCTTTGGCCGGATCGACACCGGCGGCAATGAGCATGGCCACCGGATAGTTGAATGAGCTGGTTGAATGGGTGTCACCCAGGGCCAGCGAATGGTTCTTGAGATCGGCAAGGCTGTTTAATCCACTGTCCCTGCGTGTATAAATACCGGAGTAATAGACAGATTCGCCTTTTGTCACATCCACGGACAGCAACTCGGCACCGCAGAGCTTACGGGCCTCGCCAAAGGAGACCGCGCCATACCAGGCAATCTCGACTTGATCATTGCACATCGCCTCAATGACGGCGCCGTATGAGCTCCCCGCCCGGACATCGAAGTGGATGCCGTAATTCTTGGTGATGGCCTCAAAAACAGGCCGGTAATCCTCGGTGACGTCGCTGGAGCCGCCATCGGCAGGAATCAGCATGACGCGTAAGGGGTTGTTTTTGCTCCCGTCGGCCATTCCGCTGGCATAGGTTGACGCTGCGGTAAACAGCAGAATGGCGAGGGTGAGAAGTGTTTTTACTTTCATGATCCTGGTTCTCCTTGTTGCGATAAAGGGGTTAAACAATCAAACACTTATGGTTCAACGGATAGCTGGGTGGCATCACCGCGAAAACGCGTTACGACATATTCAACGGGCTCTCCGGTGGAGGCGTCCACATTGAGACTTTTGACTCTCAACAAGGGGCTCTCTCTGGAGGTATTCAGCAGTTCGGCATCATCCTTTTGCGCCAATACGGCAGATATCAGGCTCAGGGTGCGCTTGAGGGTGATCTTGTACTGCTCGCCGATAAACTGATGGAAGGATCCCCTCGCGTATTTCTTGAGGGCCAGGTGGAATTTTGCATAGGGCAGAAAGTGCGATACAATGCAAAAGGGCAGTTCATCAACGAAGCGCAGTGTTTCAATAAGGGCGACGGGCTCCTTGTCGGCCAAACCGAGTCGCTCTGCCACCCCCTTTGGCGCCGGCAGAGCGATCTTACGCAAGACCTCGCTTTGGGCTTGTCTTCCCTGGGACGCGAGGTTTTCGGTAAAACGGGTGGTGCTCTTGATCTCATAGTCGACGACAGAGCGAATAACGAAAGTACCTTTTCCACGTATTCTGCCGACAAAACCGTCGTTTACCAACTCATCGATGGCGCGGCGCAAAGTGTGCCGATTAATTTTAAAACGACTGGCAAGCTCCATTTCAGACGGCAAAAAATAACCTGGCGAGTATATTTCGCAAATTTCAGCCTCAAGAATATCCCTAACCTGGCGGTAAACAGGATGACTGCCGTTTTTTTTGTCTATTCTTCCTTCCATTTCCGGTCACTCCACCAATTGCTGTTGTTGTTCTCTGCACTATCACCCCCGTTTATGAGTTTGGTGTTCCAGGATCATTAAAAATAAGTTTGGTTTTTTGTTAGCTTGTCTATATGTCCAGATCTTTCCTGGGGTAATATGGGCAGCATCAACAAAGCAGTGAACAAGGGGGAAGGAGACATATGACCGCAGAAACAGGCAGTTGCCTGCGAAGGGCATGGCGGTGACGCCAGGAAGGCGTGGCCATATCCTGAAAGAAAGGCAAGCCAGCTCTTTTCAATTATCGAAAATGAAGAATGAGAATTTCGGAGTTTCGCAGGCTCAGCAAGCCTCAAGCCGAATCTTGACGACGCATCAGCGGATAGCGAACAAAGAATGACCTTCGAGCGCCGTAGTTTTTAACGGGCTGTTACCAGACCAGCAGCACAGAGGATAATCTACGCCTTCCGCCGAAACATAGACAACAGCGATTTCCACCAGATCAAACTCAGCAGCCAGGAGTAGAGATAGGTACCAAAGAAGATCAGGACAAAGGCCTTAATGATATCCGTGTTGCTGCCCTCCATGGAAAAACCGGGCACATAACCGAAGAGAAAGGGGGCCAGATAAAGGAATTTGGCGAATTTAAAGGCGGAAAAGGCGGTGCGCCACATATTGGCCTTGGCAATGGTGGCCCCGGCAAAGGCGGCAATACAGACCGGCGGCGTGATATTGGAATCCTGGGAAAGCCAGTAGACAATCATGTGGGCAGCCAGGACATTGACCCCTAAATGGGTCAGGGCCGGCACCGCAACCACTGCCGTAATCAGATAGGCGGCTGTCACCGGCACGCCCATGCCCAGCACCAACGAGGCCAGGGCAATGAGGACAATGGTGAAGAAAAGAGAACCGCCGGCAAGTTCAATAACGATATCGGCAAAAGTGAGAACCAGACCGCTATAGGTGAGAACACCGATGATAATACCAATGACGCCTACGGTGGCGCCGATCTTCAGGCTGCTCTCGGTGCCGGCCCGCGAGGCGTGGACAAATTCACGCAGACCAATGCGGGTTTCCTTACTAAACCAGCTGATCACGATACAGCTGACAATGCCGTAGATGGCTGAATAGCCCGGTGAATAGCCAAGCAGCATAAAAATGGTAATCACCGCCAGGGGGAGAATATAATACCATTCCTTCTTAAAAATATCCCAGGCGCTGAACTCTGATTTCTCGCCGACAATATTCTCCTTCTTGGCCTCATAATGGACCATAACAAACACCGAGAAAAAGTACATCAGGGCCGGAAACAGGGCCACCAGCATGATCCGCGAATAAGGCAGGCCAGTCATTTCCGCCATGATAAAACCGCCGGCCCCCATAATCGGCGGCATGAACATGCCGCCGATGGAGGCTGCCGGCTCAATGGCCCCGGCAATATGGCGTTTAAAACCCGCCTTGATCATCATGGGAATGGTGAAGGTGCCGGTGGAGACGGTATTGGCAATGGCGCTGCCGGAAATGGAGCCGAACAGGCCGCTGGCCACCACGGCCACCTTGCCAGGCCCACCTATCTTATGCCCCACTGCCGCCAGGGGAAAATCGATGAAGAATTTCTGGGCCCCGCATTTTTCCAAAAAGGCCCCGAAAATGACAAAGAGAATAATATAGGTGGCCAGAACATTGGCCATGATGCCAAAGACGCCATCGCTCTTATAAAAGATGGAGACACAGAGATCGGGAAAGGTATCGCCGGCATGGGAGAAAAGCTCAGGAGCCAGATCGCCGTATACCCCATAGACCAGCATCAGGGCCCCGATAAAGACAAAGATCGAACCCACCACCCGACGAGCAAGCTCAACACCAAGCAGGACGCCGATCATGGCCACCGCCATATCAAGATGGGTCTCCAGACCCATCCGATAATTAATGGACTCGAAGTTAACGATCCAGTAACCAATGGTAAGAACGGACAGCACAATGAGGAGATAATCAACACAGCGCATGATTCGACTTTTTGATTTATAGACCAAAAAGATCAATACATAGGTGATGATGATATAGATACCGCGATGATACTCGGTGGAGGCTGGCTGAAAAACAGCGGAGAATGAATAGAATATAACGAGAATCAGCGACAGGGCGTCAAAAAGTATTTTCTCAAACTTATGGAGACTATCGTAGGCCACGGCAACACAATTATCCCTAGCAGCACATAAAAAATAAGGACGGCGCAGGCCAACCGTCCTTACAATGAAGCGCCGCGCCAATCATGGTGATGAGCGCGGCTCCTCTCTTAGATTCAATCAAGAAATTACAGTATTCCTTTTTCCTTCCAGAATTTCATGGCACCGGGATGGAGAGGGGTAACAATACCAGTCACACCTGTGGCAATGCTCATGTCTTTGAAGGTCTTTTTCTGCTCAACCATGTGGGCCAGCCCTTCATCACTATAGATGGCGGCAAGCATCTTATAGACAATATCGTCAGGCACATCGGCATTTGCTACCCACAGGGCTGAGTCCTGAAAAGAGGGAGTAATATGATCAACGCCGCGATAGGTCCCTGCCGGCACAGCGAGCTTGGCAAAATAGGGGTATTTTTCATAGAATCCTGAGGCCTTGGCATCGGCATCAAGATCAACCATATCAATATCATTGGTCTGGGCAGCCATAATGATCGCACCGCTCGGGTAGCCGGTGAAGAGCAAAAAGGCGTCAAGCTGGTTATTACCAAAGGCGGCAGCCGCATCATTATAACCCATGGGGTTCCGATTCACCTTGTCCCACATTCCCATATGGCTGAAAAACAACTCGCAATTGGCAAAGGCGCCGGATCCGGCATTACCAACACCCACCCTTTTGCCCTCAAGATCTTTCACACTCTTGATCCCGGAATCCTTGCGGACAACAAGCTGGGCCGGAGCGCCATAGAGAAAGGAAACAGCCAACACCTTTTCATATTTTGTAGTGTCGTTTTTCAACATGCCGTTGCGGCCCAGATAGACATGACCGGAATAAACCACACCAAAATCAGACTTACCAGAATCAATCTTGCGGAGATTTTCCACCGATCCGGCCGAGGACTGGGCCTTGACCGTGAAATCCTCCATATCCTTGATGGGTTTATAAACCTGAATAGCGTTGGCAACCACCTGGAAGGTGCCGCCGGCCGGACCACCACCGAATACAATTCTTTTTTTACCGGCCTGGGAGTCTGTTGCCAGTGACAGACAAACAGAAAGGGCGACCAATGCTACAAATGCCTTAATTTTCATCATTTTCTCCTTAACTTTTTGTTGTAAGGTTTCTCATGGATTCGCAAAATTTCCTAAGCAGCAGATATTTTATCGTATCTACCACCATGAAGACAGTAAAAATAATTTGACAATAGAATTTGAAAAATTCCATTATATTTTTAGCGTAACAGCTGCTGTCTTTAACCGCTCGATTTTCGGCTTTATGAATTTACCAATCCAAAGCGCCAACAAAGAGAGCATCGCTCACTCTTCATAGAAAAAAATCATTGCCTCACATGGCGTGACAAAGAGTCAAGCCACGGGGCAAAATGCTGAAACACAGCAAAGGAGAATGCCATGGCTTGTAAGGACAATAAAAAATGTGCACCGACAAAGAAGGATACTCCCAAGAAGAGCGTCTCATCCACTGAATTTATTCTCCAGGCCCCTGAGGCCAAGGAAGTTTTCCTGGTGGGAGACTTTAACGGCTGGAATCCAACCAAAGATTCCATGCGTAAGTTTAAGGATGGCACCTGCACAAAGAAATTAAAATTAAAGCCTGGTCGTTACGAATATCAGTTTGTCGTCGACGGCAAGTGGTGGACCGACCCCTCTAACCCTGAGCGGGTCAGCACTGAATTCGGCTCCCAGAATTCAGTGATCTTTATTGGTGACAAGACCTGCCACAACTAAAGACAAGAGAAAATTCTCATAAAAAAACCCGCAGCGACTTGCGTCGCTGCGGGGTTTTTTATGTGTTTACACCAGGAGTTTTAAAAGGGCCTGTCTTACTTGCCTTCTTTCTCCTCATTACCTGTCTTTATTTTAACCAGCTTAGCGCCAGGCTTGACCGCATCACCCACCTTCGTGGTAACACTTTCCACCACACCGCCAATCTTGGCAAGCACAGGAGTCTGCATTTTCATGGCTTCAACCACAACAAGCTTGTCGCCTTCAGCCACCTCCTGACCAACTTCCACTGCAATTTCGCAGACATTGGCCATAAAGGGCGCACGCACATCACCTACAGCTGCGAGCTCTTCGATCTCTTCCTTGCCGATCTCAGACTGGGCAGCAGCAACACCTGCTTTTTGTTCTGCAGCCATTATGTATCTCCGGTTATGATGGTCAACGGTGAGATAGATGGTGGTCTCACCCTCCTCATTCATCTGGGCCGGGCCTATGGAGATAAGATGACCTTTGCCTTTATGATCGGTAAAGGTGATATCCTCACCAAGTTCAAAGCCGCCACGTTTCAAGAAGATAGACGGCGGCAGAACATAGACCTTGCCGAACTTCGCCTCAAACTTGAAGAATTCCACGGCATCATTGGGATGCTGAAGATAGAGAACAAGCTCCTGCTCCGTGGGTTTTCTGCGGATGCGATCGGTCAAGGTCTTGCGCTCCTTGTCGATATCCATGTCTTCGATATCTTCGATGCCGCCCTCTTCCTCTAACACCTTCTGCCAATCAGCGCCAAGAACCTTCTCATAGATCCATTCCGCCGGCTTGTAGAAGGGGAACGGGCCATATTTACCAAGAAGCAGATTACGCAGATCACCGGAAACATTACCATAGCGCTCGCCGCCCTGGACATTGGATACAGCCGTTGTCCACAGAATCTGGGAACCAGGGGTTACCGACCAGTAGTTGCCAAGCTCCTTTTGAACCAGGGGAAGCTCCTTATGGAGAATGTCAGGCATCTTATCCAGGAAACCACCCTTCTCTGCCTGCTCAAGGCTGGAACCCATGGCGCCGCCGGGCAGCTTATGGATCTGAACGGTGGGCAGGAAACCTCGAAACTGAGACTCAAAAATATCGTAATGGGGACGCTGATCACGAATGGCATCGGAAGTGGCGATAACAGCCTCGGCATCAACAGTAACCGCCTTATGGCCATACCCTTCCAGGGTCTGCATGACGGTCAAAACCGGTGGAGGCCCATAGAAACCGGTGAAGGAATGGTCAGAGGCATCGACAATATTAGCGCCATGCAAGACAGCCTCGGTGATGCGACCGATATCATTACCATCGGTGTTATGGCCATGGTAATGAAGAACCAGATCCGGATATTTATTTTTAATGGAGCTGACCAGGTCACCAATGCGCTTAGGTGTGCCTAATCCACCATGATTCTTGATACAGAGAACAATATCTTCACCGGTGACGTCGAGAATCTCGCCAACCTTCTTGACATAGAAATCATCGGTATGTTCAGGGCCGGTTGAAAAACAGATACAGGGCTCGAGAATCTTGCCGGCAGCCTGTACCTCTTCAAACACGGCCTTCATATTGGGGATGTAGTTCATGAAGTCAAACACCCGCCAAACATCAACATATTTGGCAAATTCCTTTACCGTGAAACGGATGACATTCTGGGGATAGGGCCGATAACCAAACAGATTCACGCCGCGACACAGGGTCTGAAACATGGTGTTGGGCATGGCTTCCCTGAGCAGTTTCAGCTTCAGGAAGGGATCAACCTGCTTGCGGAGGATATCGACATGGACGGAGGCGCCGCCGGTAATCTCCAGAGAAAAATAACCCGCCTTCTCGCGTTCCTTGGCAGCCATAAGATCGGTATGGAGCAGGATTCTGTTCTTATAGTCGGACTGAGACATGTCGCGGGCGGTATTGGTGATATAATAGCCGTCAGCCTCGCGAACAGTCTTGAGTAAATCCTTTATATTCATACCTTGAACGATGCGGTTCATGGTGACTCCTCTTCTGTAAATTTTACGCTACAATTTTTTTTAACGCCGCACAAACTTCTTGCCTACAGGCTTAAGCTGCATAAGGGTTGAAACCCTTGTGATGAATCTCAGCAATGAGCGCGGCAAGTTTATTGACCTCGGAATCGTCATCCTTATACTCCAGGAGTTCCGGATGATTTTCCAAGTAGGATGTATCAAAATCCCCTGACTGAAACTGGGGCTCGTTTACCAGTTGCAGATAGAAGGGAATGGTTGTCTTGGGACCGGTGATAACATAGTTGGTCAGACAACGACGCAGGCGATCAACCGTTTCGTTCCAGGAATAGCCAAACACCGTCATCTTCACCAGCAGCGAATCATAGACCTGGGGAATGGTAAAACCCTGGTAGACAAAGCCGTCAAGACGAACACCGTAACCACCTGGCGAACGATAGGTTGTAACTGTTTTACCACCCTCGGGCATAAAGTTATTCTGGGGATCTTCAGCATTGATCCGCATCTCGATGGCATGGCCGCGAATCCGAACATCACTCTGTTTAAAGCTCAGTGGTTTGCCGAATGCCAGCTTAATCTGGGTGCGAACAATATCAATACCGGTGACCATTTCGGTAACAGTGTGTTCCACCTGGATACGGGTATTGATCTCCATGAAATAATAATTCATGTCCTTATCGATCAAAAACTCAACCGTGCCGGCGTTGGTATAGTTGGCAGCCTTGGCTGCACGCACTGCGGTTTCACAAATCTCATCAAGAAGTTTCTGATCCTTGATCAGCGATGGGGCAATCTCCACGAGTTTCTGGTTGCGGCGCTGAATGGAACAGTCACGGGTACCAAGATGAACGGTGCTGCCAAACTGGTCGGCAATGATCTGCACCTCAACATGCTTAGGCTTCACAACCACCTTTTCCATGTAGACATTGTCGTTGGAAAAGGCTGCCTTGGCCTCGGCCCGGGCAATCTGGAGCTGCTCCTTCATCTGGGCATCATTATCCACCTGGCGGATGCCGCGACCACCGCCGCCGGCAGTGGCTTTGAGCATAATGGGATATTTAACCCTATTGGCAAACTCCAGGGCCATCTTAACGGCCTCGGTCTCATCGGCAGGCAGATTGTCGGTACCGGGCACCATGGGGATCTTGGCCTCGGCCATGATCCTGCGAGCCGTTACCTTGTCGCCAAGTTGGCTGATAACCTCAGCGGTTGGTCCGATGAAGGTGATGCCGTTATCAGCACAGGCCTGAGAGAAATGCGGGTTCTCAGCGAGAAAACCATAGCCGGGATGGATGCCATCAATATTGTGATTCTTGGCAACCTTGATAATTTTATCAATATTGAGATAATCGCAGCGAGGGCCGTCACCAATCCAGACGGCTTCATCGGCAACACTGATATGGAGGGCAGCATTGTCAGGCGTTTCATAAATGGCGACAGCTGTATAACCAAGCTCCTGGATGGCTCGGATAATCCGGCACGCGATTTCACCACGATTGGCTACCAGAATTTTCTTTTTCAACAGAACACCTCTTTAATAAATTTCTATTTCAATCCAGCCACTGCTTCGGAAAAAAAATCGGCTGCTTGTTTATGAAAACTTCTCCACCAAAAACGGCGGTAGATGTTGTTCCTGGTTGCTTTCCCAAAGGGTTATCCATACGAAGAGAAGCTAGTTTGCATGGACACCACAGGACAAAAAAAAATGTCCATACTCAGGGCAAACAGCAGAGCACGCTACCATACTTTTACTAACCAGGCAAGACTCAAAGCGCAAAATACCGTGCCAAAAAGCAAGGGGCCATCCGGCTGGAGAATGCTGTATTTCTACCTAAAAACAGCAAGAAGGGAGAGGGGGCGTACATTACAATTTTCAAGCGTCTGAATCACCCCATAAGCGGCGGGCAAGTCCCGACACACGAAGCACCGGGGCCGCCACAGCCTGCCGAAAAATCTCTTGATTTCCCCACACCTCCACCGACTGCCTGGCCCTGGTCAGAGCGGTGTACAGGAGCTCCCGGCCAAGAACACGGGAGGACTGCGCGGGTAGAATAACCACCACCCTCTCAAACTCTGACCCCTGACTCTTGTGGACGGTCATGGCATAGGCCGGATTATAAAGGGGCAATCTGCGGGCCGACACCTGGCGCAGGCCTCCGTAATTTGCGAAACAGGCAAAGAGGCGCCCATCCTGACTATTGATGACGCCGGTATCGCCGTTATACAATTGAAGCTCATAACTATTGGTGGCAACCATGATCGGCAGACCATGATACAGAGGTTTGCCGTAACTGGCAGGCCCTGCCATCAACTTGACCAGTATTTCATTAATGCTCTCCATGCCGGCCGGGCCTTGTCGATGGGCGCAGAGCACACCGAAATTGCCAAGAACTGCCAGTTGTTCTTCTTTGCTGCGGGCCTTGGAGAGTCCGGTAAAGGCGGGATACAGCTCTTTTTTAACGAGTTCTTCACAATGGCCACCATAATCGACCATTGTCACATCAGGACAACTCGCATCGGCAAGCACCGTCAGCGCCTCCTCGGCCTGCCCTTTATTTACCGCCGCACTCAGCCTGCGAATACCGCTTGTCTCTTTAAAACGATAGGATCTCTGCAAGGTGACAATGCCATCGGCCAAGGAATTATTACGCTGCGGCGGCGAGCCGATGGTGATTGCTAGATCCCGGGCCAAGGCCTGGAACTCTGCACTGAAACCCTCCCCCCGACTACAGATATCACCGAGCACGGCGCCGGGCTGCACTGAGGCAAGCTGATAATGATCGCCAAGCAGAATCAGACTGCACTTAAACGGCAAGGCGTCCATTAATTGAGCCATGAGGGGCAAGTCCACCATGGAGGCCTCATCAATAACCACCAGATCGGCAACAAGATGATGATGACGATCATAGCGGGGCCGCCCCTTGGACAGACCGAGAAGCCTGTGCAGGGTCACGGTTTCGTGGGGCAGCTCATGGCGATTGTCCTCAGAAACAGGAAGATCAGCCTTGGCCTGCTGGATGGATTCCTGCAGGCGGGCCGCCGCCTTGCCCGTTGGGGCGGCAAGCCGGATGACCTTGTCCTGGCCCCGATGCAGTTGTTGATAGATTGCCAGGATCTTGGCCACCGTGGTGGTCTTGCCCGTGCCTGGCCCACCACTGATCACGGTGAACTTCCGGGTCAGGGCGGCCATGGCCGCGACCTGCTGCCAATCAGGGTGCTGCTGATCTCCGCCCGGGAAGAATTTTGCCAGGGCGGCACGAAGCTCCGGCAAGGAAAACCCCTGAAACTCCAGAGCATGGCGGGCCTTGATAAAATCCGCCACCCGGGTCTCGGCCTGGTGATAACGCTGGAGATAGAGGTAGGTGCCATCAATAATGAGGGGCGTTGTCTCCCCGGGCCGACCAACCACCGGGGTTGCCAGCAGCAGACTGCTCATTGTCTCGACATCCATGCCGCCGCTGACCGTGGCCAGATCAAGACAGATATGGCCCTCTGACCTGGCCCTGCTCAGCTGACTTACGGCGGCAAAAAGCTCGGGACAGCTTTGATCGCCGGCCAGACGCTGAATAAAATCAGCAAAAGAGCGATCCAGGCCATTGCCCTCTTGGTCACGAGACAAACCCATGTCGCTCATTGCGGTCCACCTCCTTGTATCTGGCCCGGTTGAACCAGGAGATCAGCAAGCTCGTCAATGAGCGGTAATTGGGGCCGGTCAAAAAAGATGCCGTTGTCACTGCCCTGCCGCACGCCGCGCAGGAAGATGTAAAAAACACCGCCGAAATGGCGCTCATATTCATAATCAAGCAGCCGGCTGGCAAGATAGCGGTGCAGCGCCACGCTGTAGAGATGATACTGGAGGGTATAGTTGGCCTCGATCATGGCAGCCTGCAGCTGACTGCGCCCGTAATCATCGGTTTGATTCCCCAGATAATTGGACTTCCAGTCAATAATATAAAAGCGGCCCCCATGGCAAAAGACCAGATCGACAAAACCCTTTAAAAACCCTTGCACCAGGGCATAGTCAAGACGCCCCAGCTGGGCAAGAAATTCAGTGCCGCCAGCATGATTATGCCGGGAAAATACCTCAAGAAGATCAGCAGCCCGGGACTGGGCCAGGGGCAGATGAAATTCAAGCTCATTGAGACGCGCCGCAGGCTCAAGATCAGCAAGGCAAAAATTCTGACCGGGCAACTGAGCACTCACTACCTCGTTAAGCATCTTGCCCACCGGATCGTTCCAAAATCCTGCAAAACCGAATTGGCCAAGCTTGGCCGCCAGCCACTCCCGCACCGCGACATCTCGCCCTGCCCGGAAATCACCAAAATCAAGATTTTCAAAAAGGTGGTGAAGAAAGGTTCCCGGCCCGGCGCCTTTCGGAAAATCGAAGATGGACAGTGCGGCCGCCTCACCCTCTGGCAACCTGTCAGCCTCCGGAAGCAGACTACGGTCATGATCGGCAATATAGGCCTCCTGATGGAGACCGGCAGTCAACCGGGAAAAACTGCTGACCTGCCAGGAGCGATCAACACTGGCGGTAAAAGGGCGGCAGGCCAGGGCAGGAATTTCTTCCACGGCGATGCTCACCTCACCAACCTCCGCCGGGCACGCAAGCAGCGCGATCTCGCCTGCAGCTCTTTCAACCAGACCGGCAAGCTCCTGCCCAAGGTCCGGGCCGGACATTGCTTTCAGACGGCTGAGCAGCTCGCCGCGCTCCTCATCAGCCCGGCCATGAAAGAGATGGCCAAGAGCCGACTCCTGGAAGCCATACAAAGGACCCCATACCACATAGCAGCGATTTTTGGCCCTGGTCAGGGCCACATAGGCCAGGCGAAGATTCTCAGCCAGCTCTTCGATGAGGGCAATCTCCTTATGGACCTCAAATTCAGCAGAGCCTATATCAAGGATGAGCTCGTTTTTGTCCTGATGAAAGAACACCTCCCTATGACCGCCAATCTTGGAACCACCCCACAGAAAGGGGCAGAATACCACGGGGTACTGCAGGCCCTTGGCCTTATGGACCGTAACGATCTGCAGGCGCAGGGCGTCGCTCTCCAACCGCTGTTCATGCTCACCACGATGCCGCCCCGCCACCCCCTGTTTGAGATAATCAATAAGGTGATGGCTGGAAAGCCTGCTCTGGCCCTGGAGAACCTCCCCAAGATGGAGCAAATTGGTAAGACGACGTTCGCCATCATGGAGGCGCAGCAGACGCTCGCGCACCTGCTCACCACTGACCAGGGCCTGAAACATGCTCATGAAACCCTTGTCATGCCAGAGCCTGTGGTACTCGGCGAACCGCTCGAGAACCCCATCCCAGCCGAGCTCATCCTCACTCCGCCCAAAAAGGGCCACAGCTGACCAGCCGAGAATATCGGTGGCCAGGGCCGCCACCAACCTCTTGTCCATAGAGGGTTCAGCGACCGCCATGAGGACGGCAACGAGCTCCCGGGCCTCATGGCTGGTAAAAAGATCGTCGGTGGACTTGACCACGCTTGCCACCCCGACATCTAGCAGGGCCTGGTGAACCTGGCGGGCCTCGGCATTGGTCCGCACCAATACGGCAATATCCCCCGGCACCAGAGGACGATCTCCGATCCTGGCCTGGCCCTGGCTGCTGAGCTGCAGGAGCCTGACAATTTCGGCAGAGCAGGCCGTGGTGGCCACAACCTTGCTGTCTGGAGAGGCCAGCTGCTTGCCGTCAGCCCCGCCCTCGGCCAGCATGATCTGCAGGGGGGCGTGTTCCCCCTGGTCAACAACCAGTTGAGCGCTTGCCAGGCCAGGCCATTTGGCCGGGGTAAAGACAATATCGGCAAAGACAAAACTGGCAAGCCCGCTCTTTTCGCTAAAGACAGCGTTGATGGCCGTAATCAAACCAGGCTCAGAGCGGTAATTATCCTCCAGGCTATACCTGGATTTCACCGCCCTGGCCGCAGCCAGATAGGCAAAAATATCAGCGCCCCGAAAATTATAGATGGCCTGCTTGGGATCGCCAATAAGATAGAGGAGATGCTCCTTATTGCCGCCATGGATGCGCTGGAAGATCTCAAACTGGACAGGATCGGTATCCTGAAATTCGTCAATAAGGGCGGCAGGATACTTCCTTCTGATTGCGGCGGCCAGCCGTTCGCCTTCCGGGCCAGCAAGAGCAGCCTGAAGACGGGTGAGCAGATCATCAAAGCCGAGGAGGCGCTGCTCCTCCTTCACCTCGGCAATTTTTTGGGCGGCATAGGGGAAAAGGCCGGCCTTCATCTCCAAGAGCTGGCCGCAAATCTGCTGCCAGGCCTGCCAGAGCCGGTCGGCATAGGCACAAAAGGGGTGATGGGGCGGCTGGCGACCTTGTTTCACGCCCTGATTGAGGTTGTCTTGGCTTACCTTGTATAAAACATCAGGGGGCAGGAGAAGCTCACCCTTAAAATAGGCGGAGATGGCAAGCAGCCATTTGTCCACACTCTTTTGCTGGAATTTCTGAAGGTTTAAGGCGGGATCACGAAGAATTTTCGCCACCTCCCCTACCGCCTCAGGCCATAAGGCAACCCCCTCCTCATAGAGACGGACAAACTCCCTTTCCAGCTCCGGGCTGGGAACAGCTCCAGAACTCTCAGGGCAGACCTTGAGGCCAGGCCGCTGATTGTTCAAAAGTTTGAGAAGCTTGTCCGGACTCAGCTTGTCGTTCAGATAATGGAGAAAGAGCGGCCCATAGCCCACCACACTCTGGCGCCAATAATCGCAGACCACCTGCCAGTGGATACCACTAAGATCAGCAGCCAACTCCACATCAAAGAGGGTGGCGCTCTCCAGACCGTTTTCCTTGAGCATCCTCTGACAGAAACCGTGGATGGTGTAGATGGCTGCCTCGTCAAAATCGTTGAGGGCGCAGCTCAGATCACGGCGGGCCTGGTCATGGTCAGCAATTTTAGTATGGAGCCTGGCCAGAAACTCTTCCTTGCTGTTGTGACCGCTGAAAGAGGAGCGGGCCAGGGCGAGCATCTCCCTGATCCGCACCCGCAAATCCGTGGCCGCGGCCTCGGTATAGGTGACCACCAGGATCTGCTGGATGGTCAAGCGCTCTTCAAGGAGCAGACGAACCACCAGGGCGGTGATGGTATAGGTCTTGCCCGTACCGGCACTGGCATCAATGAGATGTAAGCCGTGCAGCTTTTTATCGAGAAGATCAGCCATGCGCCCTCTTATTCCTTGTCCATGACGAGATAAACCGGCTCATACATCGTCCGGGCCAGTCTGCTGAACTCTTCGCCGAGCTGGGATTCTTCAGAAAAACAGCGCTTAAGAGAGGGATCCCACTGCCATTCCCCGGTGGAGTAATCGTCACCCCACAGGGTCTTGGTGGCTGCCGCAATGGCCTTTTCTTCCCTTTTCCCCTTCTGACAGGCCTCAACAAAGACGTACGACGCCTTGGCAAAAAACGGTAAGGGCTGCCGGAGGCCCTGCCAGTATAATTCCAGAAGGGTCTGCAGAATGGTTTGGGCATTATCAAGCGGTGCCAAGCGGACAACACCGTCATCGGCGATCAGCAGGGACTGGCGGCCAATGGCTGAGGGAAGATCAAGACTGTTTAAGGCGAGATGGCTGATCCAGGTGCGCAGGATATGACGGCCATCCATCTTGCCAAAGCGGTAGTGGAACTGCCCCAGAGTGTTGACATTGGCAAGCTCTACCTCCAGCTGATAACTGCCAAGGGTAAGGCTTCCTGACTGACTGGCAAAAACGCCGCCGCCCAGCTCTTCGACCTGCTGGGCAAAGGACCTGGCCTTGGCCTCCACCCCGGCAAAAACAACCTCGGCCATGGCACCATGGGGCAGAACACCTCGGGCTCTGACCTGATCAAAGGTCAACGGTTCGGCGGCCAGCAGGCCCTGGACCAGGTCCCGACTCAGCTCATAGCGCTCAAGACCGCCGAGGCCAAAGGGTTCATCCTCGGCCAGGAGCTCTTCTTCACCCTCCAGACGTAAACCCAACCGCTGCTCACAAAAAAAGCGGGCCGGCGATTGCCAGAAACGCTGCAAAGCTACAAGATCAAGATGGCGTCTTTCCGCCTCCGCCTCTGGCAGGGGCAGACCGCGGCCAAAATCGATGCGCCCCTGGCTGTGGCGAATAAGCTCCCGGGCCGCACTCAGATTTTTTTCAGAAAAACTGGCCAGCTTGCCTTGGAAATACTCGGAGTGAAAGGGTTGCAAATGCTGCTGGAGCACCAGGCTGCGCAGAATGAGCTGTTCCTCTTTCTCCGTGGCCCCAGCCGAAATGCACATCCGGGCCACATACTCAAGGAGTTCACGGACCAGCACCGATGGAGCCCGTTCCGAGTCATCGACAACAGAGCGGCCCAGATAGGAGATGTAGAGCTGGTCCCGGGCCGACAGCAAGGCCTCAAGAAAGAGATAACGATCATCAAAGCGCATGCTGCGATCGCCGCGTCTGAATTCCTTGACCATGAGATCAAAACCAAAACGGGCCGGAGAGCGCGGAAAATCACCATCATTCATGCCAAGCAGACAGATGATCTTAAAGGGCACAGCCCGCATGGGCAGCAGCGAGCAGAAGGTGATACCGCCTCCCATAAAGCCATAGGGCGACAGATCCTGGCTCACGGCCTTGCGCACCCTGTCCGCCACGACATCAAGGCCCAGGCTCTGGCCAAAAGCCGCCAGACTCGCCTCCTGACTTAAGGCGGCCAGGGCCGTGCGCAGCACCTGCATCTGCCGTTCTTCATCTTGATCCGGGCTGAACAGATCGGCGCTCAATTGCAGGAGAAGGCCGCTCCAGGTTGGCAGATCATACTGCAAGCTAAGACGGTCTGCCCACTGGGCAAGGGTATGATAAAAAGTCAGAAAACGGCTGGCCAGCTCCGGCTCAAGATGGGCCCCGTCATAGGGCAGGATGCCGGCAAAAAGCTGGTCATCCGCCATGGCAAAACCAAGGAGTAAGCGATCAAGCCCGGCCTGCCAGCTATTGTCCTCATAAGGGGGGAGACCGAAACGGCTCCGGTCTGCACCATCCCGGCCCCAGCAGATCCGCAGCTCGGCAAGCCAACTGGTAATCAAGCTGACATCATCCAGGCTCAGTTGAAAACAGCGGCGCAGGGCGCTGATCTCTAAAAGGGCAACCAGGTCAAGGGCCTTAAAGCGGCTGGGTGCCAGGTCGAGCATCTGAAAAAAACCGGCTATGCACTCCTCCTCGCCGTGACTCTGATCGGCGACAGTATAGGGCAGGAGGGGCTGATCATTCCCGGCAAAGACCGCCTCAACAAGGGGGGCATAGCTGCTGATATCAGGGGCCATAACCAGGATGTCCCGCGGCTCAAGACCAGGATGCTCGGCAAAGAGACCAAGGAGGTGATCATGGAGGGACTCCACCTCACGCATGGGGCTATGGCAGGAGATAAAACAAAGGGAATCATCGCTGCGGTGGCCGGGCGTGGCATCCCGGAGTTTAAGAATATCCCCTTGGATGACAGCCAGCAGGGTATCGTCTTGGGGCTCCAGGAATAATGTCTCCTCATCGGTCCCATGCTCAAGGAGCAGATGGAAAAAATCACGGCCCAGGCGACCCATGGAGGCCAGAAGAGGATTGTCACTGGCAAGAAACTGTGCATCACGGTCAAGGCCGGTGGTCCGCTCAAGACGGCTGATGGTGGCCTCGGGGATGATATCGCCCCACTCCTTGTCGCACGGGTTGAGAAAAAAGATATTCACCTCGGCGTGGCGGCCCAGGGCGTGCAAGATTTCAAGATGGCTGGGCGGCATGGAGGAAATGCCAAAGAGAGACACCCGGGGGGGCAGAAAACCGAGACAACAATCATCGCTGTTCAGCAAGCCAAGACTGCGCTCAAAGAGATCGGCCCGGTGGGGCTGGTCAATATCGGCACGCAGCCTGCGCCAGAGCATGGCTTGCCAGCCGCCGTCGCCGCCTGCCTCCCAGTCCCTGATAAAATCAGGACGGTAGATGACATACTGATCAAAGAGATCAGCCATGGCCACGGCCAGCTGATAAGTTTTCAGGGGTGTGGATATGTAAACTGCCACCTGGCTGAAGGCCTCGTTGCGGCAAAGATCAGGGAGAAGTTCCATGATCCGCCAGACCAGCACCGGCCGCTGCCATTTTTCTAAGACCAGCTCCTCGCCGAGCACCTGGGCAAAAATCTGGCGCAAAAAAGCATTGGGGAAGGGAAAAGAGCCGTTGGCCCAGACACCGTAACGCGTGGCAAGTTCCATGGCCAGCCAACGCGCCATACCCTGGCTCTGAACCACCACGGTCTCGGCAACAAGAGGCGGCAAGGGCTGGGCCCTCAAGACCTGGGCAAGATATTCAACCAGCAACTCCATTCTATTACTGGTGTAGATAGTAAAACTCACAAATGAGTCTCCATGGTCATTCAAGAAAAAGTGCCCTGGGGCAGACACCCCGAAATGTTCTCTGTCAATCTATAGAAATATGAGCAACTTGCCAAGCCATTCCCCAAAAGCCTGCACAGATTCTCATCTTCTCTTGAAGCAGTCTGCGCATATTAAGAAATACTCCTTTTTTTCTCATCTCTGCTGGCACCAGGCGGTAAAGAACAGTAAGCTATCTCCACCTGGAGCAGCATCACAAGGCTCACTCATTAAATACATTTTACTGCCATTATGAAACTACACACCTGCGTGCGGCCCGGCGGCCGATTTTCCTTTGTCATCCACAAGCCCTCATACCGCGTTACCAATCTCCGGCAAAATGACGAAATCATCGAGCTTGGCCTCTGCCAGGAGGAACCGGTTTTTAACAGCCGTAATTTTCCGGCCGATGATCTTGAGGTGGAAAAAAGTGACTGGGTTTATGAGATAGCAAATCCATTTTCCTTCAAGGGTACCACTTTTATTAATTCCGCCTGGGCTGACCGGCAAGCAGAGACTCCCTTGGGGATAAGACTGACAGAAGCAGAGCCTGTTTCCATGGCTGATGCCTTGCGCCGCTGCGTCAGCGACAGTGAAATTGATGACATCTTCCTGGCCTTGCCCACCCCCGTGCTCCTTTCTCTGGCCACCACCTCCACCGACCCGGAAGACCTCATGCGCCTCGCCAGGCAAGCCGCCTCCTTTATCATCAGCGCCACTGGCGAGGTCGACGGCCTCCGTTATGAGCACCATAATGGTCGCTGCCGGGCCATTATCCATAACCATGATCTCTATGAGGCGGTGGCCAACAACCCCCATCTGCCGGATGACTATAAGCAGGCCATGGTGCTGAGACCAGGGGCCCAGGGCGGCAGTGAAATCATCGGCGAATTCCGCAGCGACGGCAGCCACGTCTTTGAATATCTGCGCCGCAATTCCTATATCCCCTGGGGCCATTATGCTGCCAATATGGCCAACGATGCCGTACGCTACAGCCTGGCTGATCTTCGCCTGGATGACATGATCGGCATGCGCCATCTCTACTACCAGAGGACCTATGACCGGCTGGCTGTCGATCTGGGCCTTGCCGGTTTTAAGCGCAGAAGAACGGCAACGGCGGCTGAACTTGAAGCGACACGCCAGCAGATCGTCACGGCATTGGCCCAAGGGGCCTTGCCCTCATTCAGCGCCACCCTCTGGGGCTGGAACTACGGTTTTGATTTTGCCGCCAGTGGTTACCGTCTGAATGCCTCCCACCAGATGCTCCATCAGCAGTTCGCCCTCATTCCGACAGCGGTTTCTGACAATGCAATAAGCCAGTCCAGTTTTGCCTGCGGCGATCTGATTGCCTCCTTCTCTCAGCAGTACCAAGCAGAAACCGGCAATGGCTTTTTCAGCGATTATATCGCAGCCATCCACGCCAACAGCCGGATGGATGGACGTAAGGCTGAAAAAAGTCTCATTATTCATGAGGACGAACATGTCATGGTCTTTGTCCCTAAGGCCCAGACCTCACAGTGGGAAGTGCAGATTATGACCACCGAGCCGGTGGGCAATATCCTCGAACTTTCAACGGCGGCCCGCCACTCCCTTGATATGGCTTTCTATCTGGCAGCCAAGGCCCTACACGGTATCGGCGTCAAGCTCATGTGCAGCATCGAATACTCAAAGCGTTTCACCAGCAAGGACCATGACCAACGCCTTTTCTACGCCCTTCTTCCCAAACTTCCCAAATCGCCAGGTGCTTTCAGCGAGTCACAGCTCCGTTGGATAAACGGTCATTTCCCCGAGGATCTGGCCACCGCCCTGCGGGCCAGCATGCCGGCAAAGAGTACCGTTACCAAAGAGTAACACGGCCTTGTCGGACTGCTACCAATCAGTAACATTATATAGAAGACGAAAAATACAAAGTCGGCTAAACAGAGTCATAGCTTGAAAAAAGAACCAGGGCAAGGCGAGGAATACTTTGTGCACAGCAAACAGGAGGATAACCCAGCAGGTATGAAACATGTGCAGTGGAACAAAATGAGCCTGAGAATCAAATTTATTTTCCTCATTGGTATTGTCGTGGTTATCTCCTACGGCATCACCTTCTACAGGACCTCGCAATTCCAGAACGAACTTGTTCTCTCCCAGGCCACCCGCCAGGCCCGCATGCTCCACAAACAGATCCTGATGACCCGCCAGTGGGTCGCGGACCATAACGGCCTCTTCTTTATGCGCCAACCCGGGGTTGATCCCAACCCTTTTTTAAAAGACCCTGAGATGGTCGATACCCAGGGTACCCGTTATGTTAAAAGAAATCCGGCCATGGTGACCAGGGAACTTTCCGCCTATGCCGACAAAGCCGGTTTTTGCGGCTACCGGGTGACCACCTTAAAGGCTATTAATCCGGAAAACGCCCCTGATCCCTGGGAGAAAAAAAGCCTCCTTCTCTTTGAACAAGGGGTGGATGAAGTCATCGAGTTCACCCAAGCCAACAACCATCGCACCTTGCGCTATATCGCCCCATTGCCGGTGGAGGCCTCCTGCCTGGAATGCCATGACCAGCAGGGCTACAAGATTGGCGATATTCGCGGCGGTCTCAGTGTCACCATCCCTGTGGATTGGGCCTTTGAGAGCATTACAAAAAATAACCGCCTGCTGCTCTTTATCGCCACCATCACCATTTTAATCGTCGGCCTCTCCATTTATCTGCTCATTGACGTCCTGGTGGTCCGCCGTCTGGGCATTCTCGAAGGGGCCATGGAAAATTATCCTGAAACAAAGCCTTCAAAACATAATCTACCCAACGGCGGCGACGAAATTGGCCGCCTTGCCTTTAAATTCAATGATTTTTGTCAGCGCCTCGACACCTCCCAAACGGAACTGGACGCCAGCCGCAAACAGCTCTTTCAAACCGAGAAACTAGCAGCCTTGGGCCGCCTGGCAGCAGGAGTTGCCCATGAGGTCAACAACCCTTTAGGCGGCATGCTCAACTGTGTCAAATCCATGGGCGAAAACCCCGACGACAAGGCCCTGCACCGTCGCTACCTGGAGCTTATGGACAAGGGCTTGAAACGCATCGGCAACATCGTCCAGCAACTCTTGAATTTCGGACGCCGGGAACCACTCCAATACCGGCCGGCCTGCATTGACGAGCTGATCAGAGAATCCTTTATTCTCCTTGAATATGGTTTGAAAAAACTTAATGTACAGCTTGATCTGGGCATCCCCGACTCTTACTCCATCGACTCGGCGGCCCTGCAGCAGATCATCGTCAACATCACCATGAATGCCATGCAGGCCATGCCAGAGGGCGGCTCTTTTACCGTCACCACCTCGGTGGTGGACGATATGGCAGTTCTTGCCTTTCAAGATAGTGGTCCGGGCATTTCCGAAGAAAACCTGCCGCGCATCTTTGACCCTTTTTTCACCACCAAGGATGTTGGTGAGGGTACCGGTCTGGGCCTTGCCGTAACCTATGCCCTGGTGCAGCGGATGAACGGGGTGATCCTGGTGGAAAGCAGCGCAGGCCATGGCAGCTGTTTTATTGTCCGCCTGCCACTCAATCCTGAAACAAATGAGGCCGCCTGATGACCCTTGCCCGCATTTTACTCGCCGAAGATGATGAAATCATGCGCATCACCCTTTCTGATCACCTTCGAAAGAAAGGCTGGCAGGTGGATGAGGCTGAGGACGGGCGGCAGGCCCTGCAGAAAATCAAAACCGAGCAATACCATGTGGTCATCTCTGATATCCGGATGCCCCACGCCACCGGCTTTGACATCCTTGAAGAGCTGCAGAAAGCAGCGGTGCCCACCGATGTCGTTTTCATGACAGCTTACGGCAGTGTCGAGGATGCCGTGGACTGCCTCAAACAGGGGGCCCATGATTATCTCCTCAAGCCCTTTGATATGGATGATCTCACCATCCGCATTGAAAGAATCCTGGAGATCCAGGCAGTCAAGGCCCGCTATATCACCTTGCAGGACTGTTGTCGGCAATTTCGCAAACCCATTGTCGGCAGCAGCCAATGTATCCAGGATATGCACGGTCTGATCAAACAGGTTGCCGCCTCGGACGCCACGGTTCTCATCTCCGGCGAGTCAGGCACCGGCAAGGAGCTGGTTGCTTCAGCCATTCATTATGGAAGCCCGCGAGGCAATGGCCCATACGTCCGGATCAATTGTGCCGCCATCCCTGAGGGGCTTATGGAATCGGAGCTGTTTGGTCATGAAAAAGGCGCCTTCACCGGGGCCGAGTCCAAAAAAACCGGGCGCTTTGAAATGGCAAACGGCGGCACCCTTCTGCTTGATGAAATCGGTGAAATGCCCCTGAACCTGCAGGCTAAAATGTTACGCGTCCTCCAGGAAAAGGAGATTGAAAGGGTGGGTGGTACCAAGAGTATCAAAGTGGATGTCCGCATTCTCTGCGCCACCGCCAAAAACCTGGCAAGCGAGGTGAAAAAGGGCACTTTCCGTGAGGATCTCTTTTTCAGGCTCAAGGTTATCCCCATCGTCGTGCCGCCCCTGCGTGATCGCAAAGGGGACATCCCGGAGTTATGCCAGACCTTCATCACCGAGCTGGGCCAGGGCGAAAAAACAATCACCTTAAGCCAGGACGCCATGGCCCTCTTGTTATCATACGATTACCCCGGCAACATCAGAGAGCTCCACAATATCATCGAACGACTTCTGGTCCTCCACCCCGGGCAAACCATTGAGCCCCAGCACCTGCCTGCGGACCTCACCACGGATGGATCACCCCACCACCAAGAGAGCCTGCTCCTTGCCGAGGCAGTCAGCCAGGCCGAAAAATCCTGTATCCTGCGCGCCCTGCAGAAAACCGGCAACAAGAAAAGCGATGCAGCCGATCTGCTCGGCATCAGCCGGAAAAACCTGTGGGAGAAGATGAAGAGCTACAATATGAATTAAGGCATAGTTGCGCAGACTTGATCCGCCAGTCTTTGAGAAAAGGTATCATCAAATCTGACTTTGCAGTCTATATATACAGTAGAAAGGTCAACTTGGGGTGGGTTTAGAATAGGTAGAGATTACCACTGGCCATTCATTTAATTTTACTCTGACCCGAATGGCGCTAGTTTAAGCTCTTGTAATAGGCCTAACTTCCTGAAAACACGGCGGTTGAAACGTTTTCGATCCCTTAAACTAGCGCCATTCTACTCTGACCCCAATTAATCTGGAACGTAAGAATTGAGCCTTGTTTCCCTAAAACTCAATAATTTCACCTTCTCGCGCAAATTTCTTTTCAATAAGATTTATCTTTATCTTGCCCACATTGGATGTATAAATCACATGTGCGAGGCTATTCTTCGCCCGTGTGGATGTGACATAGAACAATCGTCGGGTTCGATCCAAACCAGTTTCTTCACCCTCAGCCCGTTTTTTTTGGCTTGATTGAGAAAGCTCCTTCGCGCCAAAATACTGCTCGTAAGAAAATAAGAACCCGCCTGCTTCATCATCATCCATGACAACCATAACACGCTCGAATTCATTGCCCTTCACACCTTGATGGGTTCGAAAAACTGAGTTCTCATCAATGTAGTCCTTATAGTTTCGAATTTGAAAGAAATCGGTCTCCAAGGCTTCAGCCCAAGCAGCAATCTCGCTGTCATCCCGCTCTTCAGGTTCTACTTCACCCTCCAGTATGGCTACGGTTTGGCCTGGATCTGATTCAGCCTCACTTTCTTCAGAAGCTGCTACAAAAGACTGCAATTTTGTTGGAATTCTCAGCAGGTTGTGTTCAGCAAGCACTTCTAGAACTGCGCGAAAGTTGACCTTATCATTTGAAACTGTATCTCTAAATGCATGTTCCGCGACACGGGCAAGCGCGAGAGGATCGTCCTTGTTTGCGTCAAGCTCACGGGGTTCTAATAGCGGCGACTTACTATCTCTCAAGATAGACATCAATTCGGCTCGTCTTTCCTTCCGGCTCGCCTCAGCCATAGGAAAAACAATGTTAGAGAAAAAGTTTAGCTCGGTATTTTTACCTTCAGAAATCCGATCTTTAATTTTGTTTGATTTTGAAAGCTTGTCCCAAAGATCATAAAAGCCTAACCGACGACCAGCCATTTTATGTTCCAAAAGTAAGATAGCGGTTTCTTTAGATTGAGTATCTGTCCAGTCCGCGTCACCCGTAACTTCCGCCATAGTCTCACGAATTTTTGCTTCGGCTTTATCTTTGTCTGCAACACCCTGCGGCAGTAAGAAATATCGAATGTAACCTTCTGCCGCTTCATCTCGGGCAAACTGTTTACGTTTATCATCTTCCCTACGGATTTGATTACCCAAACCAACGATGCGCCGCGCTGAGCGATGGTTCATTTTCTTGTCGAAAGTGATCCACCCATTTGGCTTAGTCTTACCCAAATCAGGTTCCCCTCCGCCAAAGATGCGTTGCATCGTATCTCCAAACAAGCCGATGACAACGTTATCCGGTTTGGCATCTTGCAGCTCAAAGAATGCGTTCACTACGTCCTTGTTAGCATCCTGACTTTCGTCGATGAACATGAAAGGGAACTTGTTTACTATGACTTCGGCCATCATCGGCTTGGAGGTCAAAAAGTTGGAGAAAATTTTCAAGACATCCGCGTGCGACAGGGCATTTTGGGAGGCGTTGACACCGTTTGGATCGTAAATGAATAAGCGTGGTTCCGCTAACCATTCCATTTTTTCCGTCAGACGGATGATAGTCCTTTTTCGAGCATCAGAAGCCTTGCCAGCCCGCCCACGTCTTTCTTCATCTTGAACCTTCGCAAGATCAGAGGGAATCGTTTCCAAGTACCACTTGCGAATGTCTTCATTGAAGCCGTCAATAGCCGACCAGCAAAAGCTATGAATCGTTGAGACGGCAAAGATTGCATTTTGCTCGATCCGATCCTTGATTTCGTCCGCTGCGTTGTTCGTAAAGGTAACAACCGCGATTTGCTTTCCCTGCCGAGAAAAGTCATCAGAGTATTGAGTTTTCAGGAAATTGAGAGCCTCTTTTAGGGAGTAGGTTTTGCCTGATCCCGCCCCCGCGAAGGTAATGAAGCTTTTCCCCGAGCCTATGCGAAGGCACTCTTGGATACCTTTATCAACGCTATTGTCATGATCGATAGGTTTGGTTTCCGCCAAGTAAAATTCTTCTGTCATAACTTCCCCCTAAGATTTTGGCAAAAGCTGAATTTCCAGCCACTTAAGGCCTTCACTCATATATTCGGGGGGATTGAAACCACTGCCTTTCCCTTCCGCGAGATGGAAAAGGCAGTCGAAGGCAAAGTCACCCTTCTTTAAACCTTGCACATAGTCATAGAGTGACTCTGACAAGGATTTACTTTCATCTTCAAAGGCGGCTTTTGCGGCTTTAAGTATTTTTTTCTTCTGGAAATATTCATCCTCGAAATTCGCCAAAATCAATGCATCTTCAAAAGTTCGGGATAAAATCTCTTTCCCAGAAATCTTCGTTGGCTTTTGGTAGGCAACGTAAAGCGGCGCACCTTGGCTTGTTATAGCATGTCCCGCTTGAGGTAAGGCCACCAAGTCATCCAACGCTTCTTTCTTTGGATGCCATGTCTTCAAGGTATCATTGTTGGTCTTTTGATCTAAATTCTTTTGCGGGAAACAAGACTTTCCTTTGCTATCAACAGAGTCAAGATCCGTCAGCACTAGAGTCGCGACCCCAAGTTTCTCGACTAAATCTCTGTATTTGTGTGTATGTGCACCGCTGACCTCGAGCATAGAGATGTACCGGTTCGACAAACCTGGAAAGCTATTTGAAATGAACTCAGGTACCAGAAGACGCTCGGCTTGCCCCTCAACGAATATAACGCCGTCGGCAAAGAAAATGTCACAATGAGTGAGCTTCAAGTGTTTTCTTACAAACAAAAGCTCAGCTTTCGCGTTCGTAAAAAGCTCTGACATGTTTGCAATTGATGTATGGTCCATTGCGATGGTCTTATTCGCATCATTCCGCCGGAAGTAACGTAAATCTTTGAAGTCAATATCATCGACGATATGACTGGAGTGTGTGCTAATGACGAGCTGTGTCTGGAATTCAGACTTATCTTTTTTTGTTTCCTTGTCGCGTAAATCGGGGTGGTTCCGCAGAGTATCGTAAGCTTTCGATACAAACACGCGTTGGACTTGCGCGTGAAGATTAACTTCCGGCTCTTCAAGCAAAACCAAGTGAATTGGCTCAATCTGTTCTTCGGCGTTGTCCCCTGAAGAAGCCGATTTGCCAACGCGCATCCATTTATCGCGGAATTCTAGAAGCCTGAAGGTCAGATATATGAGGTTCTGGTAGCCAAGCCCTAGGTAACTTTCGGGAAGAAATTCTTCCTCCTTTTTGTCAAAACGATATCGAACCGATGAAGATTTTTGCAGAGCATCAGTTCCGCTAATTCTTGCAGCAATTTCAACAGTTGGATTACCGCCGATACCAGGATAACCCATATTTTTTAATTCTGTGAAAGGAGCCTCAAATTGGACATTCAATCTTTTGGTGAAGTCATTTTCTAACTGTTGTTGTTGCCCCAAGACTTTGAGGTCGTCGGCCTCTGGAAAATCTTCTGGGTTCAAAATACGTTCATAATATTCTCGAAGTAGCTTATTTAACCGCTGCTTTTCTGAATATGGCCCTTTTTGATCGGTGTTATCTTCAGCACCTAACCCGCGTTGCTCGGATATAACGTCTACTCGAATTAACTTTTTCAAAGCTTCAGATTTGAGGGGCTGCAAGACTTCGTTCGCTGTAGGCTTTGCCTCTTTGCTCAAAATATGGTGTTTTTGCTTTATGAACTTACTGAAGTTCCGACCTTTCTCCAAGAAATCACATAAATCTTTGGGCCACAGACTTACCTTACCTTTGTGTTCGGACACTACACCTCTCGTATCAACGAACTCACGACATAGTTTGGAAATATCGGTCGCTTCGTAAGTTATGCGAACAGATAGAGCGCCACCGATCCATTCCAAGTCTGGTAGGATGTCACGAACCTTGTATGCCTCACTCGCTTCCGCTTTGATCTCGATGTCTAAATTCGGCAATAAACTGACTAGGACATCCGATAGTTCCTGCATTTTCTCGCTAGCGGGGAATTCTTGTTCGACTTGTTTGCCCAGGTTTTGGATTTCCTTCCAATTCCGCTTCGATATATCTCGAACTTTTAGATTGTCTGGACTTTTAAGGAATGTGTGTAGCGCTCCAATAAAAGACGTTTTTCCACTATTGTTAGAGCCGACAAGAACAGTTGTCTTGTCATCAAGCACCAAGGTTACGTCGGCTAGCCGTCGGTAGTTTCTCAAAACGAAAGAGGTAATTTTCATATAATAAAACCTTATAAAAACGAAGTTTGATCTTTTGAAACGCAACCATAATATTCTGAACAGACAAAATTATATGACAGAAATATTTTATTCAATGCTGAGCTTGATTCTTTTCTATTGCCATACCTTCGGCTATGCTAATTGTGGTAACAACATCAAGGATTCTATTGCTAATCTGTAACAGACATATTTATTGTTCATCTATTCTTTCTTCTCCACAACGGAAACATATATCAATCTTTGAGCACGACATATCTTGCAAAAGCAAACATTTGCTCGATAAAATATTTGACCTCTTCGCAAACAGAAGGCATTGCATGGCTTGACCGATTTTTTTAATTCGGCCATTAATCAAACATACATCGCTAATAAGTGCTGGAGATGCACTCATAGACATTTAACGTCCGAGATAAGCTGACCGCCAACCAGTTGACTGCCAAACTTAAACGGTTAAATTCATTGAAGCTTACTCAAGAGAACGCGCGTGCTCGTGGGTCAGCTTGATTGATTTGTTGGGCTGGTCTTGCGAGATATGTATTTGAAGCAAATTAGATGCTCTCTTGATATTGAAATTCTTTACGATCAACAGTTGCTTTGTATAACCGATAATAGCTGTGTGATTTAACTCCTTCAAATTGTTCTAGTTGAACAATATGACTACCGTCCTTAAAAAAAACATCTTCTGAAATGCTTTCAGGGTAAGGTTCAGTATATACGACTTTCTTTATGCCTGATTGATATATTTTTTTTGCACATAGCTCACAAGGAAAGGTGGTTGAGAAGATAGTACCTCCTTTAATCCCTACTCCTCCAAGAATGGCATTTTGTAAAATAGCATTCTCCTCGGCATGTAATGCTCTGCAATACTCAAGTCTTTTGGGGGATAAATTCGAAGTAATTAAGGATGAGAGTTCTGTGTGAGCTTCAGGTGAAATTTCGTGTTTTGATTCCCATTCAGATAAAGATGTTAAATTGTCAGTTTTCTTTGTTGTTGTGAACATTGAATAACTGTCTTTGTAACAAAAATTATGGGTTGGATTTGTTGCATTTAGTTGAATAAAACTAACAAAGTTTTGGGCTTCTTTTGTCGGTGCAATTGGAAATGGATTTTCAGAACAATCTAAATCTCCAACCCTTCTCAATCCGCAGGGTATTTGACCTGAACCAACATCATTCCATCCTGCCCCAACTATGTACCCTTCAGGGCCAATTATAATTGCGCCTACTTGTCGAGAAATACAGTTTGATTTGAGACTTAATGTATATGCCTGATGCATGAACATTTCGTCAGAGGATGGAGTGATGCAACCTGGTTGACAAAGCAAAGAGAAGTATCTTGATAATTTTCTCTTAAGAATTCTGGTATTATCATCGTTATTGATGGAAATATCCGATAGAAAAACACATTTGCTAACATTTTGTTTATAGAATTCGTTACTTTTTATTTTATGTCCCTGGTCTCGACTATCTCTATCTTGATTCCAGTTTGCACGTTTGGCTCTATTCTTTAGTTGTGAATTAATAGAAAAAAGAAAAAACTCATAGTATCTATTTCTGAAATATTCAGCTTCATATGGATTTCGAAAGGCTTCAATAACAAATTCTTTGTAAGTTTTTATTTTATACTGTTCTCTTTTTCTAGTGCGATAAAATTTAATAATATTGTTTGCTTCTTTGGCAAGTATAAATAGGGTGCCTGCTTTTGTCTTGTCAAATTTTGTTTCATAGTCAATAGGGTTTCCACATCTTCTGGCATTATCTCCTAGGTCTTGTAGTATCTTGCCTAGGACATTGTCTTGGACAATTGATTTAATCTTGTGATAGTATTCTTGAATATAGCTAAGAAATTCTTCATATATAGCTATATCAGCTTTTGAAATTGTATATAGCTCTCTGTCTTTTATAAGTTTGTTAACCTCTTTAACCTTTTTAAATTTTGAACTATCTATGGATATTTCATTTTTAAGTAATATTAAATCTTGATGCAAATTTTTTATCTTTGACTCATTTAGGTTTTCGATAGTTAGCTTCAAAAGCATATCTGTCATAGATATATGTTTGAAGTCATTGTTTTTATAGTCAGATATGACAGATATGGTTTCTCTCATCTGCATATATTCTTTAAGTTTTTTTGTTTCCTTTTTTATGCTTGATTCTAAAGTTATTTTCTTTAAATCTAAGGTTTTTATGTCATTATTCTTTATTTTAAGTTCTTTTATTTTTTTGAAAAATTTAGATATTTTCTCCTCAAATTTAGGCAGCACTTTTGAGTGTCTTTTTTCAATATAGTCATTTATCTCTTCAGTAAAAAAATCTGCGGCAGTTGAGCATCCACTACTTAATGGGCCAGTAAGGCCAATTATTAGAAATCCTCTTTTTATTTCATGTAAAACATTCGCCACAATTGATCCTGTTTTTATTTTAAGCCCAACAATTTATTATCCGGTTTCCGGATATCATTAAGGCAATGATAATTTGAAGAGCATTTTTATGCATGATAGCCAGTTTCTAACTGGTTATCATTCAAAAACGAGTGATAACCGGAAACTGGATAGCACACCATAATCCTCATTCCTCACATCCCCATGGATCTATTTGCAGTGCCTCTTCAGCAGCGAGGCGTACCAAGGGAGGCAATTGAGTGTTTATTCAATTTTCAAGGACTCTCCTAACTCGAAACCAGGCATAAGGCTTAACCTAGGTGTTAGTTTCCGTCAATCCAAAATAGTCCGTTTGAATGCCAGGAAAATGGCGGTCACGAGGTGCCACGAGGGAAAATATTGTCAGTGGCAGGCTTAACGCCTTAACCAAAACTGATAGTTAAGATGTTTCCTGAGTATACGTAACAAACCTGATTTTGGAATTGTCAGATAAAATCTGAGTGAGTGTACTTGAGGATATTGTAAAGCACCCTTAAAAAATTCCTCGCGTGCTTCTTGACCCATTTTTCCCTGCACCTCTTCCTTATTCCAAAGAAATATAGCACTGGGGGATGAATCTCGGGGTGCACAGACAAAGGAAGATGAGGTCGTCGTCCTTGCTGGTGTTGGTTATTTTCTGCGTGATACCGGCCGGGATATTGACGATATCCATCGGCCCCACGGCAAGAGCTTGTTGCCCACCGATTTCAACCTTGCCTTGTCCAGATAGGATGAGATAACGCTCCATAACATCTTTAAGCTTATGGAGGGCGGTGCTGACGCCGGGCCGCACCCTGGCCCTTGCCACAGAAAGAGCGGGATTACTTTCGGCGTTCAACATCTCAACAATAAAACACCGTTCAGGAGTCTCAAACTCCGCGCCGGCATCGAAGAAATTCACAGTATGCATACGGTTCTCAACTCCCTGCGACACTTATCCTATCTGCCCTATACATCCACAAAACAAAAAAGCCCCCTGCCGCGCACAAAACCAGCAGGAGACTTCTTTATTTACCACTCTCTACCTTTGCCGCAACCAGAACTCCCTCATCCGTCAAGGAAGGATTCGCCACAATGTCGTTCTGGTGCGGTGCTTGGCGTTGGCCGGCTGGCCATCCCACCATTGTTGGGTCAACTTCGTGATTTCCGCATCAAGAGCGGCCTTGGTAAATGCCTGCCATCCCTTTCTGGTCGCCCACTGATCAGACCAGTAGACCATGATTACTTCCGGATTATTGTTGTCCAGACTGAGGGTAACACTGTGATAGCCGTCCAGGATACTCAACCCGAAGACGCTCCAGCCCTTTTCATTTTTGGCAATACGCAACATTTCATCGAGCACACTCGCACTCAACTTATCAGGACGCACAACTCCCTTTGTCACCCGCCCGTTGGCATCAAGAAATTCAATATCATTTCTTGAAGTGGCATGGCCGGAGGCTTTCAGGGCGTCCATAGTAAGATGTACTGCCGACCCTACTTTCTGGTTGGGGTCATTAAGCAGCAATCGCATACCTTCATTCATTGTACCGATACAGCTTTTGGGGCTTGCCGCCGCTGCGTTTGCCACAAAAAACTTCTTCATCCTATCGATGTCTGCCTGGGCAAATGTTCCGGTCACACTCTGCAAATAATACGCATTTCGATCAGGCGAAGAGGAATACTCGATACCAAGTCCTTTGGCGAGGGACTGTTCTTTAATAAGGTCAAAGCCAAGACTCCGTGCCGACTTCGGGTCGACGATGGCATCGGCCTTGCCATTCTGATTCTTCTTCTGCCAGCTGACATATGCCCACAGAGTTCCGGCGCCCAAATCCCCATCGATTTTGCCGTTGTATAATCCTTCTGACTTGAGTCCCAGCTGCAGCGCCTTAACATTGGGCCCGGAGGAACCAAAGCGCAGCCTCTTGTACTTTGCAGGGTCGCTCGCCGCAGCTACCAATCGGGCATCCCGTCCGGTAAAGAGGGCATAATTGTATTTACTGTCCCACTTTGATCTGTTGTCCCTGGCCAGGCCAGCACTGGCCCTGAAATCAGCCCAGTCGCCATAATGTCCAGCATTACTGCTCCAGCCACCCGGCACGGTTTGACAGCCGGCAGATGAAAACTGCGCGGCTTGATCTCTAAATCCAGGGTGGATATTATCACCGGGATGACATTTATCAAAATCATCCGTGATTTCATAAATCAAGTCGTCATTGGATCGTATCACCACAACCGGACCGTTCTGAATAAACGCCCCCTCAACGCTTCTGTGCTTGCCAACCCGGTAGGAATAAAATCCTGTGGGAAGCATGTTGGCGTTTGCGGCGCCGGTTAATTGTCTTTCCATATGACGCCAGTTCGGCACCGTGGAACCGTTGAAGGCAGTAAGCTGTTTTGTTGAACGTTTCCAGACGCCGACAACGCAATGGAGGTCGTAGTGGTTGGGGATGTCTTCGGAAAGTGCTATGGAGGGGCTGAAGTTCTTCACATTCCCACCCACAAGTTTGCAGCCCCGGAGCCCGAAAATGACTTCATCCTGCCCCCCTGCCGGATCACAGGAGTTCAGGTTGCACAGTTTCTCCAGATCATTTGCCGAAAAGTTGAACTGTTGGCTTAAACCCGGTGCCCCCAGGTGATTATAGTCCGGAGAATAGGCATCTTCTGCCCATTTCGCATCATCCTTGGTGTGTTGTGTGGCCGTGACATACTCCCTGGAATAGGCCTGAGCCGAGGTCTGGGCATCCCCCTGCAAATCCCAATCTGAGTACCAATCCTGTTCATTCTGTTCTGTCGTTTCTTTCTTTTTGCCAAACTGTTCGGGGCGTTGTGTATCGTAGCTCAAGCCTGAGCTTGACTCTCCACCGGCAAGCCGGGCGTCCACCGGCCAATGGACGACGTTCAAGGTCTTTGAGCCGTTTAACAGACGCTGCAGGGAAGTCCGGCGGCCTTTGCCAGTTGCGGTGTCGATAATTTCAAGCTTGGTTGCGCCTTTCTCGCCGCTGCCCTTGATGCCCACCACCACAAATCCGCCGGAAGTGGGACGGCCATTATCCTTGAGCACCATCAACGGACCATAGCGCAAGAGCATTTCCTCAATGGCCTTTTCCGGATTTTTTTTAACCGGCCGCTCCACCAATCCTGTTTGTGCAAACAAATCATGCCGTTCGGACTTCGTGAGCGCACGCCCGGTCTGAAAGGCGGAAAGCACCGGATCGCCAAGCTGCTTGATGACAGCGCTCACACTTTCATTGGTTTTATTCTTCCAATTGACCATGACAGCTATCGGCCCGGCCCAGGCAGAGTCTTTGGCAGTATGCTCTACTCGTGGCCATGGCTTTTGCGCCCTTGCTGAAATTGGCTTGGCAAAGGCAAAGACCGTCCCCATGCCAAATGCCCTGGCACCCCGCGACAGGGAAGAGGTCCGGCCCTTGGAGCTATGCATGTTCCGTTCAACGCTGGCGAGTCGATTACTCATTACTTGGCCTCCTGCGATTTTATTTCTTCATGTGCTGAATCTGTCATGGTTTCGTCATCATCTTTCTCTTTCTCAACCGAGGAATCGTCCTTGACCATTTCCGGCTCTTCTTTGCTCTGCTCAGTGATATTTTCAACTTTCTTTGTTTCGTTTTTGTTGATCACGTTTGCGCCCGGCTTGCCTTTTTTCTTACTGGCCGCGTCATCAATGAGGGCAAGGGAGGAAAGAAGATCCATCTCATCAAGCTCAGATGCCTTGGCGACGGACCGTTCTGCCGCCAGGGGAAGTTTCGGTTTTTCACCCTCCGCCATCAACTCCTGGGCAAAACTGTCCAGTCTTTTGGTTATCTCATGCTTGCCCAGATCAAAGGTGGTGGCGTGGGACAGGTCATGGCCCAGGTGATCAAAAATGTCATGGGACAGGGATCGGGACTGTCTTTTTTCATCCCCGGTGCCCGGGCTCGGTGTCTTGCCCAACCCCGCCGCCTCGTCTTTCTTGTATTGACCGAGGGCGGCCTGCTGTAATTTTTCCTTAAAATCATCACCTTCGTCATCATCATCGCCAGGTGGCAGGGAGGAAAGGACATCCGACATACCGGCAGCCAGCTCCACATCACTGAGTTGGGCAGCTTGAGTGCTCTCCTGCTCCGCCTCATCCGTTTGCCACCTGTCCGCACGTTCCTCCTCGCCTTCTTGTTCGTCATCTTCAGACCAGGCCGCGCTTTCCGTATCCCAGGGCACCTCAATCTCCCCCTGGTCAAAATTATCTTCGGAAAAACTGCTGATTAAACTCAGATACGGGTCCTGCGGGGCCCGGGCGCTTGCAAACCCTTCGGCGCCCACCGCCATATCGTAATATCCGCCCATGCCTTGGGCGGTTGCTGCCAGCTGAGCCGCCCTGACCAGCTCATCGAATTTTGCCATGATATAGTCGCCGGGGCAGGTGGTTGCAGCCCATTCCCGATGGCCTTTGATGTTTGTTCTGTCGATGGTGATCCCATACTTGTCGCAGAGCCATCTGATGAGTTTGGCGGCGGCATCGAGCATGGCCTGGGGCACGGCGACCTTTTGATAGTCACCGATAAAAGCGATACCGATATTATCCTTGTTGTGGCCGCCCACATGGGAGCCGGTGCGCTCCATATTTTCCCGGCCCTGCCAGACCCGGCCATCGCTGCTGATGAGAAAGTGATAGCCGATGTCTTTCCACTTCTTAGTGGTGATGTGATAGTTCTGGATCCCTCTGATTCTCTCTTCCACCGACGATTTGTCATCATTGGGGGTGGCGGTATGATGGATGGTGATATGCTTTGGACTGTGGACGCTGCCCACGGTGCCGACCTTTTTGGCGCCCCAGGTGCTGCGCAGGTTGACATAGTCAGGCGGCATGGGCAGCGAAGAACTTAAGGCGCTGCCAAAGCTGCTGCCCGGCTTTTCACCCCGGTCTCGATGGCGCTGGTCGGCCTCGAAAAACTTCGACATGGTCTTGCCCAAAGGCGCCCTGAATTTTCTGGCCAGGCCGATACTGAGACCTGCAGCCAGGATACCGGCCTGGGTCAGCCAGGCCGGGGGCTGTGGTGCAGGCAATGCCGATTTGTCGCGGGCCACCTGGAAGAGAAGGGGTTTCGGCAAGGCCTTGCCGGCGGCATCATAGGTCACCCAGGTGGAACCTTTGGTGTTCCAGAGCCAGAACGGTTTCTTGGCCGGAGTGGTATTGCTGTTTTGGACAACTTTCTTGCCCTTTTCGCCATGCCAGAAATTCATACCAGCGCCACCCTTGGCGGCGGTGCAGGTAACGCCCAGCGTTTTAGCAATTTCCACGGCAAGGCCCGGCAGGCTTAATTTGCCCATGTTAAAGCGTTTCAGATAGGGATCGATAACGGCATCACCGATACCGGAAAAACTGTCGGACGCGTATCCGCAGTAACAACCCCAGATCTGCCATGCCGCTTTTTCCAGGTGATTGTTTTTGATTTTCTGCAGTGTGGTCTGGTCAACAGCATGGGTGAAAAAGCCTGCGACCAGGGCATCTTCGTCTTTCATCGCCGCGATGGCCAGGGCGCTTGAAGTGCCGGTCATGCCATTTATTCTTTTGGCGCGCGCTTTGAGGCGGTTACCCTGGTCGAATTTATATGCCAGGGAAAGCATGGTTGAATCGCCATGGCAGGCGATATGCACCTGGCGTATCTTCTCGGTGGCCTTGGCCAGCGAATCGATAATGATATTTTTCGTCCAGGCCTGCAGCACATAGATTTTATCGGAGGGATATAGTGCGGCCAGGGTATCCTTCAGGGTTGCAGCAACCAGCTCAAGGGAGCGGTCATTGTCTTTGCCGGTGGGAAACGCCGGCACTTTGCCGGGATCACCGGAAAAACCGTAAAAAACGTATATCGATTTCGCAGTTGGATTCGTCATATTTCACCTTTAAAAACGCTTAAAAAAAGGCGCCTGTTTGCTTATCCGTCTATCTCCATGCTGATGACCGCATACGGATCCAGGGCGATTTTCAACTTATTTGAGCCTTGACCAAGGGCGTGCGGTGCAACACTCATCTGAATGGTTTGTCCGTCGCTTGCCAGGATTTCAACAGGGATGTCGTTGATGAGGGCGGTCGGATAGCCTTTATGCCGGCTGATAATCAGATTGTCGCCATCAAGCTTCAACACCGAAGCATCCTTCTCCTGACCAAGGCTCACGGCCTTTACCCGCGGCGCGGACTGCTTCCTCCTGGCCTTCTGAATCATGTTGGCCAGTTTATCGTACTTCTCCTTAATATTTTTTTTGTCTGATCCTGAGTCGCCAAGCACCCTATCCACCTTGATATTTCTGTTTTCCATTCTGCTGATATCCTTTGCAGACTTCACCCCGATCCGCCGCATCTCGAGTTTGGTTTCTTCATCAACACCCTCCAGATCATCAATGGCAATGTCATCGCCGCTGATCGGCTCGGAGGTGTGCTGGGCGATTTGCGCATCCGTGATCGACCCTAACTGGATGGACATCTTCGAGAAGCCGGTGTCACCACTTTTTGCGTTTGAAAACAACACTTTGCCATTTTGAAATGTAGGAAAAACATGGAGGTCCAGGGACACATCCTTCACCGTATAGGTGAGCTTACGGTTAATGCCCTTCACTGCCAGGGTATCCTGCGCCTTGTCCAGTTCAATGATGAACGAATCGAGAAAACGCTCAATATTCCAATCGTTAGTCTCTCTCTGGGCCATTTCCAACAACCAAGCCAAGCCGCATTCGATGCAATACGGGAAATATTGTTGTTTCTATCTGCTGGGTGGGCGGCGCGCCGGCCAGCCTGACGTTGCCATCCTCATCCACCTTCACCCCGATCTCAACCGGCATATCCACCTTCACTTCGGTGACCGAGCAAGCCATGCCGACCGTGTCGTCTCGCATTTCGTCGGTGAAATCAGTGAAACCCAAAACAAAATCCATCACCGGCGATAAAAACTCAAACGCACGGATCGGCTCCTCCCCGTTCTTTTCGTTCTCGACAGTCATAGCGTTCTGATCAATCCATCATCGTCTTATCGTGATCAGGGTTGACCTTGACGAGCTGCACCGGAAAAACCGGCACCCGTTTACGATTTTTTATCTTCATGCCATCAATAACATCGGGTTCGTTCGGATTCTGACTGCCGCTGACGCTCTCACCGGTTACAGCAGCGGCCAGATGAATGGCCGCGACCAGGGGAAAGATCACGCTCTTTTCTTCGGTTGCCAGAACTTGGCCGGTTGCCTCATCCACCTCTTTGGCCTTCTGCAGCACCACCCGATGCAGGTTGAACTCCGGATAGACAAAGAGGGCGGCGCTGTCTCCGGGCATGGCGCCTAATTCCATACTTGTACGCCCGGCGACATTGTAACGGGCGTGAAAGTCATCATTACGTAAGGCGGCAAGATCCATGGGCTCAAGGGACGGGTGGGAGGAGATCTGCGGCAGCAATCTGTTCAAGGCATCCGGGCTCAACTCCATCCCGCTCTTGAGCTTGCCGATATCATGCCGGAGCTGCTTTTCTTCTATTCTGGTCACCGTCGGGTTACGGGCATTATTGCCGCTGGAGGTGGCAAGGGCATAGGTGTAGCGGCATTGAAAGGTGATGCGCCGCAAATCTTTACTAAAAGAGCTCTGCCAGACCTTATGGCTGAAGGCCGGATATTTGTTTTTGTCGGCAACGATCACCGTGCCCACCGAATCTTCGACCCGATCAAAAATGGTATCACCAACCAGGGTGATGAGTTGTGATTTTGAGGTGCCGCGTGCCTCGCCGCCCTTGTTCTTCCAAACCAGAACAGCCTTGACCAGATATTCTTCACCCGGCTTTAAGTCGGCAAGTTTGGCGGCGCTTATTTTTGCCGTGGCCGGCAGCAGCCCGCCGCTTAAATCCTTGACCGCGCCGTTAACCTCGGCCAGGGTTTTCAGGGATTCCGGCTCTTTCACCAGCAGATGGAGGGTGGCCCTTTTGATGGTTTTCGGGGTATTGAGTTTAAGGGGAAAGGTCAGGTCCTTGCCATGCTTGTAGGCTATCCGGGAACGACCATGGACGTTGATGGTCTTAACGCCTTCAAAATCAAGGGTTACCGAATTGATCCTCTTGTAGCTGATGTCATTTTGCTCGGCCTGGACAGCAAGCCCCATACTCATTAACAATTTATCCAGGGCTGGGTCATCAACGCCGGGATTAATTTTGCCCAGGAAATCAAGCTCAGCCTGATCAAGCTTTTCAATGGTCTTAAAGGCATCTTTGAGGCCATCAACCGCGATACCGGCAAGCTTGGTCGGCGACACGCTATCCACCACACCCTTAATGGTCTCCGGCGATAAAACATTTTTCAAAAGCGGCATCAAGGCCGGCAAGGCAGCCAGCAAGGCCGGGGCGATCTGGGCCTCGGCATATTGACGCTGGACGCTTGCCGCTTCTGCCGCCACCCTTTTATCGGAGTAGAACACGCCTTGCGAGGTGGCCTTGGCAGCGGTGAACTGTTTTAAAAGTTCCATGATCATCTTGATCATCTCACCGCCGCCGGCTCCGGCACCTGCTCCCGCGCCCGCGCCTTCTTCGGCTTTCCCTCCCCCACCTTTGCCGCCGCCCAGCAGTGAGGGCAGAATTTTTTCAGCGATGGGCAACACCTTTGAAATGATGCCGGATATCGCCCCCAGAAACATGGATTCGGCAATGGGCGCTGCCTTATATGAAAAAGGGCTGTTATCTACATATTCATCATAATCTTGCATCACAGGTACCTCTCCTCTTCCTAAGGAAAACGCGTGGCCGGAATCAGGGGCAGGAAGGACAGAAATAATGTCGGAAAAGGCCGGCCCCGCCAAATCCCGCGTCCGAAAACTGTAGAGCTGGATGAAGCGATTTTTATTATCAAACAGCTGGGCGAGAACCTTGATCCGCAACCGGCCATCAGCGCCTTGCGGCAAAGGCCCGAACAATTCCGACTTGTGGAGCGGCGGCGAGAGCACCCTGCGCCCCTCCCGTTTTACGGTTTGCTCTTTGTCGCCAATGGCATAGGAGTAAAAGAGATTACTCCCCAGGTCCGCCCGGAAGTTATGGTGCTGATCGCTGTATCCGTCGTCGCTTAGTATCGCTAGAGCCATCGCCTATTTTTTAGCCGTCTCTTCCTGCTTATTGGGGCTGTTAGCCTTAATATCGGCGAGCTCGATATCCATAAAATTATCGAGCTTAAAGTAGTCCGATTTAAAGGTGATATCGACGGAACCGGTAATCTTGGCCGCAAGTTCAGTGGACGCCTCGCTCTTGGCCGATGACACGGAAATCTGGGTCGATCTGTACGAGCTACTGCCCCCTGCCCCGCCACCGCCGAAAATCTTGCCGATCAAGCCCGTGCTGCCGCGGGCATAGGCGCCGGCGGAAAATGATTGTTTCGAGGCGGCCTTGTCAGCTTTTTGGATTTGCTCCTTGGCCTTGATGTCAAAGATGACCGCGGCCTTGACATTACCTTTCTCCACCACCAAACGGGTTATCCCCATGAGAATGGTTTCCCGCAGGAGCTTTCTCTGCTCTTTGGCCATGGCGATCTTAGCATCCATAATCTTGGCCTTGACCTGATTGTCGCCGATATCAACGGCATTGCCGTCTTTATCGGTGAGCACCGCCTTGGGCTGGCCATTGTCATCCTTTTCGTCATCGGAAAAATCAAAGCTGAATTCATCCGAATTGTTCTCGGCCAGGTAGCCAAACGCCGCCGCATCATCAACCTCTTTGACAAACTTGGAGATCGATGCCGTCGCGGTTTTCAGAAGGGTCTGGTAGCTCTCCATCTGTTTCAAGGTCACCTCGAGATTGGCGTCGAACACCCCCTTCAAGAGATCGGAGACAAATTTCGGAAAATCCACCTGCCGGACAAAATCACCGGCAAGTTGCCCGGCCTGATCGATGCGCTTGTTGGTATGCCGTTCATCATCGATGAGGTCAGAGGCCTTCTTATCTGTTATCTTTGGCACCTTCATTGCTTCAGCAGTGTTGCCACGGGCAAGGGTGCTGAACTGCTGATTATATATGTCTTTAAAAAGCGCCTTTTGCTCTGCCATGGGCATCGTGCTGAAGCTTAGAGAATCAGTCAGAATGGCCTGGGTAGACTTGAGCGCTTGAGCTTTTATGACCTCGGGATCAATAGTCATTTACAAAACCTCCATATCCGCTTTTATTGCTTGACCGTTTTTAGGTATCAATCATCGAAGTCATCAAATTCTTCATCACCTTCAAAGTCATCGAATCCTTCGTCATCTTCGGACTGGCTCCCCTCGTCTTGAGGAACAGCGCTCTGAGCAATAATCCAGGCTTCTGCGGAGCGAATAAGTGTTTCAAACTCTTCATCGGAGACGGTCGCCTCATTAAAATTGGCGATCCACTGGAACACCTTGTTGCCTTTGCCGGCAACGGTCTTTAAGGCCGACAGGTTGGGCACAGACTCAAAGGGCGGTTCCTTGTGCAGCCGGTCAATGACGGTCCAGCGATCCCTGCGGGTCCCGAATCCGTAGAAGTCGGTAATCTCGGCTGAGTCCAGAACATTAAAGCAGGTATCAAGAAGGCTGCGGAGCTGGGCGGCCTGGGTTTTGGTCCTGCCATTACCGTATTCGGTCAGATTGTATTGCAGTTCTTTGGTGGCCTGGTAGATCGGCACCCGTGAAACCGGGGCTGCGCCCTCACTGAACACGGAGATTTCTTCTGATTTCCGGATAAAGTTTGCCACCTCTTCCATGAGGGTGGCCCAGAGGTCCTCGAACTGGTCGTTGACGATCATCCGGTCGAGCACCTCCACATCGCCTTTGCCCAAAGTTTTCTTGTACGACATTCCCCGCTCTTCAGGTGTGTTGCGCCGTTCTCTGTCCTGCCACAGGCGTTCAAGGGTGTCGGTGACTGCTGATTGCGGCAGATCAAGGATGCCACGGTGCCAGTTGAGATAGAGGACATCCATGAGCTGGAAGATATGCGCTTTTTCACCCAGTTCGTAGGCATAATCCAGGAAGCCTGCGGCCAGGATGTTTTCTCTGTCGATGGCCTGATCAACCACTTCGTCAAAGGTATCCACTGAAAAATTCCAGCCACCGGCAGTGGGGCTGCCGTACATGGTGCTTTCAGACGTACTGGTGGCATTATTATAGGCCAGGGCAAAGTATTCGTCGTAGCCGCCGTTATCGAATTTGGTGTCGTCGGTAATATTAATGCCAGCCGCCAGAAGGTGGGAAACCATCCTGCGCTTGATGTCATCGGTGAACTTTTCCTGCTTTATTTCGTTACGGGCAATGTACTTCTCGACGTATTCACTGAGCCCCCCTTCTTCCAGGGCGGAATTAAGGATTTTCAGGATTGCCGGTTCCACCGCGTTGGGTCCGTAATGAAAACCGATGGCCATGATGTCCTTGACAAACAACTTGAGCTCCTCGTCTTGGAGCTGAATCTTGTTATCATTAAGAACGCCAATGGCAATCTTCTCAATCACCGCATATCGTACCTTCTTGAGTTCCCGGACAACGGACTCGGCAAACCCCAGAGGGTCTTGCAACAATTCAACATTCGTCACTAAACCGGCGATGATTTTTTTGTAGATAGGGAGTCTGTTGAGCATCAGCCTGTCTAAATACTCAAGCCCCATATTGTTTAATTTTGTGGTGACCTTTTTAAGTTGGGTGGCATATCCTGACAGGTCGCCATCCGCATCACCATATTCACTGCTTGCCGCAATAAAGTTCAGGGCATTGGTGAGCCGCTGATCCAGAGACTGGCTGGGCACAGTAATTCTCAGGTAATCAGGCACCTGCTTGGACATGGCTGCTGAAAATTTGTTTGCCGCACTATATGGCCTGTAAATCCTGCTCATTTTTAATTGATTCTCAGTATTCAATGTCGGCACCTCCGTTGATTCTGATGGGTTGGGATTGCTTAAATAAAATCGTTCATACGTGTTGAAAAGTTTGCTTAAAGCTTCGGTGGAAAAAGGGATATCTGCCCTTTTCGTCTTGAAGTGGGCCAGCACCTTTGCATCGCCCTTGTCATAACCGGCGAGTTCAGCAACCCATGCCGCCTCACCTTTACAGATCATGGGACTTTTTTTCTGGCCCTGGAAATCCCGGATGACAATCTGCCAATGGGCATCAAGGAGTTTAATTCTTTCCGCTGAGCCTAAGTGAGAGGCAATATCGGGAAGTCCTTCCTTTTTAGGATAACTTCTGAGCTGCTCAACAACCTTTTTGATATCTTCCGCCATATACCTCCTCCGCTAGTTGAGCTTCTGCCTGAGTAATCGCATGGCATCACCGATATTAAGCCTGCCATAGCCGGCCTTCGGGTGTTTGTAGCGACTGCCTACCTTGTCCGACGTATGTTTGATTAAGAATTTGGCCTTGCCGTCGGAGAGCCGGTGGCCCCGGCTTCGGGCAAACGACTTCAGCAAGGCGATGGCTCCGGTGACAAAGGGTGCGGCATGGGAAGTGCCGCTGGAAAACGCGTAGCCATTATTCAAGAAGGAGCTGTAGACATCCGTACCCGGGGCAACCACATCAACCTGTTTGCCATAGGTTGAAAAAGGTGCCACATGCTCCTTGTCCTGATCCAAAGCGCCCACCGTTACCACATAGGGATAGGCGCCGGGATAGTATAAGTCCTCAGTGCCATTGTTGCCGGAGGCAGCAACAATGGTGACGTTTTTACTGCGGGCGTAATCGATGACTTCCTTGTAGGGCAGGCCGCCGCCGATGTCACGCACGCCAAGGCTCATATTCACCACTTCCGCCCCTTGATCGATTGCCCACTTCAACCCGACATTGATATTATCCACCAATCCGGCACCAACGGGTTTGTCACCTCGCTTCATGGCGCCCAGAACACGCACCGGCAATATCCGGCATTTGGGGGCCACGCCCATGGGCATCTTGGTGCCTGAGGCGGCGATGATACCGGCGACGTGCGTACCATGCCCCACCAGGGTGTCACTGGGGTCGTTATCGTATCCCAGAAAATCCCCCAGGAAACGCTCGGCACCATCAATAATATCGACAAAATCTTTGCCCGGCATATAGGCATGGGCAAGCTCGGCATGGTTCACATCAACGCCTGTATCAAGCACAGCGACGATGATCCGTCTGTCGCCCTGGCTGGCAAGATGCGCCTCCGGCAGACGGATGGCCTCCCGTGAGGCGCGGTCTGTTCCGGCGCTTAATGCCGCATTATTATCTCCTGCAAGGGCGTGGGCCTGGGGCAGGTCGGTAACAGCAACATCTCCCATCCGGGCATACCTGACTTCAGGGAGCAGGCTTATATCCCGGATAAGTGAGTCTGGGATGTGGCGGTCATTGTGAAGAATTAATCGATAAATGCGGTTAAGGCCGTGTTTGATTTCTGCAGCAGACCAATCCTTGCCTGCGGCAGGATATTCGTGGGTCACCCAGACCGGCATTTGCTGCCCTGATAATATCGCATCGATGGCCGGCACTAATTGTCTCGCCCCGCCAATCTTTGCCGCGATGGCATCAACCCAGTGGGGTATCTGGTAATCGCCAGCAGCAGGCTGATGCAGTTTGATAATAAAATGAGATTTCAATGATCCCCTCTTTCCAAACCAAATGGGCCTCTGTCACCATCACTTTCCCGTTAGTAAGGAATATGACATGCGCAGCACTCAAAAACATGAACCCGTGCCGGGGCAAAGCGTCGTAACCTTTGACCAGACACTGGTGAAAAAAATAAGAATTATACGATCAGAAAGACCAAACTTGTGATGGTTAAGAATCGAAGAAAATCACCAAAAAAACAATCACCCGAATGCATTATTTTTCTGGCTGTTTTGGCATTATGTTTGTTAGGTGATTTCGTAGGGATGGCGGGTAGTAAAATAATCATTCCCTCAGCCGTTCACATTAGAAAATGATTATTTCTCGATGCCCAATTGCTGGCTTGAACGCGGGTGGTCACATTAATTTTCTTAAAGATATTATAGAGATGTGTTTTGACGGTGTATTGACTCACGCAGAGATTTTCAGCAATTTCCTTATTGCCGGCCCCGGAGGTGATCTGAACAAGTATCTCTTTTTCGCGGACTGTCAGAGGGGGCGGCGCGGATGAATCACTCCGCATATGGGGCTTATTGGCCAGGATAAATTTGGTCATGATGCCCCGGGGAAACCACATCTCTCCCTGGCCGATGGCCTTGATTCCTTTGACAAGATGTTCCGGGCTATCATTCTCATAAAAAACCCCGTACAGCCACCTTGCAATAAAGTTGGCATTGTCTTTGTAAGACGCGTTGACATTAAACAAAGAAACCATGCACTGATCAGGGAAAAAATTGATCAACCGGTTCAGCCTGTCATCAAGGCATTCACAATCGATATTGAGGCAATCCCACAGAATAATTTTCTTACCCTTATCAGGGTTGGCAACGATCTGATGCCAGTCCTCGGCCGCGATGCACAGACATGGCATTTTGGTGTTATCTTCCAAATAATTTGCCAGCAATTTCTTCTGAAAACAAGAACGGCTTACAATATATATGCAGTGATCGGACATGACGATTCAGGGTATTTTGTCATTTCTTATCAGTGAATTATTGTCTTCACGGCCCAACCGCAAGGCAACGGTGAGCATGGCATTATTGATTTCCTAATGCGAACCTATCACATCTCGACCGGAAAAGGGAAGGTCATATTAATTAAAAAAAACCGGTTCTCCACAACCACACATGGCATCAAAATACGTCCCTAACACCCCCTTGACACATAAAAACAAGTATGCTAACGATAGATCAAAATTAAATACTCTCAACAGAGTTTCATAACCACGCATGGCTGGGGGCAACCAATGCAAACGAGGGCAACAAGAATCGACACCGAGATGGTTTCCGCCTTTTCTGACGGCACACACGTTTTTCGAGGCTTGGTGTCAAACATCTCAAAAACCGGTCTCAAGATCACAGATATTCCAAGCAAATTCATACCGGCGACCAAAAAATACGCGACCATTGTCAGCAGCACGGATCATAAATTCAAATTTAAGATCTTGCCCGTGTGGTTCGACTACACAGGCCACAGGTTGGAAATTGGCTTTAAGATCGTTTCACCGCCTGCCGGCTGGCTTACGTTTCTTGAGCAAATGACCGGTGAAAACGTTTAATTTCACCACCGACTCTTCGCCATTTTTACGATATTGCCTAAAATGAGGCGCTCCCCAAAAAAAAGGGAATAAGAACAATGTACGTTCTTATTCCCTTTTTCCTTTTTGCACAGAAAACGTCGTTTAATGCTTGGCTTTATGGGTGGCGCGCATGGTCTTGGCCAGCTCCTGAATCTCACCCATATCTTTGCGCATCTCATTCCAGCCATACCAATAGGCATAATCCGGATTGACATGGAAGAAGGCCTGGTAGGCCCGCATACGATGCTTCATGTACATCTGCAGGAGGACCTGGTCGATATAGGAAAGCTTGCTGGCATCCTTGACGCCCGCCTCGCCCCCGGTCTCCATAAAGGTCAGAAGGAAGGGGTAGTTGTAGGGATAATCGGCAGGCTTCTCAATAAGGCCATCCTTGTACAGTCCGGCAACCACCTCAATGGCATCGGCCATAATACGGTCCACCTTCTGCATGATGGCGTCACCCATGGCAAGCTGCTCTTTGCCATACTCTTCAGAATGACATTGTGAGCAGGTGGCGATCATCTTGGTGCGCTCTTTCTGCCAAGCCTCCTCGGTGAGGCGGGCCAGATCCAGGGCGGCAACAGCCGGATAGACCGGGCCGGGCTCGCCGGTTTCCGGATTGAGCACGGCCAGGGCCTTGAGAATGGTCACTTGGTCAGCGGCCCATTGCGGATCCTTGGGCAGGGGCAGGCGAACACCCAGGAAACCCCAGGCGGTATGGTTATTATGGCTGCCGTCACCCATATGACAGGTCTGGCAGACCGGCGCGGCCGCGCCCTCGGGCAGATCACCGGCCAGTTTGGCAAAATAGCGCTCGCCATGCTTGGAGCTTGACCACATCTCCCACTGGGGATGGTCATAGCCCATGTGGCATTGCTGACAGGCATGGGGGTTCTTGGCCTCTTTCTTGGAAAAAGCATGGCGGGTGTGACACTCATCACAGGAATTATTCTGGTAACGGTAGCCCTTGGCCAGCTGCTCAGCCTTTTCCTCGTCAGACTTGATACCCATATTATGACAGCCGCCACAACCGCGGCCGCCTTCCATGAGTTCATCCGGGGCCATGTGGGTGGCGGGAATTGCATTCATGGCCTTCCAGCCAAAATTATGCTTGCCATGGGAAAACTGGTCAAACTGTTCCTCATGACATTCCTTACACACCTGCTCGGAAGGCATCTTTGCCTTCTTATAATCCGCCTTGCTGCTATGGGCATCACCATGGCAGGCATCACAGCTCACCCCTTCGCCGGCATGACGGCTGACCCGCCAATCCTGAACCTGGCCCGGCGAAATCTTCTCGTGGCAGGTGATACAGGCATCCTTTGCCAGAGTCTGCGAGGCCATGGCCAGCAGGCCAAAGCCAACAAGGCCTAACATCCATTTCATTTTCTTCATTGTGTATATCTCCCTTATGGAAAAATTTTAAAAAAGAAAATCCTTACCAGAACAGCCCCGCATCCATCTTTGACTTAAGTCAAAAAAGCCCTCCTTTCTGACACTTTTTATGATTGAGACAGGACTTGATTAATAATATTCTGAAAAGAAAGGCGCTGAAATGGTTTAACAAGGGCGGCCACAAAACCGAAATCCTGGGGAGTGGCCATGATGGGATCATTGGAATAGCCGCTGGAGACAATAACCTTGGCCCGGGGGTTGACGGCAAGAATCTTGCTGACCGCCTCTTTCCCACCCATGCCACCCGGAATCGTCAAATCCATAATCACCAGATCAATGGGATGGGATGAGGCGAAACGTTCCTGATAGAGGGTGATCGCCTCCTCACCGTTTTTAGACAACACCACCTCATGGCCCTCCATCTCAAGCATGGTCGCGGCAACGTGGCGAACCATCTCATCATCGTCCATGATCATGACGCAGGCCACCTTAGATTTGCTCAGGACCTCATCCTCCCCCTCTTGCACGGCAGTGCTTTGCGACTGAGGAAGATACATGGTGAAAACTGTTCCGGCCTGGGGCAACGAATCAACGGAAATGGTCCCGCCATGCTTGGTGACAATGGAATGACAGACGGCCAGGCCGAGACCGCTTCCCGTTTCTTTCGTGGTAAAATAGGGCTCAAAAACCCTGCTTACAATGTCGGCCGGCATGCCCGGGCCATTATCCTGAATACGGACCCTGACATATCTGCCATTCGGGGCAAGGGGCGCTTGAGGATCTGACCCAGCAGGGACATTGTCACAGGTCACCTGGATTTCACCGCCTCCTGCCATGGCTTCCTTGGCATTGATGATCAGATTTTGCACCACCTGACTCATCTGGCCCTGATCAATGTCCACGAGCCAAAGGTCCTCAGGGATATCGTACAAACAGGAAACATTACTGCCATGCAGAACAAAATTGGCAGAATCCTTGATCACATTGGCAATGGACGCACTTTTTTTGACAGGCTGGCCACCCTTGGCAAAGGTGAGAAGCTGCTGGGTGAGATGCTTCGCCCTTACAGAGGCTTTTTCCGCCCCATCAAGCAGCCGTCTTGTCTTGTCACTCACACCGGTATCCATGAGCGCCAGACTGATATTGCCCAGGATGGCGGTGAGGATATTATTAAAGTCATGGGCAATACCACCGGCCAGCACGCCGACAGATTCAAGCTTTTTAGCCTTTACCGACTCCTCCTGGAGACGGAGGGTTTCCGTCTCATCACGAAAGACCAGCACAACACCGATAATCTCACTGTTTCTGTCACGGATGGGTGCCCCACTGTCGGCAATGCTTCTTTCCTGGCCGTCTTTGGCGATGAGAACCGTGTTATGGGCCAAACCACCAATCTCACCGGTGGCGATCACCTTTTCAAGAGGACTTGCGCAGATATCTCTGGTCTTGCCATTAATGATAGTAAACACCTCAGCCAAATTCCGGCCCTCGGCCTCAACCTGGGTCCAGCCGGTAAGCGCTTCAGCAATACGGTTCATGAGGATAATCTTGCCGTGGATATCGGTGGTGATGACCCCGTCGCCAATGCTGCGCAAGGTAACGGCAAGACGTTCTTTCTCGGTTGCCAGTCTCGTCTCCGCCTCCTTGCGATGGGTTATATTGATGGCAATTTCCATCCTGACCAAACGGCCCCCGGCCCACTCAATAGCCTGATCCCGACACTCAAACCAGTCCTTGGTCACCGTATTTTGTAATTGCCAGACATGGGTTCCGGCAGGTTGGCCGGTCTCATCAAGGAGAAGATGGTTTGTGCAGAAGGGGCAGGGGCCGCTCTGGCCTTCCTGCAGGGTCTGCCAACAGATTTTACCGGCGATATCACCCCAGATCTTCCGGCCATATTCATTGACAAAAAGCAGCTCATAGGTCTCCATATCCGCCACATAAACCAGGGCGTCCAGACTATCCACCAGGGTCAGGAAGCGTTCGGTGGCCTGGCTCACATCAGCGGCCATACGATTGATGGCCTCGGCAATCCTGGCAAACTCCCGCACCCCGGTTTCTTGAGGAATCAGCACATACTTACTGTTGCCTGGCTGATAACCGGCCAGGGCCTCAACAATGGCGCCAACCGGCCTGGAAAAGAAACGATTGAGCATGAATTGGATGGCAAAGGTCACGGCCAGAAACAGCAACAGCATTTCCAGGAGTTGCATACCAATGCCCTTGGCAGCGGCAACAAGAAGCGGCCGGGCAGGCACCTGGAGATAGAGGACCCAGCCCTTGGGGACTTGCAGATCCTCCTTTACCGCATAATAACGGCGCTCCTGATACTCGTAAGAATAAAGTCCCCGGCTATTGGGACCTTGAAAGTTTTTCATGTCAAAGGCCAGATTATGCCGGGTATTAACCAGGCTCTGGTCGGGATGATAGGCCACAATCCCTTCCGAGGTGAGCAGGATGAGGGCTTGCTCGGCCAGGATCTTGCCCTTTTCCAAATGCAGCAGGGCAGGCAGAATATTGCTGACATCCCGTTCGTAGACGAGCTGGAGATTTCCATTCAGACGGTACTTCAGGGCAACCACCGGCCGCTTCGAAAAAACAGACTGAAAGACCCGGGACACCTTCCTCTCGCCCTTGATATGATCCATATGGGAAGGGTTAAAGCCCAGATAGTTGGTGTACTCTTCAGAAATTTGAATAATCCGGCCATCCTGATCAAGAACATAACTCACATCAAAGGGATCCCGTTGGCGACTCTCGCTTTTTATCCTGGCGAGTACCGCCTGATCATCCAGGCCGGCCAGATTGCGGGCCAACCCCTGAAAACGGTTGTCATGGGCCAAAAGCAGCTCAGGGATGAGTGATTCGGCAATCTTGACCTGGGCCGCCAAGATTCTGACCACCTCTTTTTGGCCCTCCACATATTGGAACCCGCCGACAAGAATGGCGGTTACCACAAAGGCCAGCAGGATCACGGCAAAGAGCACCTGATTGATGAGACTCTTCAGAGGGCGAAGCGATTTCACAAAATCTCCCCACCATTTGTAAATTCCCCCTCTTTCACCACCACCTCATACACCGGCCGCACCACATCACCGTACTGGTCAAAACGCAACCGCCCCAGGATGGACTCGAATTCCCCCTCCAACAGAGCTGTTTTCAGGGCCTGGGCATTAATTTTCTCAGCCTTTTGCAGACCCGCCGCCAAAATTGCGATCATCTCATAGGCCCTGGAGGAGCGCGCCGAGGCCGGCTTATTAAATTTCTTCTCAAGATTCGCGGAAAACTGCAAATAATCAGGACGCTGATTATTTGGATCAACAAAGGATATGATGGACATCCCTTCGCTTGCCGGCCCCCCTGTCCGCAGCAAACCAGGGGACTGGGTCCAGATAGTGCCGATCACCGGTCCGCTGAAACCATGATTGCGGATATATTGCACACCCACTGCCGTCATACTTGCTTCAGTGAGCATAATGATGGCCCCGGGGCCAGGGGCCAACAGTTCGTCGGTGATGCCCTGCCAGTCAACATTATCGCGGGACTCAAACTGCACCATGGCCATGGGACCCTGAAAATTGCGCTCGACCTGCTTGACATAATCCAGGACAAAATCAGCATTGCTCATATCCATGAGAAACGTTACGGAGGTAACACCTTTTTTCTTGAGCAGGGCGGCGGTCTTCTGGCCATACACCTGGCAGTCTATGGCTGTTCTGAAAAACAGGTCATCCTTGCCGGTAAGTTTGGTGGTGGCTGTGTAGCCGGTAATCATCAAGGTGTTGTTGCCGGTAATATGGGGATATGCCTTGATCGTATTAGCCGAATAGCTGTGCCCGATAATGGCCACCACCTTCTCATCCAGCAGGGACTGGTCAGCTCGCTGGATTCCCTCGTCCGAATTCTCGTCATCCCTAACAAGAAGAATAAGGGGCCTGCCCTTGACTCCACCCCGGGCGTTGATTTCCTCCACGGCCAGCAGAGCCCCATCCCGTATCTGTTCGCCGGCCTCTCCGCCGCGACCACTCAAGTTAATCGACAGGCCTATCTTAATCGGCTCCTGCTGTCTCTGGCAACCGACTGCTGCTATAGCCAGCAAAACCATAAGTAGAATAATGATCCTCTTGAGCATCACCTGCGCCCTCCTTTCTTCTCGGCATAGTTCATCTGTCAAATCATGGCTATCGTCCGGGCTCCGCTTACGATGAACCCCTGCGTTATAGTCGCATATGAGGATGAAAATTGGCAAGTTCGTTTTTTCTCCATAAAAAGGGCAGCAGACAACAAGATTGAGTTGCAAAACTCCCCTTACCCGGAAGGCAAAGACACCGGCTGTATCTGTTTTTCCCTTTGAGTCTTTTGGCCATTATGGTTATGATGAAAACCTTTTTTGGACACTTTTCTGCAAGCGCCTGAGTTTGACATCTTCAGGACGCCCATAACATCTTCAGGTACGACAGATGCAAAAACCAGGTTATTACGGACAGTGGGGCGGCGCCTTTATTCCCGAGGTTCTCTTTGAGACCTTTCAGGAACTTAATGCCGCCTTTACTGCTGCCAAGGCAGACCCCTCCTTCTGGCAGGAATATGTGGATCTCATGGCCACCTATTCCTGTCGCGCCACCCCCCTCACCCATGCGGCCAACCTCTCCAAACATTTCGGCGGCGCCCAGATCTTCATCAAACGGGAAGACCTCAACCACACCGGGGCCCACAAGGCCAACAACGTCATGGGCCAGGGCCTGCTCGTCAAAAAAATGGGCAAAAAAAGGGTGATTGCCGAAACCGGCGCCGGCCAGCACGGCGTGGCAACCGCCACCATGGCCGCCAAATTCGGTTTAGAGTGTACCATTTACATGGGCGAAGAGGATGTCATGCGCCAGCGCCCCAATGTCTTCTGGATGGAAAAACTGGGGGCAACGGTTGTACCGGTGACCTCCGGCTCCAAGACCTTGAAGGATGCAATCAACGAGGCCTTCCGCGACTGGGTCACCCGCATGGATGACACCCATTACGTGATGGGCACGGTGTGCGGCCCCCACCCCTTTCCGGAGATGGTGGCCTGGTTCCAGTCCATTATCGGCAAAGAGGCCCACAAGCAGATCTTAAAGCAATTTGGTTCCTTGCCGGCCCGAGTCTACGCCTGTGTGGGCGGCGGCTCCAATGCCATGGGTATTTTCCAGGGTTTTCTCGATCATCCACAAGTGGAGCTCATCGGCGTTGAGGCCGGCGGCCATGGCATTGATTCCGGCCAGCATGCCGCCCGCCTGGCTTCCAAGGATGCCTCCGCCGGAGTGGCCCAGGGCTATCACACCATGTTTCTCCAAAACAGTGACGGCCAGATGATGGATACCCATTCCGTAGCTGCCGGGCTTGACTACGTTGGTGTTTCGCCCATCCTTACCGACCTCTGGGATCAAGGGCGCGTGCGTTTTGAAGCTGCCACGGACAAAGAGGTTATGGCGGCCCTGGAGCTCACCATGAAACGCGAAGGAATCATTCCCGCTCTGGAGTCCAGCCACGCCTTTGTTCAGGCCTATAAAGAGGCCGGCGACATGAAAAAAGACGAGGCCCTTATCATCAATATGAGCGGTCGCGGCGACAAGGACATCTTCACCATCGCCCACGCCTTTAATGATCCGTCCTGGAAAGCGTTTATCATCAAAAAGGGAGCTGAATATGCAGCTTGAACAATTGATCCGGGCCGAACTTGCCAAGCCTGAAAAAGATATCCTGCTGATGACCCATATCGTTCTCGGCTACCCCTCCCTGGAGGTTAACCGGGAGGTGATTCGGCAGATGGTGGAGAACGGCGTTGAGCTCATTGAGATGCAGATCCCCTTCTCCGAGCCCATGGCCGACGGCCCCACCATTGTCAGGGCCAACCAAGAGGCCCTTGAGGCAGGCACCACGGTTAAAGAGTGTCTGGCTTTTGCCGAAGAGATGTGCCGGGAACATGCCACCAGTTTTTTGTTTATGACCTATTACAACATCCTCTACAAGTATGGCGTTGAGGCCTTCTTCAAGAAGGCCAAGGATGTAGGCATCAAGGGCTTCATTATTCCCGACCTGCCTCCTGAGGAGGGCGAGGAGTTCTGGCGGATGGCAGCTCAATATGATATCGCCCCCATCCTGATCTATGCCCCCACCTCAACCGAGGATCGAATGCGGAAACTGGCCGCAAGTGCCAAGGGTTTTATCTATTGCGTGGCCAGAAAAGGGGTCACCGGCACCCATACGGATTTTGACAGCTCCTTTAACGAGTACATGGCCCGCTGCCGCAAGAACACCACCCTGCCCCTGGCCGTCGGTTTTGGCATCAGCTGCCGCGATGACATAACCTTTCTCACCGGCAAGGCAGACATCGGCGTTATCGGCACGGCAACCATTAACCTGGTGGACCAGAAGGGCCCTGAAGCGGTGGGACCTTTCATCGCCGGCCTACGTTAGAAGAGTCCTTAGGATCAAGGCCCAGGGAGATAGGCTTTCATGTTCCCGGTTGCCGGTTTGTGGAAATACTCTTTGTAATAATGACAACATCCATGAACCGGAAACTGTAAACCGGAAACTTCTCGCAAGAATATAATACAACGGAGCTTATCCGTGGCGGAGTATTGATGAGCGGTTTTATTTTCCGGAAAATCAGAATAAACAGGGGGCACTAACCGAAATCAGGCCTCATTTCGATATAAATAATTGTTTTTACGAATTATTTTTTTTCCCCTTTGAGACTTGCATCTTTCGTTTTGTCTGTGGTAAAAGCATCTTGTAAAAAAATGGCGATGATTCGTCTTGCTTAGTTGTAACGAATCATTTGCCATTTTTTTTATTTTGTCGATGGGGGTAGGCCAGGAAACTGGTCAGCAAAAGGGTTTGCAGGCGTATCCTGCATGGTGAATGTATTGACTGAAGTAATAAGTTCCAACGAATTCAAAAAAAATCATCAAGGCATTAAGAAAACTGCCAAAGATCGCCTGCATGATTTTTGGGATATCTTCGCCAAAGAAGATAGTGTTCTCATCGTTATATCCGCCGATCCTGATTCCCTGGCCAGTGCTATGGCTGCGCGCCGTCTCTTGCGCTTTAGGACCAAGAAAGTCTCTATTGTTTACCCTAACGAAATTAGGCGGTTAAGCAATATTGCCATGATGGATCTCCTCAAGATCCAGGCTGAGCGCGTAAAGTCTATCAACAAAAATGAATACACGAAATTCATTGTCCTTGACTCCCAGCCGTCCCATAATCCTTCTTTTGAGGACATCACTTTTGATGCGATCATTGATCACCACCCGATCACCGGCGATTGGCGCGCCACCCTTGTCGATATCCGACCCGACTATGGCGCAACCGCCTCCATGATGGTGGAATATCTGCGCGCCGCTGGGATCAAACCGTCGGTTTCCCTGGCCACCGCTCTCTTTTATGCCATCAAGGTGGACACCCATAATTTTGAAAAAAAGGCGAAGCTTGCCGATGCCATCTCGTTTCGCTATCTCTTTAATATTGCCAACCAGAACCTGGTGCGTAAAATCGAGCTTTCCGAATTACGCCTTTCTGAGTTAAACTATTTCAAGACCGCCTTCGAGACCATGAAGGTCAGCAACAATAGACTCTATGCCCATGTCGGCCGAGTTTTCAATCCAGACATCCTGGTTATTATTGCAGATTTCCTCAACCGTGTTCATCAGGTTTCCTGGGTATTTATCTCCGGCATCCATGGCGAGCGCCTGGTGGTCATCTTCCGCTGTGACGGCTATCGTAAGAATGCCGGTGTGCTGGCCAAAAAAGCCTTTGGCGAGATTGGCTCCGCTGGAGGTCATCGCGAGGCAGCACGGGCTGAGGTTCCCCTCAAAAACCTCGACAAGCAGGACCAGGATTTTACCACCCAGATTCTTAGAAGGCTTACCCGGCGTCACCTGTAGTAAAGGCATAGATACAGCAAGCCAGGCAATGCTCTTTTGTCGGTTTTGTTTTTTTTCTTTCCTTTTTTTAACCAGAGGTGTTCATGAAACTGAAGCCACGGACTCTTGCCATGATCTTAGCCGGTGGCAGGGTTGATGAACTGAACGTTCTCACCCATTATCGGCCAAAATCAGCAGTTCCCTTTGGCGGTTTTGCCAGGGTTATCGATTTCCCCTTAAGCAACCTGATGAACTCCGGGCTGGAACAGGTTGCCATTCTCAGCCAATATCGCAGCTTTTCCCTCATTAATCATATCGGCATCGGCGCCGCCTGGGACATGATCGGTAAATATCGTGGCGTTTCCATCCTGCCGCCCTCCACTGGCTATGGCAACACCTCCTGGTACAAGGGCTCTGCCGACGCCGTTTTTCAGAATTCCGACTTTATCGAGCATCACGACCCAGACGAGGTACTCATTCTCTCCGGCGACCATATTTATAATATGGATTATAGGGACATGATCGCCTATCACCGCGAGAAACAGGCAGATGTGACCATTGCCTGCCTTAAGGTCCCTTTTGACAAATGCAAGCGCTTCGGTGTTGCCGATATCGACGATGAGGATGCTGATCGTGGCGGCCGCATTCTGCAATATGCGGAAAAACCCGTTGATCCCACCTTCAACTGGGTCTCCATGACTATTTTCTGCTTTAAGCCTAAGGTGCTACATGAGGTCCTCACCGCCAATGCCAGGGAGGATGAATCCTTTGAATTCGGCCGCGACATTATCCCGCGCATGATGACTGAAAAACGCAAAATATATGGCTATAAGTTCCATGATTACTGGGGCTACAGTCGAACCATTGCTGAATATTGGCAGACCAACATGGATCTTCTGGGACCCGACCCAAAAATAAAACTTGAGCAGTATGGCATTCGCACCAATCTTGAACACCGTGACATCCGTGCCTGTCAGCCCTTGAAGGTAGGAAGCCAGGCCAGAATTGAAGACAGCCTTATTTATAATGGTTGTATCATTGACGGTGCGGTGGAGCACTCCATCATCTTTCCCGGTGTCCATGTCAAAAAAGGCGCCGTTGTCAAAGACTCCATTCTTTTTTTTAATAATGTCGTGGGCCGCGATTCACGCATTGAGAAAATCATCAGCGATGTCAATGTCACCATGGGCAACGACGTGCAGATCGGCAAGTGTGGCGGCGTAGGCGGAGAGAATGTCACCGTCTTGGGTTGGAATAATTATTTCCCTGATGAAATCATTATTGGCGACAACTGCACGATCTATCCCAATGTTGCCCAGACCAAACTTGACAGACATATTGCCTCCGGCGAGGTGGTACGATGACAGGCAACGACAAAACACTGGTACTCCTGCTTGCCGGTGGTGCAGGCAGTCGCTTAAACAACCTGGTGCAGACACGGGCAAAACCCGCAGTCCCCTTTGGCGGCATCTACCGGATTATTGACTTCAGCCTCTCCAACGTCATGAACTCAGGTCTTTCGCAGATCGGCGTTCTGACCCAGTATAAACCACTGAGCCTTATGCGCCACCTGGGTGGCGGTGAAGCCTGGGACTTTATCGGTCGGAGCCGCGGCATCAAGATTCTACCGCCACGCACCGGCTCCCATGATTCAGACTGGTATAAAGGCACCGCAGATGCGGTACGCCAGAATATCGATTTCATCAAGGCCCATCCTTCTAAAGAGGTCGTTATCCTCTCAGGCGATCACATCTACCGCATGGATCTTGATGACATGCTGGCCTTTCACCGCCGAAAAAAAGCTGATGTCACTGTGGCCATGATGGTGGTGCCGCAAGAGGATATCCATCAGTTTGGGGCGGGGATCACCAATGAGGACGGCCGGATCGTCGAGTGGGAAGAAAAACCTAAGGTGCCCCGCACCAATCTGGCATCCATGGGTATCTATGTCTTTGATACCGAATACCTGCTCAATCTCCTCGCTGAAGACCGCGATGAAGTCGACTTTGGCATGCACCTCATTCCCAAAGCCATTGAGCGCGATGACGTCTTTGCCTACCCTTTTCATGATTACTGGCGTGATGTGGGAACCATCCAGTCATACTGGCAGGCCAACATGGACATCTTGGATGATAATTCAGGAATCTCCCCGGAAAGCTGGGGAATCAGACCAAATATTGAGTCAAGCGTCAACACCAGCGCCGACAGGCCACCCACCCGTTTCCTAGGTGGCTGCAAGGTTCAGAGCTCCATGATCTCCGCGGGTTGTGTCATTGAAGGCGAGGTATACAACTCAGTTCTCTCCCCCGGTGTCAAAGTGGCAAAAGGAGCAACGGTCCGAAACTCCATTCTTTTTCATGATGTGACCGTGGCGCAAAATGCCATTGTCGATCTCGCCATCCTTGACAAGCGGGTGCAGGTGGGAAAAGGAGCGACCGTGGGCTGTGGCAAGGATAAGAACACCCCAAACAAAAAATTCCCGTCCCATCTCTACACCGGTATTACCCTGGTGGGCAAAGACGCTACTATCCCATCCCACACAAAAATCGGCCGCAACTGTATTATCGAGCCGTGGAGGCGCATGGAAAACTTCCCTTCCGCCAACATCCCATCTGGAGAAACTGTGTAACTGTGCCTTATACTTTTAGTACCAAAAGAACTACATGACGCGGACAAAGACGAGAGCCAGGGAGAAGGCCGTCAGAATGAGATAGCCCAGAATTTTCTGCTTATAGGGATAGTTGAAATCGAAGAGATAAAGGGCGCAGGCGGCAGCGACAACGCCAAAAAAGGGGGCAATGGCCACCACCCCCAGATCAAGCCAGGCATTTTTCAATAAAACCCAGGAAAAATAGAGGGCCCCAAACGCAACCAGACTGACCCCGAACAGGCTGATCTCTAAAAGCAATCTGGCCAATGGCAGCATCAGGGAGTAGGCATTCATCTGGGCCATGACCAGCGAGATCAGAACCAACACGCAACTGCCGATTAAGGCCTGCACACAAATTCCTACCTGGGCATCGACCAAATAGCTGGCAGACACCTCATACCAACCTGCCACATCAATATTATAGGCGGCACTAAACCCCAAAGTAACGCCAAGTATCACGAGATGAATGAACATGTTTTTTATCAGCTCTTTCGTAAGGTGATCGTCAGGGCAAAAAGCCAATGGCACGATCAATCTTATGGAGGAATGCAAAACCAGTACCTTGTTCCGTTAGGCGGGCTGTCTGCTGGACTGCTTCAAAGACGGCATCAGTCTGATCTTGCCGGGTGATAATAAGGATGACCTCTTTCTCCGGTTTGACAAACCGACCAAGAAAACCCATCCGCTCTCTAACGCCACGCCCCCGACCAAAATAGATTGTCGCACCTTCTGCCCCGGCATCCAAAGCTGCATCCACCACCTTATCAGCCTCGCCCCGTTGAACGACACAGGTTATCAAACTCGGTTTTTCTTCACTCATTGCAGCCGACTCTCCATAATTCCAACATGATGAATCAAATAAAATATCTCGAGCGCTTCAAAAAACGCCCGGACGAAATAAGGCCGACGACCTCTAGCTGTTCAAGAAATGCGCACAGCCCATGGTCAGATGGTTTACAAATGCCTGACAGTCATGCCTTAAACCACACAATCCTTTTCAATCATACAAATCGGCAAATCGGAAAAGCAAGGGAAAGATAAGAAACCATATTCTTGGCAGAAGTGGCGAAAGAAAGACATCCGCCAGATAACAACTATTTACAGTTCAAAAGGTCCAAAAAGAGATTTCAGGGTGTGACATTTTTCACGAACATCATCTCAAGGAGCGGCGTTTTCTTTCCACGCTTAATTCCAACCTTGTCAAGGTATCTAAGGTTTCACGCAGTTTGACAAGTTCTTGTCGCTGGGTGGCATTCTGATCCTTGATCCGGGCCACTGTACTTTCGAGAGCGGCAATATCATTCGTAACCCTTTGCTCCTCGTCTTCAAGGTGGTTCAAGAGCTCAAGCCAACTTGTTATTTCCAGATTGCTGGTAAGATCAGGCCAGATCGTGGTTGCCTGGGTTAATTCAACATAGCCCGTATGATAATCTTTTCTTGGATTGTCCTGGGCAAGAAAAAGAGTGGCAAGATGAAGATGGGCCTCAGCCTTTTTTTGAGGATCAGCCGTCACTTCAAGCATTGTCTGCCACTTCTTCGTTTCATGCTGATAAAAGGCTGCGTCCTTAGCGCCATTGACAAACGGCATACCTCCCTCAGTAGATAACAGGCTGCTCTTATTTGTCTTTCCAGCAAAACAGCCACTCAGAGAGAAAATAACAGCCAGCGCCAAAACAAGGGGGTAGACCGTGCTCTGTAAGAAAACCATCATCAGGAAACAACCTCTATAAATAGCAACTGCTCAAGAAAAATAATCAACGTAAAAGAGCCCATAAATCAAGCCACAAGACGGGTATCAACCACTATGGCACTGCCTTTTTTCTTCTTGGCTGCTTTTTTCACATCAGCAACGATCTCTCCGACTTGCAAGTGACCTGACAATGGACGTTTTTCATTGGTAACTACGGCCACAGAAAGGCTGGCGACAGGAAATGTCATCAAAACCCCCTGTCTGTTTTCAGTCTCTATAAAACCCGTGTCACGATCATTCTTGTCGTAGAATTTCAGTATGTCATGATCAAAACGGGCGAGAATCTCCTCGCAGAGAGGCCGGAATCTATAATGTTTACAAAGCAACACAAAATCATCACCACCGATGTGGCCGACAAAATCATCCTTTGCGCCTTGTTCCTGCACCACAGTCTTAATAATATTCGCTGCCGCTTCAATAACCCTGTTGCCCCTGGAATACCCATAACAATCATTAAAGGCCTTAAATGAATCGATATCAAAGAGACAAAAAGAAAGGGCGCCACCCTGAGCGAGGATGGCATCAACGGCCCGATCGATACTTATCCCGCCCGGCAGGCCAGTAAGAGGACTGGCATCCCGACAGGCAGTTTCCAGGACCTTGAGGCGGTTGCCCATATGGCGAAATGCCTGGGCAAGATCGCCAAGCTCATCGGTATTTTTGACATCAGGATCATACTCGAAATTACCGGCTGCCATTTCCTCTGTGGCCTTTTGCAGTTTGCGAATAGTGCGGGCAATATTGCGGGTAACGACAAAGGCGGCAAGCATCGACACCACAAGGCCAATCCAGCACACCATGACAGCGGCATTAAAGGCATTTTTACCCATGGCGGCCGACATCATTGCTTTGTCCAGTTGATCCTGACGGGCAATCTCTTTGATCTGTTGGATATGCTTCAGCACCTCATCCTGCCTGAGGCGCAAAAGCTGATCAACGGTGTTTTTGTCGTTGGGATTCGCAGTGGATACAATAAAATAGTCCTTGAGAAACTGATGGTAGATCTTCTGTTTTTCAAGGAGGAGCGTGGCCGGAACTTCGCGATCTTCAGGGAGAAAAGCAATCGAAGAAAGGCGTGTCTGAAAATCATCCTGCCGCTGCCTAAATATTTCCAGAGTTTCGGCATCCTTCAAAATTGCATACCGCTTGGCATACAACTCCAGCTCTACAATATCATCCGTCATCTGATCAGCGATATTCATCAGAGGTATGTCTGTTTCAACAATGGAGCTGTTAAGCTGATTCAAGGTGGTAAAGCTCATGAGCCCAAGAATGGCAAAAATGGCCAGGAGAAAACAAAGGGGAAGATAGCCGAGGAGAAGTTTACGGACGATATTAAGTCGAAAAAAATAATCGCTGATCCGCCCACGATATTCCTTCAACTTTTGAGATAAAGACTGTGGTGCGTCGCCAGATTTTTCATCAAGCTTTACCGACATTTCTTCCACCATCAAAAAATCCATTTACCCGCCTTGGCAGGCCACTTCTGACGAGGAAACAAACCCTTAGAAGAAGCCACTTGATCCTATAACACTTATGAAAAATTACAGGTTTACCCTAACCTGTTTCCTCCTCTTTTCAAATGTTTTTTTTAACAAAAAAAACACATGAGCAACCACATATTGTGCACTTGCCCATCTCCCCGTGCTATTGGCGGTGCAGATGTTTTTTTACTCTGAGAACACCGGGACCGAGGGAAAAAGAGATGGATCGGTATGGGGGATAAAGCGGCAGCCAGAAAAGCGTATCATGAACTCCTGATTAACGTTGAGCTCAAGGTAGGTTATTTTGTTTGGCAGCTCCAGGCAGCGCCCTCGACTCTGCCGACTGCGCAACACCTTCTCCGCCCCGGCCAGGGAGCTGTTCCCGATGGGCGTAAACACCTCAAGAGGCAAATCAGGCATCATTCCCAAGGTAATAGCCTGACGGGGATCAATATGTTTGCCAAAGGAACCAGCCACAAAAATCTGTTCCAGGTCGGTGAAAGCGAGACCAACCTGGGCGATTAGAGTGGTCAAAATGGAATACATCGCCGCCTTGGAGCGCATCATGGCATCAAGATCAACCTGGGTAAAAGTGACGGCTTGACCATCAGCAGCCTCCTCGCCTGGGACTACAACAAATGCCGCGCCATCTGGCCCCATGATGAGACGTTCCCCGGTAAACTTCTGCTGAAATTTGCCACGCACGTCAATCATCCGGGCCAGATAGAGGCAGGCGACCAGGTCGATAATACCGGAACCGCAGAGGCCTTTCGGCTTGTCCCCCCCCAGGGTTTCATAGAACAGGCGACCAGTGGTCGGATCGATACGGACCTTATCAATGGCCCCAGGTCCGGCCCGCATGCCCATTTTTGCTATACCACCTTCTAGGGCCGGGCCAGCAGCCCCGGCACAGGCAATAAGCCATTCCCTGTTGCCGAGAACCACCTCGGCATTGGTGCCCACATCAATGAGCATGGCCGTTCCAGCTCGTTCATCAAGATCACTGGCAATGATCCCGGCGATGAGATCGCCGCCGAAATAACTGCCCACACTGGGCATGATCCAGATCGGCGCCCAGCCATCCATGGCCAGACCAAGATCAGTTCCATGGCAGACATCGGGACTATTGACCAGAGGGATATAGGGCTCGCGGCAAAGAGTGGCAGGATCAACCTTGAGCAAAAAATGAACCATGGTGGTGTTGCCGGAAACGGCAAGGGCACGGATGTCTTGAGGAGCGATATTGACCTTAGCGCTCAGCTGGTCGAAGAGGGTATTGATACCGGAAATAACGGCCTGATGCAGGGTCTGTAGCCCGCCAGCGGTGGCGGCAAAATGGATTCTGGTGAGAATATCTGTGCCATATTCAATCTGACCGTTGGCAATATTGGCCTGGGCCAGGACATCGCCAGTCAACAGATCAAGAAGGGAAGCCTCAAGGTGCGTGGTGCCCAGATCA
>JAHJKA010000069.1 GCA_018822545.1 Pseudomonadota bacterium
GCCTTTGTCATTTTAAGGCAGTGTACCCATGACCACTTCTTCCATCACCATCATTGGCGGCGGCCTGGCTGGCTGTGAGGCCGCCTGGCAGGCGGCAAATCTTGGCGTCCATGTCACCCTGTATGACATGAAGCCTGAGGTATATAGCCCGGCCCACGAATCGCCTGATCTCGGTGAGCTGGTCTGTTCCAACTCCTTTCGCTCCAATGACCCGGCCTCGGCCGTGGGTCTGCTGAAAGAAGAGATGCGCCTGCTTGATTCCTTGCTCATGCAGATGGCTGAAGAAACCAAGGTGCCGGCCGGCAAGGCCCTGGCTGTGGACCGCCAGAAATTTGCCGCAGCCATCACCAAGAAAATCACCGACCATCCCCTGATCACTGTCATCCGCCAGGAGATCAAGGCGCTGCCCGCATCCGGCATCACCATTCTCGCTTCCGGACCCTTGACGGCAAGCGATCTGGCCGCTGATCTGGCTCGCCATACCGGCGCCGAGCACCTGGCCTTTTACGACGCCATCGCCCCCATTGTCGCGGCCGACTCCCTGAACCGCGACATCATCTACCAGGCCTCCCGCTATGATGACGGCCCCGGCGATTATCTCAACTGCCCCTTCACGGCGGAGAAATACCAGCGCTTTATCACGGCCCTTGCCGCCGCCGACAAGGTGCCCTTGAAAAGTTTTGAGAAGCAAAAATATTTCGAGGGCTGTCTGCCCATTGAGATCATGCTTGAGCGCGGTGACGACACCCTGCGCTTCGGACCCATGAAACCAGTGGGCCTGCCTGATCCCCACACCGGCCGCGACCCTTACGCCGTGGTGCAACTGCGCATGGAAAACCGTGAGGGCAGTGATTACAACATGGTGGGTTTCCAGACCAAACTCACCTACCCGGCCCAGAAAGAGGTGTTCCGCCTCATCCCCGGTATGGAGCATGCTGAATTTACCCGTCTGGGCTCCATCCACCGCAACACCTTTGTCTGCGCGCCCGAGGTGCTGCAGGCCACCTTACAGCTCAAAAAACACCCCCACATCCTGCTGGCCGGCCAGATCAGCGGCGTGGAGGGTTATGTGGAATCAACGGCCATGGGCATTCTGGCCGGTCGTAACGCCGCCCGCCTCGTCCTTGGCCAGCCCCTCCTAATCCCACCGGCCGACACGGCCCACGGCGCCCTGATCCGCCATCTCACCGAACCCCTCAGCAAGCATTTCCAGCCCTCAAACGTCAACTACAGCCTTTTCCCCGACTTTGACAAAAAAAGCTTCCGGGCCAGCCTGCCGGAGCTGCCGCCGCTGCCCAACAAGGGCCGCCGCCGCTCCCGCATCTCCAAGATGGAAAAGGCCGCCTTCCGCAGCCGACAGGCCCTCAAAAGCCTCACCGCCTGGCTTGCCGAGCAATAAGCACCCCTCCTCCCGGTTCCTCTGAAAAACCAGCGCCGGTGGTCTTTCACCACCGGAACTCTTGACAAAAACACATATTTGTTCGGATACTATTTCAGGCTTTTTCGCAGCTAACGTGACAGCAGAGCATGGTCAGCTTGCTCTACTGCAAAGCAGACTCCGGGGCGGAATGAACCAAAAACATAAAGCGACTCTCATCGTCAGTCTTATCATCACCTTCCTGGCCATCTCCCTGGTCTGGCAGGGTACGCGGCAGCACGCCCACATCCTGGACAATCAAATCAAGGCGGCTGAGGTCGAACTGCAGTCCTCCATCACCACCATGGAGATCTTTTCCTTCGCCCCCTACCGTAACCGCATCAAAAACCTCGTGGTCACCTCCCCAAAAATAGTGGCGGCCTTTGCGGCCCGCGACCGCCAATTACTCCTGCAATTATCCCTGCCCAAATACGAGGCCCTGCGCCGGGAAAACACATTTTTCAAGGTCATGCATTTCCATCTTCCCGATGGCAGAACCTTTCTGCGGGTTCACAAGCCTGATTTCTACGACGATGACCTCACCCTGGTCCGTCCCATGATCGCATTTGTGAACCGCGTCCACGAACCCACCTCCGGCTTTGAAATCGGCCGTTACGGGCCTTTCTTCCGGGTGGTGGAACCAATCTTTTATAACGGCGAATATGTCGGGGCCTTTGAATTCGGCATTATCGCCCATCAGGTCCTGGAGCTGCTGGCCACCAAACAGGACCTGACCACCACCACCTATTTTGACAAGGACGTCTTTGCCAAGGCCTTTCTTTTTGACAAGGATCGTCTTCGTCTCCTTGGTGATTTTCAGGTCA
>JAHJKA010000070.1 GCA_018822545.1 Pseudomonadota bacterium
CGCCGAGGTTCTCAGGGAAAACAAAAGGATGCAGGCCATCTTCAACAACTCCGGCTACAAGGTCCAGAACTCCCTGGAAGAAGGGGTATATAGTATCTCTATCGATTTTTGATGGCTTCTGCCGCTGTAAGGCCGTTGGTTCATGCCAAGCTGGACAGCGTGATTGATTTTATTTTTTCACCATAGAGACACAAAGGCACAAAGTTTTTCTCTCCGTGCCTTTGTGTCTCTGTGGTGAAAGATGTAAGCGTTTATCTACCGCTGTTTGAACTCTTCCTTGCGCAGGCCGTATTTGGTCATCAGTTTATGGAGCTGGCGGCTGGTGATGCCGGCGGCTTCCGCACTTTTTTTGATCCTCCCCTGGTTTGCATCCAGGATTTCCTTTAGATAGCAAAGCTCCACCTCCTCTACGGCATGACGGCGGGCCTCGGCCAGGGTACGGTTGGTGTCCATGGGCATTCGGGGCAGGGAGTCTGGGACCGTAAAGAGTTCGGCCGGGAAACTTTCAGGCATCATCATGGTCGATCTTTCCAGGATGTAAGCGCGTTCCATGATGTTTTCAAGCTCTCTGATATTACCCGGCCAGGAATAGTTGAGGAAGGCCTGGGTGACCTGGGGGTGGATGGCGTAGATCTCCTTGCTGTGGAATCTGTTGAGCTGGTCGATAAAAAACTCCACCAGGCGCGGGATGTCTTCTTTCCGCTGGCGCAGGGGCGGTAACTCAAGGGGGAAGACGTTGAGGCGGTAGTAGAGATCGCTGCGGAAGACATGCTCGTCGCAGAGTTTTTTTAGATCAACATTGGTGGCGGCAATGATCCTGACATTGGCCTGGATGTCCTCTTCGCCTCCCACCCTTTGAAACACACCGTCCTGGAGGACCTGGAGGAGTTTGATCTGAGCGGAGGGAGTGATGGTGGCAATCTCGTCGAGGAAGATGGTGCCGCCCTGGGCGATCTCGAATTTGCCCAGTTTTCTTTTGATGGCGCCGGTGAAGGCGCCTTTTTCATGGCCAAAGAGTTCGCTTTCCAGCAGGGTGTCGGGGATGGCGCCGCAATGGACGCTGATAAACTGGCTGTTTTTGCGGTTACTGTGCTTGTGGATAACCTTGGCCAGCACCCCCTTACCGGTGCCGGTCTCGCCGGTGAGCAGCACGGTGCTCCGAGTGGGGGACACGGAGCGCACGTCGGCAAAGACCTTTTTCATGGCCGGACACTTGGTGCGCACGACATCCAGGGATTCCTGATCCCAGAATTGGTCGCGTAGGTAATCAAGCTCTGACTGCACCTTTTGGGACTGGTGAAGGCTGGCGGCCACCAACCTGATCTCATCAGCCAGGATGGGATAGGTGATGTAGTCACCTGCCCCAAGTTTGACGGCCTGGACGGCCTCACGCAGCATTTTCCGGCTGGTCATGATGACGATTTCCAGGCTGGGGGCAATGAGCCAGAAGGATTGCAAGACTGCTTTGTAGCCACTGGAGCGGGCAGCGTCGCTGAGGATATCCATGTCGAGAAAGACAAGCTCGCTGCGCTTTGACTTCAGGCTGTCAATACCCTCATCTACGGAAGAGACAAAAACGAGGCGGCACTCTTCGGCGCAGCTTTCCTCGAAGATGGCTGTGATGTCCTTGTCGCGGCTGATCACCAGAATATTTTGCATGGCTGCTCTTTTTTTTTAGTGAGGGTAGGGCTATTTAAATAAAAAACAGGAATTTTTTATTCCTGTTTTCATGTTGGCGGAACTTGGAGTTCTCTTTTTGTCCCTTGCTATGGTATAGGCTGTTTCAGGGCTGATTATCTCTTGCTATAGCATGAATGATTTTCACGAACAATAAAAAGAGGAATTGTGAGTTCCTTTTTGTCGGGAGTGATTTCATGAGCCCTTGACAACAGGGGGTATAAGTATGGCATCTAATTTGCTAAACGCGAAGGTGTCACCATTGCGGCCAGGTCCGGCTCGCAAAGCCAAGGTGGCATACGCATGACAATGAACGCGGTGAAGTATTGCTGCTTGAGACAGTAACGGGGGAATAAAATGGCAAAAGTGTTGCTAATCGGTGCCGGCGGTGTCGGGCGGGTGGTTGCTCATAAATGTGCCCAGGTGCGGGAAGTCTTCGCTGATATTGTCCTGGCCAGCAGAACTCTGGGCCGCTGTGAGCAGATCAAAAAGGAGATTGCCGACAAGGGCCTGGGTGATATCGCCATCCGGCAGGTTGATGCCGATAACGTCCCGGAACTTGTTACCCTGATTCATGAGGTCAAGCCGCAGCTTGTCATCAATGTGGCCTTACCCTATCAGGATCTCACCATTATGGAGGCCTGTTTAGAGACCGGTGTCCATTATCTTGATACAGCCAATTACGAGCATCCTGATACGGCCCATTTTGAGTATAAAGAGCAGTGGGCTCTCCATGACCGTTTTCAAAAGGCTGGCCTCATGGCGCTTTTGGGCAGTGGATTTGACCCGGGGGTCACCAACGTCTTTTGCGCCTATGCCCAGCAGAACCTCTTTGACGAGATTCATTATGTCGACATCCTTGACTGTAATGCCGGCGACCATGGCTATCCCTTTGCCACCAACTTCAATCCGGAGATCAATATCCGCGAGGTGACTGCTAAGGGCCGCTACTGGCAGGAAGGCAAGTGGCTGGAGACTGAGCCCCTCAGCGTCAGGATCGACCATGACTACCCCGAGGTGGGTGTCAAGGCAAGCTATCTCCTCTACCACGAGGAGATGGAGTCCCTGGTCAAACATCTCAAGGGGTTAAAGCGCATCCGTTTCTTCATGACCTTCGGCGAATCCTACCTCACCCATCTCCGTGTTCTCCAGAATGTCGGCATGACCCGGATTGACGAGGTGGAGCATGACGGCCACAAGATCGTGCCCCTGCAGTTTTTAAAGACCCTGCTGCCGGATCCTGCCTCCCTGGGACCGCGCACCAAGGGCAAGACCAATATCGGTTGCCTGATCAAGGGTATTAAGGACGGCAAGCCGCGCCAGGTCTACATCTATAATATCTGCGACCATGAGGAGTGTTGGGCTGAGGTTAATTCCCAGGCGGTGAGCTACACCACCGGCGTGCCGGCCATGATCGGTGCCATGATGATGCTCCAGGGCAAGTGGCAGGGTAAGGGTGTTTTTAATATGGAGGAGTTTGAGGCGGCGCCCTTCATGGATGCCCTTAACAACCATGGTCTGCCCTGGACCGTTTTGGAGATGGACCCTGCCGATGCATGATCTGGCCCGGCCATACCAGGAGCTGGTACCCAGCCCCTGTTTTGTCCTGGAGGAGGAGCGCTTGCTGGCCAATCTGGAGATCCTGGCCGATGTTCAGGCCCAGAGCGGTGCCAAAATTCTTTTGGCCCTCAAGGCCTTTGCCATGTTCAGTGTTTTTGACCAGGTGGGGGATTATCTCTTTGGGGCCGCGGCAAGCGGCCTCAACGAGGCCCGTCTGGCCTGGGAAGAGATGGGCAAAGAGGTGCATACCTTTTGTCCGGCCATCAAGGAGCATGATTTTGCCACATTGGCGCAATTGTCCGATCACCTGATTTTTAATTCCTTTTCCCAGTGGCAACGCTTCCGGAATCAGGCGGCCGATTATCCGCACACCAAATTTGGCATGCGTATCAACCCTGAGCATAGCGAAGGCGCGGTGGCCATCTATGACCCCTGTGCGCCGGGTTCACGCCTTGGCGTGACCCTGGCCGAGTTTAAAGTTGACGAGCTTGCAGGGCTTTCGGGCTTACATTTTCATACCTTATGTGAGCAGGAGTTTGCCCCCCTGGCCCGCACGGTGGCCGCCTTTGAAGAGCATTTCGGCCCCTTTATGGCGGGTATGGAGTGGCTCAATTTTGGTGGGGGGCATCATATTACCAAGCCGGGTTACGATGTGGCCGGGTTGGTCAAGCTCCTTATCGAGGTCAGAGACCGTTACGGTGTGCAGCTCTATCTGGAGCCCGGTGAGGCCATCAGTTATCAGACCGGCACCCTGGTGGGCGAGGTGGTTGACCTGGTTCGCAACGGCATGGATATCGCCATCCTCGATGTGTCGGCGGCCACCCATATGCCCGATGTTCTTGAGATGCCCTATCGGGCCGAGATTGTCGGGGCGGGCCTGCCCGGGGCCAAGGCTCATACCTACCGGCTGGGCGGCCCTTCCTGCCTGGCCGGCGATGTTATCGGCGATTACAGTTTTGCGGCGCCGCTTACCATCGGCCAGCGTCTTGTTTTTACAGATATGATTCATTATACCATGGTCAAGACCAATACCTTTAACGGGGTGGGCCTGCCGTCCATCGCCATCTGGCGGAAGAACGGTGAGTTGCAGCTGGTCAAAGAGTTCGGCTATGAAGATTTTAAAGGGCGGTTGTCCTAGCCCCTTGCCAAAGAGAGAAGAGCATTGCATAGAAAAAATTTAAAACCATGGAATTATAAGGATTCAGCAGAACTCTACGGAATCCATGACTGGTCATCCGGTTACTTCAGTGTCTCTGAGAAGGGTGAGGTCCATGTTCATCCCCGGCCCGGGGTGAATAAGGAAGGGGTCAGCCTCTATAAGATCATGGAGGGGGTTAAGGAGCGGGGTTTAGGTATGCCGCTGCTCCTGCGCTTCACCGAAATCCTGACCAGCC
>JAHJKA010000071.1 GCA_018822545.1 Pseudomonadota bacterium
TGGAAAATCCGGGGACATAATACCAATTTATCATTGATCAAGAGGTAGCTTCGTGCCATAATGTACTGCATGGCACGAATGAAAAGAGTGGTGGCCCCTGGCTACCCACACCACATAATACAGCGTGGAGTCCGCTCCATGGACATTTTTTATCATGATGACGATCGACATGAATACTTGCACTTGCTGCAGACTCAATCAGAACGATTTGGCCTGGAGAGTATCTCTTATTGTCTTATGACAAACCATGTTCACCTAATTGCTATTCCCACTGAGCCTGAGAGCTTGGCCCGTGCTATTGGTGAAGCGCACCGACTTTATACGCGCATGATAAATTTTAGAAAAAATGTCAGAGGCTACTTGTTTCAGGGTCGGTTCTCTTCATGCCCAGTGCAAACAGGCCTGTATCTTCATGCGGCTGTACGGTACGTAGAGAGAAATCCGGTAAAGGCAAAAATGGTTTCGAAGCCATGGGAGTACCAATGGTCTAGTGCGGCATTTCATAGCGGTATGGTAAATACTGATCCACTTGTTACAGATTCACCTCTCCTTGCAGACATAACAAACTGGCAGGATTTCTTGGGGGTAGATTCGGACTTGTTTGACGAAATAAAACAAAAAAGCCGTACCGGTCGCCCTTGCGGAACAGATGCATTTTTTGACACCGTAGAAAAAATAACAGGCCGTAATTTACGACCAAAACCAGCAGGACGCCCAAGTAATTAGTATTATGTCCCCGGTATCCCCGGTATCCAATGTCCCCGGTATCCACTTGGTATCCACTGGATGTTTCACGACATGTTGATTCTTTCCTTTTGCCATTTTTTCTCCTTTCTTTTTTCTCCTTTCTTGAATTTAATTTTTCCTCTTCAAAAACCCCATATATGGGCGACCAAGTAATACAACACGCAACATGAAGTATACCTACCCGTCCACCTAGCTCCCAAAGTAAGTAGGGTTCTTGTAAAAGGCAAGGCTAATTTTCTATTTTCAGTTGAAAAAATACACTTTTTATGCAAAAAAGTGTTTATAATTAGAAAAGAGTCTTGTTTTGAGTATCTTTATGCGTTTTATCCGTTAAGACAGAACAACAATAGGAAGCTGTTATGCTGATTGAATTTAGTGTTAGAAATTACCGCTCATTTTGGGAGACCCAGACCTTGAGTATGGCCGCTGGGCCAACAAAGGATTTGCAGGAGGAGAATAGTTTTGAGCCTCCTTTTCAAGGGTTTCCCCGGTTGCTTAGATCAGCTGTTGTATATGGACCCAATGGCGGCGGGAAGAGCAACCTGGTTGCTGCTCTTAAATTCATGCAAGAGTTTGTTTTGTCTTCATCCAAAGAAAGCCAGGAAGGAGAAGGCATCAATTGCACGCCTTTTCTTCTGCACTCCCAGGGCCCTACTCAAGCGAGTGAGTTTGAGGTTGTTTTTATCCAAGATGATATCCGCTACCAGTATGGTTTTGAGACCACAAGGGAACGAGTAACTCACGAGTGGCTGTTCACCTTTCCTGGCAACAGGGCTCAACGCTGGTTTGAGCGATCTTATGATCCCAAAAAGCAAAAAGAAGAATGGTATTTGGGAGCAAAACTTCTCGGCCCCAAAAAAACATGGCAGGATGCTACGCGATCGAACGCCTTATTTCTGTCTACCGCTGTCCAGCTGAATAGTGAACAACTAAAGCCAGTTTTCACATGGTTTAAAAAATTGGTTACTATCTCGCATGGGGAGCTCATTCCTCCTGGTTTTACAGCTGAAACCTGTGAAGATGAGAATCAGTGCGGGGATATCTTACAATTCTTGCAAGGTGCAGATATTCAGGTAGATGAGATTGAAGTCAAAGAAAAGAAACTCGAAACTTTCAAATTTCCTCCTGGAGTCCCCGAGGAGTTGCAAAATGTCATCCGTAAGGATTTGCAGGGAAAATCAATTAAAGAAGTATTTTTCAAGCATCGCATTAGTGACTCTGGTGATTCTGTTTTATTTCCCCTAAAGGAGGAATCAGATGGAACGCGGAAGCTCTTTGCCTATGCGGCTCCTTGGCTAGATGTCTTGCATAATGGCCGGGTTTTAGTTGTTGATGAGCTGGATAACAGCTTTCATCCGCATTTAGTTCGCTATCTACTCAAACTGATCCATAACCCTGAAACTAACAAACAAAACGGGCAGCTTATTTTTTCCACCCATGACACATCAATTCTGGACTCAAATATTTTGCGGCGAGACCAGATTTGGTTCATGGAAAAAGACGAAGGTTCCGCCACACAACTTTACCCATTAACAGACTTCCACCCTCGTAAAAATGAGGCGCTTGAGAAAGGCTACCTGCAGGGGCGTTACGGAGCCTTGCCATATATTGGCGAGGTGAAATTCTGATGGGAAAAAGTGATCAGTTGTTTAACAAAAAGAAGGCTCGGGATACTGCCTCTTTAAAGAGGAGGCACGCGAAGAGGGCTCAGTATGAGATGGTCCTTATCGTCTGTGAGGGGGCAAAATCAGAGCCCAACTATCTCAGGGCTCTGATTGATAACCTACAGCTTAACACCGCCAACATTAAAGTTCTAAAGAACACGGCTGGATCATCCCCACGCACTATTGTCGACTTTGCCCTGAAGGAATACAGGCAAGAAAAAGGATATGACAGGGTCTATTGTGTTTTTGATAAAGACCAGCACACAACCTATTTTGAAGCCCTTGATATTATCAATCGAGCTAACATAGGCAAGGGACACCGTATTCTGGCAACCACTTCAGTGCCCTGTTTCGAGTTCTGGATACTGCTCCATTACAAATACACAACTAAACCTTTTGCTGTGCCCCATGGTTCGATTTGTGCCAAGGTTATTTCTGACCTCAAGGCCTACATGCCTGGCTACCAAAAAGGTGACAATGACACATACAATGCCACCAAAGATCTAATAGCAACAGCCATTGAAAATGCCAAAAAAGTCGCTAGGCATTGCGAAATTGCCGGAACAGATATGCCGTCAACCCAAATGTATGAGCTGGTGGAATATCTTCAGAACTTGAAAAATTAGCTATGATATTGAACTGCCGACTCTGTTTGCTGGGTATCCCGGGAGTCATTTATGAGCCCACATCAATTAAGGATTGCTTTCACTTGAGTCCGGGTGGGACAGTAGAGGGGCAGCTAGGAAATTATTTTAGAATGACACTAAGTGATATGGTGGGTACTCATGGGACAATGGTGGGACACTTGTAAGCAAAAAGCGGTGTTTTTCTAAATACAGGAAAAAATTTAAGAACAGATAAGATATTGAATTTATATATAAATATGGTGCGCCCGGCTGGATTCGAACCAGCGACTCTCGGCTTCGAAGGCCGATGCTCTATCCAGCTGAGCTACGGGCGCAATGGACTTCTACAGTTTATAAAGTATTTGGTAGGAAGATGTAAAGAGAAGGGTGATTTTGGCGTTAGTTTAGAAGTTATAGCCAAGGGAAAGGCTCGTCATCGTTCTCCTGTAATCATAAAGGGGGGCCGTGGAGATATTTATTGTCCGGCTGGCGAGAGCGGTGAGCTCCCAGTGATTTGACAGGGAATAGCCAAGACGCAGGGACATTTCGTAGCGATCCTCGTTACGGTCATCGATGCCGGATGGATCATAGTTGCTGTCACGATAACTCGCGGCAACGGTTATGGCAAGGTGGTCAATCAGATGAAGTTCAAAGGCGGCATGGAGGAGGTGGCGGCGCGGTGATGATTCTTTATCGTGGCGATCATTTTCTTCCAGGCTGTACCCGATGAGCAGGCGGTAGAGCTCGGATTGAGTGATAAAATCCGCTGAGGCCCTGTGCTGCCAGCCACGTTGGTAATCATAGTCGGAGTCAAGAATATCATAGTATTTGGCCTCATAGTGCAGGCCGTAGGAAGAGGCGTCGCCCAGGGAATGCTTGGCATGCAGGCTGAATAGGGGGCTTTGCGAGTACCCAGCGCCGTCCCAGGACAGATAGCTGTAACCGGCGCCACTTTCAAGGCGAAAGCCTTTGGCATTCTTGCGATAGCGGCCTTCCATCTGCAGCGACCCAGAATCATACTCATGGAGTTTGGTGTAATCGCGCCAAGACAGGCTTCCTTGCAGGTAAGGGCCCTGGCTGGCTGATTTTCCTAGAAGCGGGCTGCGGATGAAGGCAAAGATGTCGGTAAAGCTATCTTCCTCATCGCTGGTTAATCCCAGGTCGTCATAGTCAACCAAGGCAACATTGTCATCATAACCAAAATCTAAGGCTACATAGCGTGTCCATTGGCCGGAAAGTTCCTGCCGGCTGCGAATGCGGCTTAAGGCGGTTTGGGCCAGGAGGACCAGTTTTTCATCCCGTGGCTCGGTGGTGGTCACCTTGTGCAACCAGGATAGGGCTGCGTCCTGATCATCTTGTTTCTCGGCCACCACGGCTAAATTATAATAGGCAAGGGCTGCCATCTTGGGAAATGTTGCCGTGTGCAGGAACGCCTTGGTGGCCTCTTCATAGTGGCCAAGCTTATAGGCGCAAACGCCGATATTGTAAAACAGGGCCGGTTTATCCAGGCCGGCGGCCTGGGCCTGTTTGAAAAGGCCCAAGGCCTGTTCATAATCTTGGGCCTGAAAGGATTTCTGGCCAGCCTGAAAAAAAGAGGATGCCGGCAGATTGTCGGCACGCAGTGCTTCGGGGATGACCAGGTGACACAACAGCAAGAGGCCGAGCCAGAACAAGGCAGGGCGCCTACAAAAGAGCTGATTGGGTTCCAGGGTATATTGCAAATTAGTTATTTCCTCGGCGAAGGCCTGCTGGTGGCACACCTTCGATTGTTACAGCTTGAGGAGTACTTTGCAATGGCTACATCGGAGTGCGACAAAACGCCACAACCACCAGCCCCGAACTGTATTCAGGTGCTGGTGGCGGTGGGGATGGGCTGCTTTTTTTACAAAGGCGCGGCTAACGGCCCTTTTTTTGACCCATCTCATCCAAGGCTTTGCCCTTGGCATCTGCAGCATCCTGCTGGGCGTCATGGACCTCGTTCATGATTTCACCCTGAATAGAAGCAGGGGAACCATGCTCCTGGCGGAGCGGACTGGCATCACCATCTTGGCGGATCCGGCGCTCGTTTCTGAGTCGTTCCTGGTGCATTGCCTGCACGGGAAGTTCAATGACATTGATGATGTCAGATGAGGATTCGGCATTCTCATCAAGCATTTGCATGGTGACATCAAGCTCCACCGTATTATTGGCCAGGACCATCACTTCCGCGGTGGCTGGAAAATTTGCTGCCAGGGTTGTTTCCACGGCAAGCATCAGAAGGAGAGCAGGGAAAAGCGCGATAATGTATTTCATGGCAACACCTCGTAAAAAAAAGTCACTCACGGCTCAGGCGGTTCGGCTCGGAGAACGTTCTGTTTGGGTTAATTCGTCATGGGAAATATCCATGACCAGGGAGAGCTCTTTGCTCTTGTTTTCATGGTTTATATGGGTAATAAGCTCGGCAATGCCTTCGCTTTTAGCAATCAGGGGTAAATTGAGCAGGTTTTTACCTTTGCGGAGATTGGTATTCCAGCGAATTTCTCGTTGGCCCGGAAAGCCTGCCAACTCGAGCTGGGGTGGTAGATCAATAACAACATCAGCCTTGAGCATATCGCGGGGGGCATCAACAACAACCTGTACAAGGCGTTGTTCGTTGAGCTGGATCTTGATGGCCTGTTGAATCGGCAGCCCAGGGGGAGATATCTGGCTGAAAGGCGCGACCACCATGAACCAGAGGGCCAGACATGCCGCTAGAGCACCTCCCCAGTAGGGGATGGTCTGTTTGGCGCGTATTTTTTGATGCCTGCTTCTGGCCATGGCAAAGGTACGGTTGACAAAATCCTTGCTTGGCGGCGGCACGGGCAGGCTGCGCAGGGCGGCCAGCAGTTCTTTTTCTTGGTGGAATTTTTCCTGACAAGCGGGGCAGCTGGCGAGATGTCGCTTGAACGCAGCGACGTCCATGCTGTTTAGTGATCTCCCCAGGAACGCATCGATATTCTTAAGTGCTTGTTGGCAATTCATAGTGTTTAACCTCTTGCTTCCATAACGGTTACTCGGAGGAAATGGTTCCCTGGTTAAGAAAATTTCGTAATGCGTCCCTGGACCTGTGGATTCGTGACTTCAAAGTGCCCAGCGGGGTGTCGAGAATTTCCTCGAGTTCGGCCAGGGTGTAGCCCTCAACATAATATAGCAAGCAGAGATGGCGTTGGTCAGGGTTTAAAGAGTTGATGGCGGCCTGCAGGCGTCGATGAGTTTCCTTCTGTTCAGTCCCTTCCTCCGGCCCTGCTTGCGGGCTGGCAATGAAATCCAGGATGTCCGCATCCATGTTTGCGCCTTTGGCCACAAGATGCAGAGGCGATCGTTTATTCCGGCGCTGCTGGTCAAGGAAGGTGCGATAAAGAACCTTGGCGAGCCATGGCCCAAGCGTTTCAATTGCCAGCAATTGGCGTTCTTTGGGATAGAGTTTGACCAGGACATCCTGGACCAGATCTTCGGCGTCAGTGCTATTGCCGGTAAGACGATATGCCACGCGGTAGAGCCGCAGCATATGCGGTCGTACAATCGATTCAAAGTCAGCAGTTTTGCTGAAAGAATGTATGAAACTCATTACTTTTTCCATAAAACTTATATTCATAACGACCAAACCTGTGCAATGGTTCCCTGAGAATGGAGAAAAATAAGAGATATGGATGTTTTAGAAAAATTTTAAAAAAGCTGGAGAGACAAGGAACCCTTTTGGCCCACTGAGCGTTTATTTAGTAAACCAAAGCCAAAAAAAACGGCTTATCAGACAGAGAGGGAGGCTTCTATCATGGGCTATTATGTATCATCTCTGGTCATGCTGCAAAGCAGTAAATGTTCCTCCGCCTTCGCCTGTTTGAAAACAGGCGAGTGTGTCAATCCCGCACACTGCCAGGTAGAAGAGGGGAATAATACGATGGTGCTTCTTAAAAACAGGGAACCGCTGGCTTCATGCTCTTATCGATTTGAGGCCGACGGCTGGCAATTTTGTACCTGTCCGACCTTTGTTGCACTGCATCAACAAAAACAAGATATGAGGCGTGCGAGTTCCTACACAGGAAGACCGAGTTTGGAAATGTATAACTATTAAAATAAGAGCTTATTAAACAATGAGTTCTAAGGAGAATGGTATGAGTAAGAAAAAGATGGTTGCCGTACTTATGTTGTGTAGTTTGACCCTGCTGGCCTCTGAAGCCATGGCACGGGGAGGTGGCAGTGGCGGCGGCAATTTCGGCGGTGCCCGGGGTGGTAGTTCTAGCCACGGGTCTAATGACGGCTACGGTAACAATGAAATCCAGAATCAAAACCGCTATGAGTACCAGCATGAGTACAAGAAGAATGGTGACAAGCTTGGTGACCAAGATCGTGATCGTGATCGTGAGCGCTATCGGGATTCAGAACTGGAAAAAGACAGCGCCAAACAAAAGGCCAAACAAAAAATGGTTGATGAATAAAAGCGCTATCATAAGAGATTGAAATTCCCATCGCCCCATGGGATTTTCTTTGACCCCGCATCCCTGCAAGGATGCGGGTTTTTTTTGTAATTCATGCAACCGAATTTTACTCAAGATCGTTATAGAGGCATGGTAGGCAGTTTGGAGTTTGGCCGGGCACGATCCTTCGAAGCACATGTTTTGTGGCCCAGTTTCCACTGTCTTTTCGTGTCCACCGCGTAAGGCAAACTGACAAGCTGACCGCGGGGAGCATTCTTTCTTTAAAAGAGGAGATGTCCCATGAAAAAAATTGTAACGACCTTTGCCCTCTGTCTGGCCCTTGCGGCCAGCCCTGCCCTTGCCCATCATCCTGCAGAAGATATCGTTGATCCAGAGATCTACGCGATGATCGATGCAATGGTTGCTGACACCCCCCATGCTGATCTGGTATTTGATGATGATATGGGGAGCACAATAATCACCACCGATTCGGTGAGTGCGGCGGAAGATCTTATCGATGACGGCTTGCTTGCCACCCTGTCCTTGCTTGATGACGACGTAACCGTCACCATTACCTTCGGGGAAGAGGTCACAGCAGCAAGCAGCAGTGTTAGTGCGGCAGCTCAGGATAAGTGGACGGAGAGAAACGATTGGGGGGTGCCGGTGATTTTTACTGTTGATACCTTGCTCAAGGAATAGAACCAGTAGAAAACTATGTAAAGGATAGAACCCCTGGATTTTGACAGGGGATACCCCGGCGGCAGAGAGAAATCTCTGTCGCCTTTTTTCTTGTAATTTCCGTGGAGATACTTATTTTTTTGGATTGCTTATAAGCTCGCATTGAGTTTTCGTTTTTTCTTGAAATAGGGAGGTCTGCCATGCAATTTTTGACACAGGCAAGCTGTGAGGCTTGCAAAATTGGGGCGCCGGTGGCAACTGCCAAAGAGGTTGAGGAGTTTCTTCCCCAGATTCCAGAGTGGCGCATTGTTGAGGTGGAAGGCATGCAGCGTTTGATACGCCGCTATACATTTAAAAACTTTGTCCAGGCGTTGGCTTTTACCAATAGGGTGGGAGAAATTGCCGAGGCTGCCGGGCACCATCCGGCCCTGCTCACCGAGTGGGGCAGCGTTGAGGTCTCCTGGTGGTCGCATAAGATAAAGGGTCTGCATAAAAATGACTTTATCATGGCTGCTAAAACAGATGAGCTCCTGAAGGGTTGAAAAAACGGCTCCACTATGAAAGGTACACGACATATGCCGGAGGCGCATTTTTCCTTTGACTCTTGGCGCAGGAGCAAGGCAACATAGGGGTATGAACAGGCTTTGCAGTTAATCAAAGAAATGGTGAACAACATGCCCCTTAGAAATTTCCCGGAAGGCGTGAAGGAGTTTGCCCTTCAGGCCTACTCAAAACCAAAGAACAAAACCCAGCTTCGTGAAACCCATGTGGCCTTTACTGGCACCCCCCAAATGCATTATCATGACCCGGATAAGGTCATCCTGGTCACCGACCCCTTCAGCAGCAACACCTTCTATTATGAGTTTCTTGCCAAGGATATTTCCTTTGTCGAAGAGGTGGGGACCACGGTCAATATGGAGGGTGAGGCTCTGCCCATGATGCGGCTCTGGGTAAAGAAGAGAAGCATTGGTATCCGCTCAACGCCCTTTGTGGTTGAAGATACCTTTATCCGCTGACCACTGACTTGTTCTTGCACAATTGCAACGCTTCTTTACAAACTTGGGTTTGTAATCTCTCAGCCAAAAGTCATTCTGTGACATGTGCCGGATATGCGTGGGGTTGCGCATATCCGTAACGCTCACAAGGGATGAGGCTCATGCGGCCTTTGCCTAATTCTATGTAAAATCTTTATGCTTTTCTTGGATGTTTTCGTCACACCCTCCACTTTGCCTTTCTTTCTCGCCTTCTTTCAACCTAGCTGTGGTCTGGTTTGTCTGGACAGGAAATCACTTTTTATAAGTGGAATGTCGCTCCTGTTTATGCCGCGACTTTCTGCGGCAGTGTCTCCCAATAAACATCATCAGGGAATTTCTTGCCAAGACTCTGGTGACGGCGCTGTTTATTGTAGAACGTAAAATAGGTTTTGATTTCCTCTCGTGCAATTGTAATTGAGTCGTAGGCCTTTAGATAAACCTCCTCATATTTAACACTCCTCCAAAGCCGTTCAATAAAAACATTATCCCGCCAGCACCCTCGACCGTCCATGCTGATCTTGATCCCGTGCTCTTTAAGCTTGGCAGTGAAGGCTTCCGAGGTGAACTGGCTACCTTGGTCGGAGTTGAAAATATCAGGACAGCCAAACTGTTTAATCGCCTCTTCCAAGGCATCAAGACAGAACGATGTGTCCAAGGTGTTCGATAGTCGCCATGAAAGGACCCTTCGGCTTGCCCAATCCATAATAGCCACCAGATACACATACCCCTTGGACAGCGGAATATACGTGATATCAGTGGCCCATACCTGGTTGGCCCGGTTAATATCCATGTCGCGTAGCAGATACGGATAAACCTTGTGGCCTGGGTGTGGCTTGGAAAGGCGCGGCTTGCGATACAGGGCCTCAATTCCCATCTTCTTCATAAGGTTGCTGACCCGACCACGGCTACCATGAAAACCGTTGTCCTCAAGCTCGTCTCGAATCCGACGGCTACCGTAAAAAGGATAGCGAAGATGAATCTCATCCATCAGCGACATCATGGTCAACTCGTATTCGCTAATGGGCGCCGGCTGGTAATACAGGCTTGATCGGGACAAATCGAGAATCTTGCACTGTTTGGTTATCGGCAGGGCATATTTATCGTTAATCATCGTCTTGCGCTCGGGACGTTTATACGCCCGAGCGCTTTGGATAAAAAATCGTTTTCCATGGTGAGTTGGCCGATCTTGGCATGCAATTCATCCTCACCCGCTCCTTGCTTTATTTTTGGGTTTTTTTCAAAAACATCATCGGCATTATCAAGCAGTTGTTTTTTCCAGTCCGTGATCTGGTTCGGATGGACGTCAAAACGCTGAGCTAATTCCGCCAGCGTCTGTTCACCCTTGATCGCCTCAATCGCGACCTTGGCCTTGAATGACGATGAATGATTTCTCCGTGGTCTCTTTGTCATGTTTTGCTCCTTTCTGTGTTAGAGTTAATTTAACAGATTGGAGCGACATTTTCACTTAACGACCTGTACTGATTTTTCAGACCAGCTCTCCTTACCCACCCGGAACTGCCAACCATTCACAGTTGCCATGCTAATTTCTGTGATGCGGTAATGTTGCAGGCATGGTTGCAATAATGCAATCAATGGTGGGTGGCAGGATTGCATGGGCGCAAGGCGGGCAATTTTTTTGATCGTTGCTGTTTGCAGGTAACTTATCGAAATTAAATAGCTAATTTGTAAAAGAAGAACGTGGCACACAAAGTGTATATAGGTAGATAGGCGCAAAGATAAAGAGAGAGCATCTCTTTATAGAAGGATTCTAAGACGAACCATTGCCACAGGAGAATGATCATGAGCCATTACCTGATTTTCTTAGCGATTATTCCTATCAGCTGCTTTCACCTTTGTAAAATGTATGCTCCCCGTCGGCTGTGGCTCTTGACCGGACTTGCAGCCGGCATGGTTATCGCCCCGGTGAGTCAGGGGCTCGTTGACTATGCCCTGATTCCGATTATCGGTAATGTGCTTGGTCTTGTCGGCGCTGCCTTTAATATGATTCATGGATCAGTGGGCTATTTCTTTCTCGGAGCCATCGGCACGTTTGAACCCGGCATGGTTCTCACCACCTCGCAGCTCGCCCTTATGAATATGATAAATGCTGTTATCTGGACGTCTTACTACGGTTTGGTGGGCTTGAGGATGGACCGGAGATTCTCAAAAAAAGTGGAGAGGAAATATGCTGTTGTTGCCGTCGGCGCAAAACTCAAACACAGCGAAAAATATTTATAAAAACAGGTGAAGTTCACTCTGCGCATGAAGGCATGGATGCACATGAGCAAGAGGCAATTCAGGAACCATTACGAGTTACATGTCCATAAAAAAAGCGGTTTTCTCCAGCTGGCTCCAGAGTGGATAACCGCTTTTTTATTTCTTGATCGTAACGAAACGAGTTCGGTTTGCAATTACGCAATGTTTTTTTCGGGGCAGCTTGCGAGCAACAGGGGCCAGACATTTCTATTTGAGCCCTGCTGGTCATAACCAAAGAAAAGGCAGCGAGATATATTCTATGAAGGATGGAAACCGTGATATCTCCCATGAGGATATTCTGGAGAGTTTGGCGGAAGCTGTTTTTACGGTGGATAGTGCCTGGCGCATTACTTCCTTTAACAGGGGGGCTGAAAAGATATCCGGGAAATCGCGGCGCGATGCCTTAGGGCATTTGTGCTATGAAGTCTTTCGCTCCAGCCTCTGCGAGGAAAATTGTCCCTTGAAAAACGCCTTTGACGGTGACATTCCCAGTGTGGTGGGTCAGGCCTTTATCGTCAACAACCATGGTCAGCAGGTTCCGGTGAGTGTCTCGGCCGCTGTATTGCGAAATTGCAAGCATAAGGTTGTTGGCGGGGTTGAAACATTTCAGGATCTTCGCCTTTTGGCTCAGGCGACAGGCAGTATGGACAGGGCTGTCAAGGTCTGTGAGGTGCAAACGATCATGGCGGCCTTGCACAGAAATAACAACAACCGCGCAGCCACTGCCCGTTTCCTCGGTATCCATAAGAGTACCTTTTTCAGGAAGATTAAGACTCTGGGAATTGATCTGCCTCCGACAGATGGAAGATTCCGAACTGGTACCCATGGTGATGGCCAAGAGGGGGGCCATGTTGCATAAATGCAACTTTGGGGAGAAGTTGATATTGCAAAGACGCAATGGTTTGGAGGGCATGCGGGAGCGACAAAAACTTCTAACACGCTGATTTTACATGCATTAGTTCGAAATAAAGGGTGTTGGCACAGTAGCTGCAATTCATAAATGTAACCTCTCACCATATGGTGGGTATGCGGAGAGGATTGGCCCTGCTTATAAAATTGCTTTGTTACGATATATAAACCCTTTTTCGAGGAGGAAAGGTCATGACTCAATACTTGATACTTTTAGCAATCATCCCGCTTTCTGTTTTTAATCTGACCAAAATGTTCATGCCGCGCCGGAGATGGTTACTATCTGGATTTGCAACCGGCTTGGTGATTGCGCCGGTGAGTATGGGACTCATTGAATTCACCTATGTCCCCATCATCGGCAAGGCGCTGGGGCTTGTGGGGGTTGTCGGTAACCTGATTCATGGATCTGTCGGCTATTTTTTCCTGGTCAGCTTCGGCGGCATGGAGCCCGGTGTTCTGCTTTCTGCTTCTCAGCTTGTGACCATTAGCCTGGTAAATGCGGCCATCTGGGGATCTTACTATGGCATGGTGGGATATAACATTGATGGGAAACTCGCCACTGAAGAGAAACCTGCCGAGGTCCATGAGGGGCATAAGGTGATGAAGCAGAGAGCTGTTTAACAGAACTTGCAGTTCCCGCGCCGTTGCTCTGGCAAGGCGGTGCGGGCAAGAATTGAGATTCAATATACAAATAGATGGAGTTGACGGTCATGATGGAACTTGCAGGCACTAAAATTAAACATAATCATGCAGCCTTTGAAGGAAGTCCGCATCGAGCCAATATCGATGACGATATGAGCCTTGCCGGCATCACCGTTGTTATCGCCCTGGCGAGCCTCATTGGGCTCTGGGGACTAACATGTCTGGCCTCCGGTCTCCTTAACAGTGATGGACTTATTGGCCTTGGCCTTTCCTGGATTTCAGCTGTCTTCGGATTTTAGTTCAGAAGCTCCCCCGGAATGGTTTTCAGTGTATTGCACTCCTGTCGTGCATATATAACCAGATGGTATGGAAAGCTGCGAGGCGCCCCCCCCATTTCACCACACGTTTACTTGAAACACGTGAGGCATGTCTCACGTGTTTCATCGTCCTGTAAAAGTGCAAGATATCTTCAGCACTCTTATTTCTCAAGCCGTGTGCGCGATTTTGTGCGTCGTATAAGGCTCAACTCGGGGATTCTTTCTACGTTTTTTTTGTGAAGTCTGCTTCTCTTTTACTCCTCCATGGCGTTCTTGGCACCCCGCTCCGGGGAAATTGAAAACAGCCAAGAGACAAGACTACAACAAGGAGCATGGTTGCAATAATGCAACCATGCTGGTGCGCTTCAGTTGCGTAACTGCAACCGTATGAATGTTGTTTGAGACGGTGTTTTTGGCATAATATACTGAAAATAAAGCATTTTTTTGGTAGAGACACCGGTGGCATACAAGTTGCTATTGTATACACATAAGGAATTATTACGGTTCAGAAATCAAGGTTACAAACAAATATATAAGGAGAGCCTGAAGAAATGAAAATACTTAAAAAAGCACCACGCCCTTTCAGCTTATGTTTTGTTTTCGTCTTTTGGCTGTGGCCGGCACTTGCCTTGGCCATCGATAATTCAGCATGTCTTGATTGTCATAATGATGAAGGCTTGACCAGGGAGAATACACATGGTGGCCATGGCAATGGCTCGCTCTTTGTTGACGGCATAAAATTCAACCATTCCGTCCACCATATAAATGGCATTTTATGTGTCGACTGTCACGCCGATATCGAGGAGCTGGACTTTGACAAAGATGTCCCCCATAAAAAAGAGTTGGCCAAGGTTGCCTGCGCATCCTGCCATGATGCAGAGGCGGTCGCTTTTACTAACAGTGTGCATACGAAAATCAGCAGCAAGGGTATTACCATGACCTGCTACGCCTGCCATGATTATCATTATACCACCCATCTGGCCGCAGCGTCGGTTGCCGATAGGGAAAACAATTTTTGCGCCAAATGTCATAACCCCTACCAGGGCCATGACTGGCTGCCGAAGAAGGAGGAACATTTCGCCTTTGTGGAATGTACGGTCTGTCATGCCCCAGAGGTTCCGCGCCATATCCACCTGAAGTTTTTCGACCTGGTCACCAACAAGTTTTACAAGGGTGAAGATATCCTTAAAATTCTGGGTATACGCTATGACCAGTTCATGCCCTTGGTCGATACAAATAAGGATGGCACCATCGGTAAGGATGAGTTTGAGATATTCGAGCTCATGCTGCGCCAGAAAAATGTGCATGCGATTTTTCATGCTGAACTGGTGGCTGAGATGGCACCTGGTGCTCACCAGGTCAACCGGGGGGTAGCTGAAAGAAACTGCGAAAAATGTCACACCGCTGACTCTGCCTATTTCGATGCCGTAACCATTGTTTTGACCAAGGAGGACGGCAGTGTTGACCACCACCAGGTGGATCGGTCGGTTCTGGCGAGTTACAGCCTCAGGCATTTTTACATCTATGCCGGAACCAGGGTAAAGCTCCTGGACTTGATCGGTATCATTCTAGTTGGTGGCGGTCTCTGTGGGGTGCTCGGTCATCTTACCATCCGGATTGTAACCATCCCCTTGCGCCGCAAAAAAGACAACTAAACTTAAAGATAAGAGGAGGTTTTGTGATGAGCGAAAAACTTATATATATCCACCCGGCACCGGTGCGAATCTGGCACTGGATCCATGCCGCAGGCATTGTGGCGCTGGTATTGACGGGCTTTCAAATCCGCTATGCCGAGATGCTGGGCATCATGCCCTTGCCAGATGCTATTACCCTGCATAATTATGTAGGGTTTGTCGTGATAGCCGATTATTTCTTGTGGCTGAGTTATTATCTGGGAACAGGGAAGATTAAGATCTATTTTCCTGATCTGCGCACCTTTGTGCCTGATGCGATCAGGCAGGCCAAGTATTACGGTTTTGGTATTTTTAAGGGTGAGCCAAATCCCCATGTGATGACTCCGGACAACAAATTTAATGCTATGCAGCAAAAAGCCTATTTGGGGTTGATGTTCATGTTGCTTCCCGCCCAAATGATCTCGGGAGTCTTCTTGTGGCGGGTAAAGGGGTATGCCGATTATGTAAACCTCCTGGGCGGCATCAAGATCATTGATACCATCCATGTCATTCTCTTTTTCTTCTTTGCCTCATTCCTCATTGCCCATTGCTATTTGGCCACATTGGGCCATACACCCTTTGCCCATTTCAAGGCCATGTTCACCGGCTATGAGGAGCATCATTAAAAAAGTAATAAAAGTAAAAAAATGTATAAAAAAAAGAGGCGTTGACCAATCTTGGTCAACGCCTCTTTTTTTGATGAGCACTCAGTACCGCACAAAAACACATAGGGAGTGCACGGGGTCGGTTAGCCTTTTTTACCCACGGGAAAATCAATCTGATATTTCTTCATCTTGCGCCATAGGGTGGTTTTTTCGATGCCGAGATGGCTGGCTGTCTTGCCTCTGTTGCCGTCAAATTTCTGGAGGGTGGCCAAGATAATGCCGGCTTCGGCGTTGGAGAGAGGCGTGGCTGTTTCACCGGCCATGATTTTTAAGGGCTCCTCCTGCAGAGCTGCGGTGAGACCATCGGGCAGGCAGTCCACATCAATGATGCCGCCATGGCAGAGGACAAAGCAGTATTCGATGATGTTTTCAAGTTCCCTGATATTGCCTGGGAAATCATGGCGCATAAGAATGCTGACTACTTCCGGAGAGGCAGACTGGACATTTTTTTGCTTTAAGTTGTTGAATTTTTGAATAAAATGATCAACCAGTAGGGGGATGTCCTCCCTTCTTTCCGCCAAGGGGGGAAGATTAATCTTGACCACATTGAGCCTGAAGAAGAGATCTTCGCGAAAAATGCCCTCATTGGCAAGTTGGTGGAGGTTTTTGTTGGTGGCGGCGAGTACCCGGACATCGGCCTTGACGGTGGTATTTGAACCCAGGGGTTCGTATTCTTTTTCCTGGAGGACACGCAAGAGTTTGAGTTGCAGAGCCGGGGAAATGTCGCCAATCTCATCAAGAAAAATGGTGCCCTTTTCAGCCAAGGCAAAGCGACCTATTTTGTCGGTCTTTGCGCCGGTAAAAGCCCCTTTCTTATAGCCAAAAAGCTCTGACTCCAGGAGGGTGTCGGGCAGGGCTGCGCAGTTTAAGGCCACATACTTGCCCGCTCTCTCGGACAGGGTATGGATGGCCTTGGCAAAAAGCTCCTTGCCTGAACCGCTGGGGCCCTCAATAAGTACGGTGCTGTCGCTTTTGGCGATATTAGGCAGGATGGCAAAGATATTCTTAATCCTGTGATTCTTACTGATAATGTCCTGGAAGCTATATTTGTCGGTAATTTCCTTACGTAGAGACTCAAGGGCCGAGCAGTCACGAAAAGTCTCGACCCCGCCTAGAGCAATACCATCCTCGTCACGCAGAGCAGAGGTGGTGACATTAATGGGAATCTGCCGACCGTTCTTATTGATAATGGTGACTTTGAGGTTGGAAGTCTCGTCGCCGCTGTCCATGGATTGTTTGAGAGCGCAGGATTCTTTGCAGATATTGGCCTTGAAGATGTCATAGCATTTCTTGCCGATGGCCTCTTTTCTCTTGAAGCCGGTGATATGCTCGGCGGCCAAGTTAAAGGAGGTGATGTACCAGTCTTTATCCACCGTAAAGGCACCGTCGCCGATGGAGTTGAGAATACAGTCGCTTAAGGACAGCTCCTTGCGTAGGCTATCAATGGTGGAGGTGTCACGAAATGTTTCCACACCGCCGATAATCTCCCCCTGATCATTACGCAGCACACAGGTGTTCACCCGGATGGGGACCTTGTCTCCTTCGACATCCTCGATGGTAACCTTGATGTCATGGCCATCCAGGCTTGTGTCCATGGATTTTTTCAGGGCGCAGGAGGATTTGCAGATATCGGCCTTGAAAACCTCATAGCATTTCTTGCCAATGGCCTTGGATCTGTGGACGCCGGTGATGTCTTCAGCTGATTTGTTAAAGGAGGTGATGTTCCAATCCTTATCGACGGAAAAGGCGCCGTCGGCAATGGAGTCAAGGATACTGTCGCTGAGTGAAATATCACGCCGGAGTTTTTCAAGGGTCGAGATGTCGCGGAAGGTTTCCACGCCGCCGATCACCTCGAATTTTTCGTTACGCAGGACTGAAGTCGTAACCATAATGGGAATAGGGTCGCCCTCAGCATCATGAATGGTGACCTTGAGGTTGGTAACATCACGGCCGGTTTCAATGGATTGCTTTAAGGCGCAAGCGGACGTGCAGATATCGGCCTTGAATACCTCGTAGCATTTTTTGCCGACGGCGTCACTGCGGTGGATGCCGGTTATCTCTTCCGCTGCTTTGTTAAAAGAGGTGATGAGCCAGTCATGGTCCACGGAAAAGGCACCATCGGCGATGGACTCAAGGATACTGGCGCTTAGATTGTTGTGGCATTGTTGAGCCGAGATTTCTGCTGTTTCGTGGAAGGTTTCCACGCCGCCGACAAAGTCTCCCTCACTATTAAAGAGCGCTGTGGAATAAGCGATTACAGGAAGCTCTAAGCCCAGGCCATTTTTCAGGGCGATATTGTGGCTGACAATTTTTTCGCCAAGACGCATGGCTTGCTTGAGAGCACAGGAAGATTGGCAGATATTGGTCTGAAAGATGTCATAGCATTTTTTCCCCACCACATCCCAGCGTTTGTAACCGGTAATGCTTTCTGCCGCCCGGTTAAAGGAGGTGATGTTAAACCCTTTATCCACGGTAAAGGCGGGATCAGTAATAGAATTAAGAGAGGTGATGTTGAAAGTGGTCTCGGTCTTCTGGGGAATTGTATGATCCATAGGGGAGTTACCGGCAGAGAGTTGAGGGAGAAGCTGCTGTGCTCTTTAAGTAAAGACTGGTTGGCTGGACAGGCCAATGAAAACATGGCACCCGCAGCATCATTTATTTGCATTTTTGCAATAAAGATACTGCAAGGAATTGCATGAGCGCAAGTTTATGGAGCCGTGATCATTTGCATTAATGGATAAATATATGAAATTAAAGGACATAATAATTCAACACAAAGGGTGGCGCGTAATGTGCAGTGATGAGAGGTGTCTCAATCTTAAAAACAGGAGATTACTGGGTTTGCGTTGTAGGTAAACATGTTTGTCCAGGAGGTAAGGCTTATGAAAATAGTGATTTCAAGTACAGGACCTAACATCAAGGCGGCGGTTGACCCTCTGTTCGGCAGGGCCGCTTATTTACTTGTCTATGATACGGACAAGAAAGAAGTGGTGGAAGTCATAGAAAATAGTGAAGGGCAGGATGCTGTCCAAGGCGCTGGTATCAGAGTGGCTGGCCTTCTGGCCCAAAAAGGATGCAAGGTCATCATAACAGGGAAGGTGGGTCCCAAGGCCATGGCGGTTGTGGAAAAGGCGGGTATGCAAGTGGTTTCCGATGCCGAGGGTACGGTGGAGGAGGTCCTTGATGCGTTTCGGGCCACCAACATGAAGCAGGCGCCGTTAGATCAAGGCTTGACTCAGGGCAGGGGGAAGACACCAGGTTGCCGGAGCAGAAACAGAGGGCAAGGGTTGGGTGGTGGAACTGGTATGGGGAAAGGGCATGGCCGCAGAGGTATGGGCCGAAGCCCTGGGAATTAAGGGGCGAAGAATATGCAGATAGCTGTTGCCAGTGGCAAGGGTGGCACGGGTAAGACCACGGTGTCCACCAGTCTGGCCTTGTGCGCCGGGAGCGCGGTACAGTTTCTTGACTGTGACGTGGAGGAGCCCAATGGTCATATCTTCCTCAAACCTGAGTTGACAGAGAGTATCAGGCACACGGTGACCATTCCTCGTATTTTGACCGATCACTGCACCTACTGCGGCAAGTGTCGGAATATCTGCCGTTTTAACGCCATAACCATGTTTGGGCAGACCATTATATCCTTTACGGAACTCTGTCATTCCTGTCTCGGTTGTTTTCTGGTCTGCGAGGACAATGCCATTGTTCGTGATAGTCGGGAAATCGGTGTTGTTGAAAGGGGGCAGGTTGGAGATATCGACTTTGTCCATGGCCGGATCAGGGTGGGTGAGCCCATGGCCGTTCCCTTGATCAAGGCAGTCAAAACAAAGGCCAGGAAGGAGAGCCTGGTCATCATTGACGCACCGCCCGGCACCTCGTGTCCTTTTGTGGAGTCGGTTTGTGATGCAGATTTTGTCCTCTTGGTCACCGAGCCGACCCCCTTTGGTCTCCATGATCTGAAGCTTACCGTGCAGGTGCTCAGAACTTTTGCCAAGCCGTGTGGGGTGCTTATTAACCGTGCTGATCTTGGCGATGAGCGGGTTGAAAGATGGTGCCAGGTGGAAAATATCCCGGTGATGATGAAGATCCCCTTTGACCGCATTATTGCCGAAGGCTATGCCCGTGGCGAGACCTTGGTCGAAAGCCGACCTGCCCTGCGCAAACCGCTTGAAAATCTATTACAGGAGCTGGTGCAATGAAAGAAATTGTCGTTTTAAGCGGCAAAGGCGGAACCGGCAAAACCACTCTGCTTGGCTCCCTGGCCTGTCTTGCTGAAAACAAAGTGCTGGTTGATTGCGATGTGGATGCGGCGGATCTTCATCTACTTCTTACCCCTGAACATCGCTCTGAAAATGAGTTCCGGTCCGGGGTCAAGGCCCGGGTGGTTGCCGACAAATGTATAGGATGCGGGACGTGTCAGGAGCTCTGCCAGTTTGAGGCCATCGAAGTAGCTCAATGTGCTACAGTTGACACCATGGCCTGTGAGGGTTGTGGTGTCTGTGCCTATTTTTGTCCGGAACAGGCCATCCATCTCGACAAAAATCATTGCGGCACCTGGTATATCTCTGATACCAAGTATGGCCCCCTGGTCCATGCTCAGCTCTTTGCCGGCGAGGAAAACTCCGGGAAACTGGTGTCCTTTGTCAAAAGACAGGCGCGTCAGGTGGCCGAAGAAATCGGGGCCGAGCTGCTATTAGTGGATGGCGCGCCGGGCATCGGTTGTCCGGTGATAGCCTCGCTCTCCGGGACAGATATCATCGTGGCGGTGACCGAACCGACGCTGTCCGGCTGGCATGATCTGGAACGGGTCCTGGATCTGGCCGATCATTTTCAGGTGGCGGCCTTTGTGTGTCTCAACAAGTGGGATCTTAACCCCCAGATGGCCGATGCACTTGCCAATCATTGCCGGAAAAGGGATGTGGAGATTTTAGGACGAATTCCCTTTGATCCGGCCGTGGTCACCGCGCAGCTAAAGGGGCAGCCTGTGGTGCTTAGTGACTCGCTGGCTACTTCTGCAATTAAAGACATCTGGTCTGCATTGCAGGAGAAGGTAAATGATAATTGCTTGTCGCTTGCAGTTCCCAAGGTCACTTTTCCAGGTGTTTTATCGCGCAACGAAATGCGGGCTGGCTAAGGGGGTTTTCCTGCTCGACAAAAGAAAAAGGCGGTGGAGAATGTATCTCCACCGCCTTTTTTAATTTGACTGGTACCGGAGGCCGGGATCGAACCGGCATGGGGTTGCCCCCGCGGGATTTTGAGTCCCGTGCGTCTACCTATTTCACCACTCCGGCTTATGAATGTAAATATGCGAAACGTTGGTCAATATAGAACAGGAATCGTTGGGGTGTCAAGGTATTAGGTAAACAATGAAAATTGTATCTGCAAGGCGACGGTGGCCTTAGTGTGCAGGACTGTAAAGTTTGTAAAATTTCAGGACATAGTCAGCCCCGGACACCAGGGTCAGGGTCAGGGCGATGTAGAGGATAAGCCGGCCGATTTCATGCAGGTTGTCGATGGGGATAATTCCTAGGGGAAACATCAGGGTGGAAAGGGCGACAATCTGGATAAAGGTCTTCCATTTTCCTAAGTTGCTGGCGGCAATAACCAGGCCAGAAGCAGCGGCCACGCCGCGCAGGCCGGTGATAATCAGTTCTCTAGCCAGGATAAGAAAGGCGACTACAGCCGACAATCTGCCCATGGGGATCAGCATGATCAGAACAGCCGTGATCAGAATCTTATCGGCCAGGGGATCCATTAACTTGCCAAAGGAGGTCTGGACCTGCCAACGCCGGGCCAAAAAGCCGTCAAGATAATCGGTGATAGCAGCCAGCACAAACAGGCCAAACCCGACAAGGGCCAGCCAGTTTTCCACACCGGGGTGCAGACAAAAAAGCAGAAAGGGAACCACCATGAAGCGGAAGCCGGTGAGAAGATTGGGAATAAGAGAGAGGCTCACGGCTAGTTCAGAGTGATTTTATTGGTTTTATAAGTATTATATTTCTGTAAAACGGAGCGGACATATTTTTTTGTTTCTACAAAAGGTGGGATGCTGTTGTACTTTTTAACGTTGGATGGTCCGGCATTATAGGCGGCCAGGGCCAGATGAACATTCCCTTCAAACATATCAAGCATCCGGCGTAGATAGCGGCAACCGCCGTCGATATTCTGGCGGGCGTTAAAGCTGTTTTTTACCTCCAGGTCACCGGCGGTGGCGGGCATAAGCTGCATGAGGCCCCGCGCCCCTTGGTGCGAAACGGCGTAACTGTCAAAGTTTGATTCCGCATCTACCACTGCTTTGACTAAATGGGGATCAAGTTCATATTTCTCAGCGGATTCCCGGATAAAATAATCATACTCGCGGATATCAGCCTGCTTACGGTACTTACGAAGATACGTCACCTGATTCTTGTCATTAAAACGGGGGTCGATGGGGGCATTGGAAAAATGCACAGTCCCCTTAGCGTCAGTGAAGGTGTAGATTTCGGCAGCAACTGAACCGGCTGTGCATAAGAGCAGGGCCAGGCAGAGGCCTATATTGAGAAAGAAACGAAGACGCATCATTTGTTTATTTTAGTAACTTTAAAAATATCGAGCAAGTGTTGTTCTGCAGGTAACCGCCAACTCCGTGTTTCCCTTAACAAAAAAAATGTTTCAAGGCAACATGAGCAGTTCATCATAGCAGATGAGGCTGGCAAGGGCAGCGTGTTACTGTTAGTGCCAGCCTCATCTGTTATCTCATTGAAATGCGGGTAAAAAATCTTATTTCTGGCGTTTTTCCCAGTCTTTGAGGAAGCTTTCCATGCCGAGATCGGTGAGGGGATGTTTGGCAAGCTGGGCAATGACCTTAAAGGGGATGGTGGCGATATGAGCGCCGATCAGGGCTGCGTCCATAACATGCATGGGGCTTCTGACGCTGGCCACAATGACCTCTGATTGATAGCCGTAATTGTCATAAATGGTCATGATGTCACTGATCAGATCCATACCGTTCTGGGCAATATCATCGAGACGTCCGACAAAAGGGCTGACAAAGGAAGCACCTGCCTTGGCGGCGAGCAAGGCCTGGGCTGTTGAGAAAACCAGGGTGACATTGGTCTTGATACCTTCAGCGCTGAACGCCTTAGTGGCCTTGAGGCCGTCGGTGGTCATGGGAACCTTGATGACGATATTGTCGCTGATCTTGGCAAGTTCCCGGCCTTCTTTCAGCATACCGGCGCTATCTAAGGAAATAACCTCGGCGCTGATGGGTCCGTCAACAATTTTGGCGATCTCGCTAATGATCTCTTCAAAAGGCTTGTTCTCACGGGAAATCAGGGTGGGGTTGGTGGTGACGCCATCCACCATGCCCATGTCCACGGCTTTTTTGATCTCATTAATATTGGCGGTATCTATAAAAAATTTCATGAATCTCTCCTTTGTTGCTGGTTGGTAAATTTATTGAGGCATTCTTCGCTGCAGAAATAATGCGTTTTTCCGTCGTGCTCAACAGAGAGCGATTGACTTTGGGGCACATAGGTATGGCAAATCGGATCTTCTGACAGGGTGTCCTGAACTGGAATTTCCGGTGGCACCTGGCTGGTGGCCTGTCTCTTTTTACTGCCGCCAAAAAGCAGACGGTAAAGGATGTAGAAGAGGACCGCCAGGATAAGGATTCTTATTGGATGCATGGTTTATTTCCACCTTGTTTTTTCGACGCGGTCAGTGCTCTGCAAAGTCATCATCATCTGCCGGGAAGTAAGACCTGTGCCGGGATGCAGATGGTCTGGGGCTATCTCCACCAGGGGGGCAAGAACAAAGAGTCGACTGCTGATGCCTGGGTGGGGAACCTCCAGGTCGGCATCCTGAATGAGCTGGTCATCATAGTAGAGGATATCCAGGTCAACACTGCGGTCATGGCCGGCGCTCCGGTCCCGACCCATGGCCTTTTCGATATCAAGCATGACAGCGAGCAGTTCATGGGCAACAAGGGTCGTTTCCAGAACCCCCACGGCATTGGTGAACCAATGGTCAGTGCTTATCCCCACAGGTTCGGTTTTGTAAGGTGAGGAGAGGCCCAAAAGGGTGACGCCCTTGGTTTGGCCCAGGCGCTGCCAGGCCTGTTGCAGGTTTTGCAGGCCATGGCCAAGGTTGGAGCCTAATCCGATAAATACCAGGGCCATAGCCTTTTTTTACCCCTTGAAATTGCTCTCTTGTGACGGCACCACCCGCTGAGGGGGCGGAACATTACAGATCGGCCAGTCCCAGGACATCAAACATGGTGAACATACCGGTCTTTTTGCCGGACAGCCAGGCCGCGGCCTGGGCGGCACCGCGGGCAAAATTGTCGCGGCTATGGGCCCGATGGGTCAGTTCAATGCGTTCGCCGGGGCCGCAATAATAGATGGTGTGCTCGCCAACAATATCTCCGCCACGGATGGTCTGGATACCGATCTCGGACTTGGAGCGCTCGCCGATAATACCGTTACGTTCGAAAACTCCCACCTTGGAGAGGTCACGGCCCACACCCTCAGCCAACATCTCACCCAGACGTAGAGCAGTGCCGCTGGGGGCATCTTTTTTCTTGTTGTGATGGGCCTCAACAATCTCCATGTCATAGTCGTTGCCAAGGATGGCCGCGATTTTTTTAGCGATCTTGAACATGACGTTGACTCCCACCGCCATATTGGCTGACTGGACAATGGCCATCTTGGCAGACAGGGCGCGGAGATCAGCGAGATTTTCCTGGCTCAGGCCCGTAGTACCAATGACCATGGCGGTATTATGGGCTGCGCAGATTTTGGCAAAGGCCATGGTGGCGGCGTGGAAGGTGAAGTCGATAACCACATCGCCTTGTGCGATAATCTCTTCCAGGCTGCCTGAGATGGCAACGCCCACGGTACCATAACCGCCCACTTCGCCCATGTCCTTGCCCACGGCAGGGCTGTCTGGTTGTTCAAAGCCGCCCACCAGGGTGAGCATGGGGTTCTGGTTGACCATATAGCCGATACGTTGACCCATCCTGCCGGCAGCGCCGGCAATAATTACCTTTGTCATGATTTTTACCTATGCATAATAAAAAAGAGGAGGAAGGAACCTCTCACGAGTTTATCCAGCATTCTTCAAATTTTAGATTAATCCCTGGGCCTCGAGTACAGCAGTCATGCGGGTCAGGGCGTCACTCCCCATGTGCCAGAGGGGCTGACGTGGGGCACCAGACTTTATTTTGCCCATCAATTCCAAGGCTTTTTTGGCCGGTACCGGGTTGGTGTCGTAAAACATGGCACCCATGAGAGGGAAGAGTTTGTACTGGATTGCCCGGGCCCGGGCGACATCTCCTGCCAGGGCGGCGTTCATCAGGTCGGCCATGCCCTTGGGGTTGACGTTGGAGGTTACCGAGATGACACCGGTACCACCAAGAAGCACCAGGGACATGGCCGTGAAGTCATCACCGGACAGCACCGCAAAATCAGCGGGACAACGGCTGATCACATCACAGGCCCTGTTCATGTCAGCAGTGGCTTCCTTGATGCCAACAATATTATCAACCTGGGCACAGCGGGCCACGGTGGCGGCGGTCAAATCGATGGAGGTGCGGCTCGGCACATTGTAGAGGATTATGGGGATGTCCACAGCCTCGGCCACTGACTTAAAGTGCTGGTAGAGTCCTTCCTGGGAAGGTTTGTTGTAATAAGGCGTGATAACCAAAGCACCGTCGGCACCGGCAGCCTTGGCATGTTTGGTGAGCTCAATGGTCTCGGAGGTGGAGTTGGAGCCGGTGCCGGCTAAGACCGGTACACGACCGGCCACGGTGGCAATGGTCAGTTCCACCACCCGGTGGTGCTCCTGGTGACTCATGGTTGCCGACTCACCGGTGGTACCGCAGGGTACGATACCATGGGTGCCACTGGCAATCTGAAACTCGATAAGATCCTTCAAGCCCTGTTCGTCCAGCTGACCATCGATAAACGGGGTGACTATGGCGACAAAGGCTCCACGAAAGGGGTTCATAGCTCTTCTCCTTGGTATAAATCTTTTTCTGTAAGGCCCCTTTGAAATAAGAGTCTTTCAAGTGGCCTGAAAATTTAAATGTGCAGCAGATATTTTTCTAGGAAGAGCACCGCGCTCCTCAGGTTGTTTCTTTTAGCGAAGCGCCTCTTGGTAGAGTTCACCCTCGTATATAAAGCTGGCCGGTCCTTCTAAAAAGACGCCGCGCACCAGATTTTTCTCCCGGTCGACGATATCAAAATAGATGGTGAGAATTTCGCCGCCGGAGCTTGTTACCGAAACCGGGCTAGAAACATGGCCAAGCAAGCCGCCGAGCAGGGCGGCTGCCACCGCACCGGTACCGCAGGCCATGGTCTCGTCTTCCACCCCACGCTCATAGGTGCGAACCTTAAGGGATGAAGGCCCGGTAATTTGCGCAAAATTAACATTGGTGCCAGCTGGTTGGAAATGATGATGCATGCGGAGTTCACGACCCCATTCCTTCACCGGAGTCTGGCCATTGCTCTCAACAAAATAGACGGCATGGGGAACACCGGTGTTGGAAAACTGGATAGTTCGTTCTTCGCCGCCGAAGTTGAGAATCAGGTTCTGCCTGGTCTCCATGGGTGGCGTCATCTCCAACTTGACCTGGTCGCCAATCACCTCGGCCCTGATCAGCCCGGCCACGGTCATAAAGCTCATGGTGGCCGGGGCAATACCCTTACTGTAGGCATAACGGGCCGCACAGCGGGCACCATTGCCGCACATCTCAGCCCGGGAACCGTCGCCGTTAAAAAACTGCCATTGAAAATTTGCTTCAGCATGATTTTCAATGAGGATCAGGCCGTCGGCGCCCACCGAGAACATCCGTTTACAGACCTTGGCGGCAAAGGCGGCGATCTCGTGGTCTTTTAAAAAGGGCTGGCGATGGTCAATGATGATGAAGTCATTGCCGGTGCCGCTCATCTTGGTAAAGGGAATAGGAAAGTTCATTTTTTAAATAGAAGCTAAAGAAGGTAAAGAATTCTAGAAATAAAGAATGGGTTATCTTCTTCTTTACCTCCTCTACCTTCTATATTTCTTTACATTCTCGTTATGTGGGAATCATTTCCCCGGCAATCATCATTTCACGGGTTTCGCGCTTACGAATAATGTGGAATGTGCTGCCATCAACCAGGACCTCAGGCACCCGAGGGCGGGTGTTGTAATTTGAGGACATGGTAAAGCCGTAGGCGCCGGCGCTCATCACGGCCAGCAGATCATTCTGGCGGCTGATGGGCACTTCTTTGTCCCGGGCCAAAAAGTCGCCGCTCTCGCAGATGGGTCCAACCACATCGCCAAGCTCCCGGCCCTGCCCGCGATCCTCCACCGGCAAAATGGCATGGTAGGCGCCGTAGAGGCTGGGGCGGGCCAGATCATTCATGCCGGCATCAACGATGGTAAATTTTTTGCCGCCCTGTTTGGTGTACAACACCTTGGTCACCAAAATACCGGCGTTGCCTACTATAACTCTTCCTGGTTCCAGGATCAAGGTGCAGCCAAGATCACCCAGCTCCTGCTCCAGAGCTCGGGCATAGGCAAGGGGGGCTGGCGGTTCTTCTGCGTCATAGGTAATGCCCAGGCCGCCGCCCAGATCAAGATACTTGATGGTGCAGTTCGCCTCCTGCAGGCGCTGGATGAATTTTTTCACCTTGGCCAGGGACTCGACAAAGGGTGCGACATCGGTGAGTTGGGAGCCGATATGGCAGCTGACCCCCACTACGGCGATGTTTTTCATGGAGGCGGCGCGTTTGTAAACCGCGAGAGCATCGGCAATGGGCACGCCAAACTTGTTCTTGGCCATGCCGGTGGAGATATAGGCGTGTGTTTTTGGGTCGACATCAGGATTAACCCGGAAGGAAACAGGGGCCTTAACACCAAGGGAAGAAGCGACCTCCTGGAGGGCGTCAAGCTCTTGTTCGGACTCGACATTGAACATAAGGATGCCCGACTCCAAACCGTATTTCAGCTCGTCACGGCTCTTGCCCACCCCGGAATAGACGATTTTCCCGGGGGCGACACCGGCTGTCAGCGCCCTGAACAGCTCGCCGCCGGACACGATATCAGTACCGCCGCCCAAGGTGGCAAAGAGATGTAAAATGGCGATATTTGAGCAGGATTTAGCCGCAAAACAGGTGATATGGGGCACAGAAAAAGAACTGTCAAAGGCCTGAAAATGGCGGCTTAAGGTTGCTTTGCTGTACAGGTAGAATGGGGTGCCGACTTGGGCGGCAATGTCCGTGATAGCCACATCTTCACAGTGGAGCAGGGTATTTTTATAGTTGAAATGGTTCATGATCTTGGCAAACTTAAGGTGAGTGTTTTTAAGGTTTGGTGTAGGACACCGGAGGTGATGGCGCGGATTCGTTACGACGGGCACCCTTGTCAAAGGCTGTTACCTGATAGCTGTAGACCCCTGGGGGGAGTTCGCTGAGATCGGTATAGGTGATGGCCCCGGCATGGGTGGTGGCAATACGTTGCCAGGCCGCATCCATACCTCGGCGGTATATGTAATAGCCAGCGATATCGGCAGCGGCTGAAGCCCGCCAGTGGAGCTGTAGACCTTCGGGGCGCACGACAGTATTCAGGTTTGTCGGAGGCTCGGGCGGTGTCATGTCAACCGGGACACCGATGGCAGTCTTGCTGGCACTCCCTAAGGTCATGATGTCCCCGGCAGCAAGAACGGCTCGGATCTGATAAAAATAGGTACGACCATTGCTCACTGCAGGATCGATATACGAGAGGCCTGGAGCCGGTAATCCAAGGGGGCGAAAACTGGTATTGTCCTGGCTGCGATAGACCTGATACTGGAGGCCGGTAACTGGCGAGCCGTCTGCTCTGGTCTTTACAGGAGACCAAGACAGGGTAAGCGAGCTGTCGCCGATGTCGACCTGAACATCTTGAGGGGCCAGTAAGGGTTGTTGGCGCGCGAATGCGATGCGGTTGGAGTCTTTACTTAAAATACGCCAGCCGGAATTTGCTCGGACCATGTAGACGTAGAAATTGCCTGCTTCAAGCTCGGTGTCGCGGAAAGTAACCTTGTCACCCGGCTCAAGCAACCTGGCATTCACCTCAAACTCATGATCGTATATCACCGGACAGCCGCTGCAATAGTCGACAGCCGGAATTTGCGCCTTATAGACCATAAAGGTGCGGATGTTTTCGATACGGGCACCGTTCTCCGACAGGCGCGGGTACGTCCAGGTCAGGGTCACAGCCCGATCGTCAAGTTGAGAACGCAGATCGGTAATGGCTGCGGCGATGACTGCCTGGGGCGGGATTGCCGGTGTTTTTCGGCCACAGCCGACAAAGAGGAGGAGGCTGCCGATGATCACAAGGGCTGAGAGCCGTTTCATGCCGTCAACCCAAGATTTTTTTCAGCTGCAGCCAAGGCCTCTTCCACCCGGGTGAGGCTGGTACCGCCAAGGGAGAGGCGGCTGTTCACCGAGCCCTGCACCGAGAGAACGGCAAAAACATCCTCTTCGATGGTGTCGGAAAACATGTTCAGTTCGGCCAGGGAGAGGGCGGTGAGCCCTTTATTTTCTTTGATGCAGTACGCCACGGTTGCACCGACAATGGCGTGGGCTTGCCGGAAGGGCACATTTTTACGGACCAGATAATCGGCCAGATCCGTGGCAGTCATGTAGCCGCCGCCGCTGGTGAGCTGTTCAAGGCGGTCGGTGTAAAAGGTCATATTGGCCAGGAGTTCGGCCATGATGGCCAGGCTTTGGCCCACCGTATCGATGGTGTCAAAGAGGGGTTCCTTGTCTTCCTGAAGATCACGATTATAGGTCATGGGCAACCCTTTGAGCAGGGTGAGAAGGGCCATGAGATTACCCACCACCCGACCTGATTTGCCACGGATGAGCTCGGGAATATCAGGGTTCTTCTTCTGGGGCATGATGGAGCTCCCCGTGCAGAAGGCGTCGGCCAGTTCGATAAATTTAAACTCTTCCGAGCTCCACAGCACCAGCTCTTCCGAGAGGCGGCTGAGGTGGATATGGATCATGGCACAGGTGGAGCAGAACTCAATGATAAAATCACGGTCGGCCACGGTGTCCATGGAGTTGGCTGACACCTTTGGAAATCCGAGTTCGCGGGCGACAAATTCGCGGTCAATGGGCAGACCGGTACCGGCCAGGGCGGCGGCGCCAAGGGGCAGGACATTGATTCTCTTCAGGCCGTCTTCAAGGCGTTCCTTGTCACGGCCGAACATCTCATAATAGGCCAGCATGTGATGGGAGATGAGTACTGGCTGGGCCCGTTGGAGATGGGTGTAGCCGGGCATCACGGCACCAAGATAGGTGCGGGCCAGACCGACAAAGCTCTGCTGGACGGCGGTGAGAAGATCGATCATCTCACCAGTAACCTCCCGCATATAGAGGCGGGTATCGAGGTTAACCTGATCATTACGGCTGCGGGCGGTATGGAGTCGGGCCCCGGCATCGCCAATCTTATCGGCCAGGGCCTTTTCGATATTCATGTGAATATCTTCGAGCTCCGGCTTAAAGACAAAGGTGCCGGACTCAATCTCGACACGGATTTCGCCTAAACCCTTCATGATCTGATCCCGTTCCTGGTCGGTGATCAGACCCTGGTGGGCCAGCATCTTGGCATGGGCCATGGAGCCGGCGATATCCTGGCGGTAGAGGCGGGAGTCGTAGTGGATGGAGGCGGAGAAGGCCTCCACCGAGGCCGCTGTCTTTTCGGCAAAACGGCCGCCCCACATTTTTTTTTCGTTGCTCATTGGTTTTGAGAAGTGTTGGGAGTTAGAGAAATAAAGAAGTTAAAGGAGGTAAAGAAGGGGAGGGAGACCATTCTTTATTTCTGATATTCTTTAACTTCTCTAACGTCTTCCTTTTTATTTTTTGGCCAGGGCCCGCATGGTCATGCGCAGGCCGTTTAAGCGGATAAAGCCCTCGGCGTCTGACTGGGTATAGACCTCGTCCTCTTCAAAGGTGGCAAAGCTCGCCTGATAAAGGGAATTGTCCGACTTGCGGCCCACGGGAATGCAGTTGCCTTTATAGAGCTTGAGGCGGACTACGCCGTTTACCGTCCGCTGCGCCTCATCCATGGTTTTTTGCAACAGCTCCATTTCCGGCGAAAACCAGAAACCGTTATAGATCATTTCTGAGTAGCGGGGCACCAGGGAGTCGCGGATCTTCATGACCTCGCGGTCCAGGGTGATGGTTTCCAGATCACGGTGGGCAGCGCGCAGAATGGTGCCCCCCGGGGTCTCATACACACCACGGGACTTCATGCCGACAAAGCGGTTCTCCACCAGATCCAGGCGGCCGATACCGTTTTCGCCGCCCAAGCGGTTGAGGGTGGCAAAGAGTTCCACCGCCGGCAAGCGCTTACCGTTAATGGCTACCGGCGTACCCTGCTCAAATTCCATTTCGATATAGGTGGCTTTGTTCGGCGCCTTTTCGGGGGAGACGGAAAGCTTGAACATGGAAGCTTCCGGCTCATTCCAAGGGTCTTCCAGGAGGCCGCCTTCAAAGCTGATATGGAGGATGTTCTCGTCTGAGCTATAGGGATTTTTCTTGGTGGTGGGCACCGGGATGCCATGTTCCTTGGCATAGGCCACCAGCTTGGTGCGGGAGTTGAGATCCCAGAAGCGCCAGGGGGCGATGATATTCAGTTTGGGGTTCAAGGCCAGGTAGCCAAGCTCAAAGCGTACCTGGTCGTTACCCTTGCCGGTGGCGCCATGGCTGACGCTGTCGGCCCCTTCTTCGGCGGCAATGCGAACCTGCTCCTTGGCGATAATGGGGCGGGCCAGGGAGGTGCCGAGCAGATAGGAACCTTCATATATGGCATTGGCCCGGAAGGCTGGAAAGATGTAATCGGTGACAAATTCCTCACGGAGATCAGAGATGATCACCTTTTCAGCACCGGTGGCCATGCCCTTTTTACGGACGGCGTCCCAGTCTTCTTTTTGGCCGACATCTGCGGCATAGGCGATGACCGGGCATTGATATTCTTCCTGTAACCATTTGAGAATGACCGAGGTGTCCAAACCTCCGGAGTACGCCAGAACGATTTTATTTACGTGTGCAGCCATAATATTTCCTGATCTAAAAAATGGAAAAGAATTACCCTTCCAGAATATGTTTTTCCAAAATTGCTTTGTGGATATGCATTTTATTTTCAGCCTGATCCCAGGCCACGCATTGCGGACCTTCAAGGACCTCATCGGTGATCTCTTCATCACGGTGGGCCGGCAGGCAGTGGAGGACGGTGAGGTCCTTTTTGCCTGATGCCAACAAGGCGCTGTTCACCTGGTAGGGTTGGAAATTGCCCAGCCGTTTTTCCTGCTCGTCTTCCTGACCCATGGAGGCCCACACATCGCAGTTGATCACGTCGGCATCCTCTATCGCCTCTTTCGGATTGCGGACCACGGTGATCGGCTTTGTCGCCTCGGCACGGGCCGCCGCCAGAATAGCAGCATCTGGATCATATCCTTCCGGGCAGGCCAGGATGAGTTCAAAGCCAAGCCGGCTGGCGGCCTGGATCCAGGTATTAGCCATATTGTTGCCATCGCCCACCCAGGCAATCTTCAGCTCTTCCAGGGGCTGGTCCTTGACCTCAAGGACGGTCATGATATCGCTTAAAATCTGGCAGGGATGGAAGAGATCGGTGAGGGCGTTAATCACCGGCACCGTGGCATAGGCTGCCAGTTCATCAACGATGTCCTGACCGTAGGTGCGTACCACCAGGCCGTCGACGTAGCGGGACATAACCCGGGCCATATCTTTCAAAGGCTCATTACGGGCAAGCTGGGTGTCTTTGCCGGAAAGATAGATGGCCTGGCCACCCATGGCGTACATGGCGGCCTCAAAGGAGACTCTGGTGCGGGTGGAAGGTTTCTCAAAAATCATCGCAACGGTTTTGCCCATCAGCTGTTGATGGCGGATGCCTTCTTGAGCTTCTTTTTTCAAAACGAGGGCGCGATCAATATAATGACGCAGCTCTTCTTTGTTAAAATCCCAGAGGGATATGAGATGTGTTGTCATTGTTACATAGGGAAACGATAAGGGGGAGTAATGCCAGCCGCTCACAATAGGCGAAAAACCTGGCTCTGCACCAAATAGGAATCAATACATAAAATCTTTTTATTTTGAAAGGCCTTTTTGGTCGCTGCGGAAAAAAATCACATTGATAACAACTTATACCACAAGGGCATAAGTTTCGTTCGCGCAGACAAGCTTCTCAACTCAGCTTTATACCACAAGGGTATAAGTTTCGTTCGCGCAGACAAGCTTCTCAACTCAGCTTTATACCACAAGGGCACTCTTTTCAGTACCCCCTTGAGGGGTATAAGTTTCGTACGAGCAGACAGGCTGCTCAACTCGGCTTTATGCACCACGACCTTGACCCGGGACAAAAAAAGGCACTGGGCGACGCCAGTGCCTTTTTTAAGTTTTTTTGCTATGGAAATCAGAGATTTGAGATGACCTCTTCCAAAACGGAGGCCATGGCGTCAATCTCCTCAATGGAGACCGTCAGCGGCGGCGTGCAGCGGATAACCTTGCCGCCGGCCAGGGTAACTAAAATCCCGGCCTTAAACAGGGTGGAGATTATTTCCGCGCCCTTGTCGGCGATACTGTCATCAAGCACCAGGCCCTGGATCAGGCCGCGGCCGCGCACCCCACGGCAGAGTCGGTTATATTGATCGGCAATAGATTTGAGACATTTGTGGAGATGCTCACCCTTGGTCTTGACGCCTTCCAGGAAGCCGTCGCTGGTCATGGTTTTAAGCACTGCCACCGCCGCGGCGCAGGCCACGGGATTGCCGCCAAAGGTGGAGGCGTGGTCGCCTGGTTTAAACGAGTTAGCCACCTTATTGGTGGTGAGCATGGCGCCGATGGGCATGCCGTTGCCCAGGGCCTTGGCGCAGGTCAGGATGTCGGGTCGGATGCCATACTGTTCATGGGCAAAGAGGGTGCCGGTGCGCCCCATGCCCACCTGGATCTCGTCGAGGATGAGCAGGATGGAGTGTTTGTCGCACAGGGTGCGGATGCCCTGGAGGTATTCCTTCTCCAGGGGGCGCACTCCACCCTCGCCCTGCAAAGGTTCCACCAAGATGGCGCAGGTTTTGTTGGTAATCAGCTTTTCCATGGCCTCAAGATCGCCAAAGGGGGCGTGATAAAAACCCACGGGCAGCGGTTCGTAGCCGATGTGGAATTTGCGCTGGCCGGTGGCCGCCACTGTGGCCAGGGTGCGACCGTGAAAGGAGCCCTCTAAAGAGATGATCTCAAAACAGCCGGTGCCGCCATGCTTGCGGGCCAGCTTGATGGCGGCCTCGTTGGCCTCGGCGCCGCTGTTGGCCATAAATACTTTGTCGGCAAAGGAATGGTCCACCAGCATGCCAGCCAGTTCTATTTGGGGCATGGTGTGATAGAGGTTGGAGACGTGGAGCAGTTTGCCGGCCTGGCGGCAGATGGCCTCGGTGACCACCGGATGGCAGTGACCCAGGCTGCAGGTGGCTATGCCGGCGACAAAATCGAGATATTCGTTGCCTTTGGCATCTTTCAGGCGACAGCCCTTACCCTCCACCATGACAGCAGGATGACGGGCATAGGTGTTAATAAAAAGCTCATTACCGATTTCAATCAGGTTTTTCATGGGATGATCTCCGTTCCAACACCTTCCCGGGTGAAAATTTCAAGGAGCAGGGCATGGGGCACCCGGCCATCAAGAATATGGGCCTTGCCCACGCCACCGTTAATGGCGTCCTGGCAGCAGCGAATTTTAGGAATCATGCCGCCGGCGGCGGTGCCGGTGGTAATGAGGTCGTTGGCAGTCTTTATGTCCATGGAGGAAATGATTTCCTTGGCCTTGTCAAGAACCCCGGCCACATCGGTGAGGAGAATCAGCTTCTCGGCCTTGAGCTCGGCGGCAATGGCGCCGGCCACAAGGTCGGCATTGATGTTGTAGGATTGGCCCTCATCACCCACACCCACCGGGGCAATTACCGGGATAAAGTCCTTATTGCTCAGGGTGAGGAGCACCTCTGGGTTGACATGGGTTACCTCCCCCACCCGGCCAAGGTCAATGAGTTCCGGCGGCGCATTTTCCACCAGGGACTTCATGATTTTCATTTTGCGGGCCTGGATCAGATCGCCGTCGCGGCCAGAAAGGCCAATGGCCCGCCCGCCATGATAATTGATGAGTCCGACGATCTCCTTGTTGACCTTGCCCACCAGCACCATCTCCACCACATCCATGGTCTCGCCGTCCGTGACGCGCATGCCGTCAACATAGCTCGACTGGATGTTCATCTTCTGGAGGAATTTATTAATCTGGGGGCCACCGCCATGCACAACCACCGGATTAATGCCGATGTATTTCATGAGAATGATGTCGAGGGCGAAGTTCTTTTTTAAATCCTCGTCCACCATGGCATGGCCGCCATATTTGATGACCACGGTCTTGCCATAAAATTCTTTTATATAGGGCAGCGATTCTATAAGAATCCGCGCTGTTACATTTCCATCCGGCATTGTCAGTTATTCCTTTCTAGGTGTAAGTCTTATGAGTATATTGAACCGTTGCTAGGGCGCGAAAAAATGCATAATCTTACCGCGCTTGCAAGCGCCTAAGATACCATAAAGTGACTAAATTGGTCACTAAAAGACATTGCGCGCCCCGGAACTTCTTTTAGAAGATGGAGCCCTTGTTCTTTTAAGTGCGTAATGTTTCGATGTATTCCCGTAAGGAAGAGGCCTTTTTGGCAGATTGTCATTTTTGTCTTGCAATTTGGCTGCCAACTCTTAATCTAAGGACAGAACATTTCTTTTTTATCGGGTAAAAATGATGATTATTCGCCTAAATTCATATTTATTCTGCGCCTGTTTGGCCGCGACCCTTCTGGTGGTTACGGCACAGCACGTTCAGGCTGCGTCGGAATTTTCACAGAAGACGCCTATCCACATTGAGGCGGATAAGATGACTTCGCTGGAAAAAAAGCGAGCGGTTGTTTTTTCCGGTCATGTTAAGGCCAAGCAAGGCGAGCTTCTCATAAACTCGGATGAGTTGACGGTGTATCACGCCGAGCAGAAGACCCCCACGGTAAATGCTGCCCAGGGCCAAGCCCAGATCCAAAAAATGTATGCCAAGGGCCATGTGGAGATCGTCCAGAACGATTTTGTCGCCACGGGCGACGAGGCCGAATATTTTTCCGACACCGGCAAGGTTATCATCATCGGCAATGCCAAGATTATCCAGAAAAATAATATGGTAACCGGCTACAGGGTGGAGATGGATTTGAGCAAAGGCTCAACGGTCATCGTTCCCGACCAGGAGAAAAAGGGGCGGGTGGTTGGCTATTTTTATCCGACCACTGCTGATAAAAAAGACGAGGTTGTTGAAACCGGAGGCCCTGGAGACAAGCAGGCTCCCATAGATCAAGAAAAACAGGATGGGGCTGATGGCGATACTGGAAACTAAGGATATCGTCAAAGAGTATAATAAGCGTCGGGTGGTTGACGGCGTCAATCTGCGGGTGGAGACAGGCGCTATTATCGGTATGCTTGGTCCCAACGGGGCCGGCAAAACCACCTCTTTTTATTCCATTGCCGGTTTTGTTCAGCCCACCTCGGGTAAGGTACTTCTTGACGGCCACGACATCACAGCATTTCCCATCCATAAGCGGGCCTTACTCGGCATTTCTTATCTGGCCCAGGATCCTTCGGTATTTAAAAAGCTTACGGTGGAAGAGAATGTCCGTATTGTCCTGGAGCCGCTGGGTGTGTCCCGGCAAGAGATCCGGCAGCGTACCCAGGAGCTCATGGCTGATCTGAAAATTGAATATCTTGCCAAGAACATGGGCCATGCCCTTTCCGGTGGTGAGCGGCGGCGAGTGGAGATTATGCGCGCCCTGGCCACCAAGCCGAAGTTTATCCTTCTTGATGAACCTTTTGCCGGCATTGATCCCTTATCTGTAGCCGGCCTTCAGGAAATTATAAAGAAGCTAAAGGAAAAGGGATTAGGTATACTTATTTCAGATCATAATGTTCGTGAAACCCTTGCTGTCTGTGATTTTGCCTATATTGTCAGTGGCGGAAGAATCTTGACAAGCGGCACGGCGCAAGAAATTATTAATGATGATGCGGCCCGGAAAATGTATTTGGGTCAAGATTTTTCCATGTAGGGCGATGGTCCGCATGGAGGCAGGCAAATGGCACTGGAATTAAGACAGTCTCTCAAACTTACTCAGCAGCTGGTGATGACCCCCCAGTTGCAGCAGGCTATCAAGCTTCTGCAACTCTCTCGTCTTGAGCTTGTTGACACTGTTCAGCAGGAGATTGAGCAGAATCCAGTTCTTGAGGATGATTTTTCATCCCTCAACGGCGAAACGTCGCCCTCTCTGCCCGAGTTCGCTCCGGATCAAATCGTGATCCCGCCCAGTGAGCGGACCAGTGAAGTAAACCTTGAAAATCCATCAAACATCAATGATATAGATTGGTCTAACTACGCCAACGAGTATGAGCCTATTTCTTCCTACCGGCCCCGTGGCGATAGTGATGAGATGCCCTCTCGTCTCGATATCTTGAGCGAAAAACCTAATTTGCAGTCCCATCTGCGCTGGCAGCTCTCACTCACCGATCTCACCGATGAAGAGAAAGTGGTTGGCGAGCATATCCTCGGCAATTTGAGCCGGGAGGGCTTCCTGGAAGCGGAGATTGCCGAGATTGCCGAACAATGCGGTCATGATGAGGATGATGTCCAGTATGTGCTTGAGGTCATTCAGGAGATGGATCCGGCCGGTGTCGGCGCCCGTAACGTTCAGGAGTCGCTGCTTCTCCAGCTTGAGCGTCTGGAATTAAAGGACAAGCTGCCAGCCGAAATCATCAAGGACCATCTCCATTTGCTGGAGACCAAGAATTACATAGCCATTGCCCGGGCCTGTCACCGTTCCATTGATGATGTGGTGGCCGCGATCTCTATTATTGTTGGCCTTGATCCCCATCCGGGTTGGGCCTATTCAGACGAAGAGCCCCATTACATCACTCCTGACGTGACAGTGCAGAAGGTGGATGGCGAATATGTTATTTTGTTAAATGATGACGGTTTGCCTAAGCTCAAAATCAGCTCCTATTACCGCGATATTTTAAAAAAACAGGCCAATGCCCCGGCCGCGACCAAAGAGTATATTCAGGACAAAATACGCTCGGCAGCCTGGCTGATTAAAAGCATCCAGCAGCGCCAGAGGACGATCTACCGGGTCATGGAATCTATTTTGAAATTCCAGTATGACTTTTTCGAAAATGGGGTGGCATACTTGAAACCCTTGGTGCTGCGTGATGTTGCCGAAGATATCAGCATGCACGAATCAACGATCAGCCGGGTGACCAGTAATAAATATGCCCACACCCCCCAGGGCACCTTCGAGTTGAAATATTTTTTCACCTCGTCCATTTCCCGTAACGGCGGCGGTGACGCCCTCTCCTCCGAGAGCATTCGCCAGCGTATTCGCCAGATCGTCCAGGCTGAGAATCCGAACAAACCCTTTTCCGACAAGGCCATTGCCGAGATCTTTGCCAAAGATGGTATCCAGCTGGCCCGTCGTACCGTTGCCAAATACCGTGAACAGCTCGGTATCCTTTCCTCCAAGTTCAGAAAAAATCCAAAACTGAAATAGGCACGCGCTGTGAGCATCTCAATTCCAACCTCGCACATCATAGGGGCCCTTGTCGCCACCTCCAAGCGGGGGGTGCTTGCCGAGATGACAAGGGTGTTAACTGATTTTGATCAGGAAGAACTGTTGGGCGCCCTTTTTGAGCGGGAGGCTGTGGGATCCACTGCCATTGATTCCGGCATAGCTGTGCCCCATGTCAAGTTTGGTGGCGCCGAAGAAATTCAGGTTTGTTTTGCCCGAAGTCTGGCCGGCATTCCGTGGGGGGCAGCGGATCGCCAGCTGGTCCACCTCATTTTTATGATGGTGGCGCCGGTGAGTGTGCCCTGTCGGTATCTCGAAACACTGGCCATCCTGTGCCGCTTCCTGCGCGATCGCAACAACCGAAGTCTGCTTCTCCACTCCTCAGATGAGAAGTTAGGCACTTTTTTTGCCACTGCCAAGGAGCTGAAATGAGCGCATCCTCCGAGCCGCAAACCGTTTTGCTTACCGGCCTTTCCGGGGCAGGCAAGACTACGGCCTTAAACGCCTTTGAGGATATGGGTTACTACTGTATCGATAACTTGCCCTATTTTCTTGTTGAGGAGCTGGTGGCCAGGCGCGAGGGGATCAGCCATCTGAATCGGCTGGCCTTGGTCATGGACAGCCGCGATCCCCTGTTTTTTGAAAGGTTGCCCGGGATCATGAAAGCCCTTGGTGAGGTGGGTGCGAATTTCAATGTTTTTTTTCTTACCGCCGATGACGCGACCCTGGTCAGGCGCTATAGCCAGATGCGCCGCGTACATCATCTGGCCAGCGACCGGAGTCTGCCTGAGGCCATAAGCGATGAGCGGTCGCGGTTTAAGGGCCTGTTGCCCTCTGCTGCCCGAGAGATTGACACCAGTCATCTTTCCCCTCATCAGTTGCGTGGCATTCTGCGCAAGGCCTGTGGCGCTGATTTGGCTGCTGAACCGTTGCCTGTGACTATCTGCTCTTTTGGTTTTAAGCATGGCTTGCCAACGGAGGCTGATCTTGTTTGGGACGTTCGTTTTCTGCCCAACCCCTATTTCCAGACACATCTCAAGGAGAAGACCGGCAAAGAGGGCGATGTTGCTGATTTTGTCTTGAATAATGAGATTGGCCAAAGGTTTCTCTCACACCTTGAGCCCTTGCTCACCTTCCTGGTCCCTCAGTACCAACAGGCCGGTAAGGTTTCGTTGACCATTGCCATCGGATGCACCGGCGGCAAGCATCGCTCGGTGGCCGTGAGCCAGCGTGTGGCGGAGATGCTCTCCGGCCTCGCCCTTGATCTTCGCCTCATCCATCGAGATATCGGCAAGGAATAGCTCCAGAGGCTATGAGCGATATGGTTTGCCAGCCGAGGTGTGGCCTGGAAACCTCTTTATTCTTTATTCTTTATTCTTCATTTTTTAAACAAGCCTCACCACCTCGCCATTTTCGACCTTGATCTCACGAAACCGGGACATGGGCTGGCCGTTGTAATGCAGGAGCAGACAGCGGGCCACGATGAGATGGGTAACCAGCAGGATAACACCCGTCGCTTCGGCGAGTATCTTCTCCACCTCAGCCACAGCCCTTTTCTGGACGGCTGCGAGATCCTCACAGCCAGGGACGTGGAATTTTTCAGGGGTGGCAAGCCAGGTGGGATACTCATTGCCAAAGCGCTGGCGAATCTCATCCTTGGTTAAGGTGTCCCAGTGGGGCAGGTTGATATCAATGAGGCCCGCGACCGTGTGCACCGCTTGGCCGCATGTGTCGGCAATGATGTGGGCCGATTGCGTGGTGCGGGGTAAGGGGCCGGCATAGATGGCGGTAAAACCCATGCCGCCACATTTTTCTGCCAACCTCTGAAGCTGGCTTACCCCCTCCTCACAGAGCGGTTCATCACTGCGTCCGGCAAACCGATCTTCACGATTCGCCTGGGTCTTGCCGTGTCTGGTCAAATAGATTTTCGGGGCCATAATTTCCTTATAAACTGCTTGCAGCAGGGAACTTTTTCAGAGTAGAGTGCTCAGCTTTTAGAGTGTGCCACATTGGCTTATTTTAACAACCCACAGTCTCTCCTTAAAGAGGCTGCCGGGGTATGATTTTCTTCACATCAAGGGGCATCTTATCGTGAATTTTTGTAAAGGTCACATCAAATTCTCCCTTTTGCCAGCGCTGGTTATGGTTGTTTTTTTCCTGGCAGGACTGCAAAACGTCAGTGCCGCAGCACCAGAAACCATTCATGTGAAACCCTTTACCGTCCATGCCCAGAAGGACATTTCCTTTCTCAAGGATGCCATGCGCAATATGATGGCCAGTCGTCTGGCGGCAAACTCAAAACTGCAGGTGATTGAAGAGGCTGATAAGGCCGATTATCTCCTTGAGGGCGCCATCACTGCCATTGGTAATACCTTGAGTATCAGTGCCCAGATTATAACCAAGGATGGTTCACAACCGCCAGCCACCTATTATGCCTCTGCTGCCAGCGAAAATGATATCATCAAGGCAGTGGACCAACTGGCGGCAAATATTTCGCAACAATCGTTTGCTAAATCATCGGCGCCAATGCAGATAGCGCAGCCGACAGCGCCAAGCGTACCGGCTGTGAGTCTGCCTGCTGTATCCACGCCTCCCCTGGCCTTTCAGACCGCCCATCCGGACCGCGCTTTTATCCATCCCACTGCCCCGGTTGTCGCCCCCATGGCCTCAGCTCAGCCAAGTTCTCCAGTCTTTATCAGTCCATCGGCCATCACTGAGGCCCTTGGTTTCAGTAAGACCCAGAATCTGGACATGGCCATCCAGGATATCAGTGTGGCTGATCTGGACGGCGACGGTGTTGATGATATCGTGGTGGCCGGTAAAAACGAGATTATGGCCTTTCATCTCAACGGCAGCCGCCTGGCCCGTTTTGGCACCATTTCCCTGCCCTCCTCCCAAAAGATTATTTCCATGATGGCGGCTGATTTAAACGGTAACGGGCTGGCTGAGATTTTTATCAGCGCCGTCTCCGGCAGCAGGCCTTTGGCAATGGCTGTGGAGTGGCAGCTTGATCGTTTCAACTATCTTTTTCAGAACCAGCGTTTCTACATCAAACCTGTGACCGTCCCAGGACGCGGCCTTATCCTGGCCGGACAGCAGTCCACGGTTAATGACCCTTTTGCCGATGGAATTTTTGAGCTGTCCGTTGTGGACGGTCAACTCGTCAGGGGTGAGGCTTTGCCCGTTCCTGATGGTATCAATGTCTTTAGTTTTGCCCTGGCGGATCTGGACGGTGATGGCGCTACCGAGGTTATCACCCTTGATGATAGCGATAAGCTCAGGGTGTTGATGGCTGGGGGCAAACAGCTGTGGCAGAGTGATGACCACTTTGGTGGCAGCCTGCGCTATGTCGGCGGCGGCAGTGATGTGACCCGCCGGAGAGGTGGTGATAAGAATCCGGTGGTGGATCAGGTTGATGGCAGTCAGGATAAGACCTACATCCCTTCACGAATCATCATCACTGATTTGAACAACGATAAGCTTCCCGATGTGGTGGTGAATAAAAATATGTCCACGGCCTCACGTGTTCTGAAGAACATGAAGTCGTACCCCAGCGGCGAGATTCATGGGCTGGTCTGGAGTGGTATTGGCCTCGCTGAGCTGTGGCGCACTAAGAAGATTGACGGCTATGTGGCATCCTATGACTTTCGCAGTGTGCCCGGTTCCGGTCAGGCCGCCCTTTATGTCGGTCTTATTGTTAACAGTGGCTGGCTCGATATGCTGAGCGCCAAGGACTCCACCGTACTCATCTACCCCTTGGATTTGGGCACAGCGGCCACCAACTAGTACCAAGCCAAAAAGGTCATTAGGATTACGTGGGGAGTACGTATGCTGCAATTCTCTTTCCCTTTTTCGAATCCCGGGGCGCTCAGGGCGGAATGGGGAAACACCAAAAAAAGAGAGTGCTTTTTGAGGTTCTCCGCTAATCCATGCTGAGCCCCAAAAAGAGCTATTCCGGTTTCTCTAACCCTTCTTGGTCTGGCATCTCTCGCTTAACCATTGCCAGAATTCCGCCATGCCCTCTCCGGTGCTGGCCGAGACCTGGAAGATCTTAAGTCCTGGTTTGAGCTTTCTCGCCTGGGCGCAACATTCATCTATGTTGAAGGTGAGATAGGGCAGCAGGTCGATCTTATTAATCAGTAACACATCAGAGCTCAGGATAAGGTCCGGGTATTTGGCCGGCTTATCCTCACCCTCCGGAGTGCTGACCACGGCAATCCGCAGATCTTCACCCAGGTCATAGGCCGTGGGGCACACCATATTCCCAATATTTTCGATAATCAGCAGTTTGGTGGCGCTGAGATCCAAATCGTGCATGGCCTTATGTACCATGCGGGCGTCAAGATGGCAGGCCGCTCCGGTGTTGATCTGCACGGCATTGAGACCGGCCTCCTTGAGCCGTTTCTGGTCGTTATCCGTTTGCTGATCGCCAACAATGACGGCCATGGTGAGTTTATGGCCGTAATCGCGCCCCAGTCTCTCTAAGAGCGATGTTTTTCCCGAGCCTGGCGCACTGATGATGTTGAGGCAGAAAATACCATCCTCCTGAAGGTGCTGGCGGGTATGGTCGGCAATCTCGTTGTTAAGGGAAAGGATGTTTTGGCCCAGGTTGATCTGCCGGGCCTCATTGCTGTCTTCGGGATGGCAGCCGCATGAATCGCACATTATTCTATCTCGATTGAGGTTATCTGGAGTTCCCGGCCGCGGACTACTTCATAAAAGCGGTCACACTCCAGGCACAAGTCCAAGGTTTCAGTTGTTTCTGTGCCGCAGGAAGGACAGCGATAGCAGAGCGGGATCTCAATGACCATTAATTCGGCGCCGGCGGCAATGGTGGAGGGGCTCATGGCCTCAAAGGCGAAGGTGAGGGCGTCGGTGACCACGCCGGCCCGGGTGCCGATGGCGAGTTCGATGCGGGTCACCTTGGCGGCCTTTTCTCCTTGGGCGGTCTTCGTGACAATATCAAGAATGCTTGCCATGATCGACATCTCATGCATGGCGCGTCCCTACCAAAGAAGTTGAGGATTCTTGACTCAAGGCATGGAGGGCCGCAGCCACGGCAATCTGGCCCAGGGCAAGGCCACCGTCGTTACAGGGGATGTTGTGATGGCAATACACGGTCAAGCCTGCCTCCCTTAGGGCTTTCTGAAGCCCCTGGCTGATAATCCTGTTCTGGAAAACGCCGCCGCTGCATGCCACCTCATCAATACCCTGTTCCCTGGCCAATCTGGCACAGGTTTTGGCAAGCATGGCGATGATGGTGTTGTGGAAGCGCGCTGCAATAATACCCTGGCCAGTCCCTCTGTCCAAATCATTTACGATACCTTGCAACAGGTCGCTGGTCTCCATGACAGAGGGGGCACCACCCAGGCCCCGGCTCACGGCAAAGGGGTAAGTCCCATGTTCGTGGGGGTCGCAGATCGCCTCAAGTTCCATGGCAGCCTGGGCGGAGAAGGTGATCCTGCCGCGCAGATTGATCAGGGCGGCTACAGCGTCAAAGAGGCGGCCCAGACTGGAAGTCACAGGACAGTTGACCCCTCTGTCCAGCATCTCGCGCAGCATCTCTTTTTTAGAGGCTGGTATCTCATGTAAAAAGGCAAGGTCGCTGTGCGGTAGGCCCGCGTCATGCAGCCAGGCCAGAGCCAGACGCCACGGTTCTTTGATCGCAGCCTCGGCGCCAGGCATGGCTAGAGGGGCGAAATGGGCCAGGCGGCTAAACGCGCTCAGGGTGCAGCGCAGTATTTCGCCACCCCAGAGCGTGCCATCGGAACCCAGGCCGGTGCCGTCCAGGGCAAGGCCGATCACGGCTCGGTCGATTTTGTTTTCTGCCATGCAACTGGCAATATGGGCATGGTGGTGCTGGACAGCTATTTTCTGGACACCGGGATATGCCAGGGCAAAACGGGTGCTGTAGTAATCAGGGTGGAGGTCGTGGGCAAGACTCTGTGGGGTGATGTGGAGAAGGGCTTGAAGGTTGGTGGCGGCCGCCTGGTAATGGTGTTGACCGGCCGGGGAGCGGGTTTCCCCCACGTGCTGGGATAAAAAAGCCAGGCTGCCGCGGCTCAGGCAGATGGTCACCTTTTCGCCGGCCCCGCAGGCCAGGATCGAGGGGCTCTCCATTCCCAGGTCGATGGGCAGGGGTGCATAGCCCCGGGAACGGCGCAGCATCTGAGCCTGGTCAGCATGCATCCTGATAACGGAATCATCGCAGCGGTTGATAATCTTGCGCGGATGGCTGAGGACAGCGTCACAGGCACTCCCCAGTCTGCGCAAGGCTTCCGACGTGCTGGTGAGCATGGGGCTGCCGGGCTTATTAAAGCTGGTCATGACCAGAACCCGGGGCGCCTGGTCAAAGAGCAGGTAGTGGAGGGGGGTGTAGGCCAGCATAATACCGACTTCCGCCAAGCCTGGGGCGATCAGTCCGGCCAAGGGCGTTGCACTCTTGAAGGGTAAGATGACGATGGGCCGTGGCGATGAGCATAAAAGATCAGCGGCATCTCTGGAGACATGGACCAGGGTGGCGGCTGTTTCCAGGTCGCGGACCATGATAGCCAGGGGTTTGTCGGGGCGCTGTTTGATGGCCCTCAGCCGGGCCACGGCCGTTTGGTTACAGGCATCGGCTGCCAGATGAAATCCACCCACCCCCTTGATCGCCACTACCTTGCCCTGGGTAAGAAGTGCGGCGGTTTTGTGTAGAGGGTTAGTGGCCTCCGTGCCATTTTTGTCATAAAAAAGAAGACGGGGCCCACAGTTGGGGCAGCAGATAGGTTCGGCGTGAAAGCGCCGGCTGCTTGGGTCATCGTATTCCTTCTGACAGATCGGGCAAAGAGGGAACGCGGCCATGGTGGTCAAACTGCGGTCATAGGGCAGGCCGCGCAGCAGGGTAAAACGAGGGCCGCAGGCGGTGCAGGAGATAAAGGGGTGCTGGAAGCGGTGATTGCCTGCATCGAGCAGCTCCCTCTCGCACTCTGCGCACATCCCGAAATCGGCAGGGGCCAGAGGCGCCGGGGTGCCTCCGGTCAGGCTAGGGGCAATGGTAAAGGCCGAAAAATGTTGTGCTGGAATATTCTGCTCTGTGACCCTGGTTATGATGGCTCCTGGCGGGGGGCTTGCCAGCAACGTCTCAATAAAAAGGGTGATTTTGGCTTCAGCGCCCTCAAGGACAAGCTCAACGCCGGCCAGACTGTTTGCCACCAGACCACAGAGGCCGTTGTGTGTGGCCAGGCGATAGACATGGGGCCGAAAACCGACGCCTTGAACCATACCGCTGATGAGAATTTTTTTGGCTTTATGGGCGTTCGAGGTTGCAGGCACAGTAGAGAATGAGAGTGAAATTAAACGGCTGAGGTAACGTAACAGATGTGCTCCCCAAGTGTAGCAAGCTGGGGGCAGGAGTGGGAGTAAAAAAGGCCAATGGACAAAAGAAATGTCCATTGGCCTTTTTTTAAGAAAAAAGAGGGGAGGGGTCAGATGGCGTCGGCACCTTTCTCACCGGTGCGTACCCGGATGACCTCCTCAACGGGCATGATAAAGATCTTGCCGTCGCCGATCTTACCGGTGTTGGCGGCCTTCATGATGGTCTCCACCACCAGTTCGGTCTGACTGCTGTTGACCACCAGTTCAAGCTTTATCTTGGGGATGAAGTCAACATTGTACTCAGCGCCCCGGTAAATCTCCTTGTGGCCCTTTTGGCGGCCATAGCCTTTGACTTCGGACAGGGTCATGCCGCTGATGCCGATTGCATTCAAGGCGTCTTTAACATCGTCAAGTTTAAATGGTTTGATGATAGCTTCAATTTTTTGCATAGGTGTGGGCTCCACTGTGAGGAAAATCGAGCCGGCCTTGTTAAGGCCGGCTCAATCGGTAACTATGAGTTAAAGGGTATAGCCAATCTCGCTGTGCTGGCTGAGATCAAGGCCCTGCACTTCGTCGTCAATTTCCACCCTGAGTCCGATAATCAGGTCAATTGCTTTAAGGATGATAAAACTGACAACCACAGAATAAATGATGGTGGCGCCAGCGTCAACAGCTTGAACAAAGAGAAGCTTGGCGTTGCCGTAAAAAAGACCGTCAGCACCACCAGGGTTTACCGCCAGGGAGGCGAACATGCCGGTGGCGAGAGCGCCCCAGACACCACCAACACCATGGATGCCCACGACGTCCAGTGCATCGTCATAACCAAGTTTGTTTTTGGCCAGCACGGCAACATAACAGATGACACCGCCCGCAAGGCCAATGATAATTGCAGAAGCCGGAGAAACAAAACCTGCTCCTGGAGTAATGGCAACAAGGCCGGCAATGGCGCCGGACGCGGCACCAAGAATAGTGGGTTTTCCCTGGTTGATCCATTCGGCGAAGAGCCAGGCCAGAGCGCCGCAGCTGGCTGCGACCTGAGTTGTCATGAAGGCGTTAGCCGCAATGCCGTCAGCAGCCAGGGCACTGCCGGCATTAAAGCCGAACCAGCCGAACCACAGAATGCCGGCTCCCAGCAGAGTCATGCTCAGATTATGGGGATGGATTGCCTCCCTGCCCCAGCCTTTTCGCTTGCCGATGAGCATTGCCGCAACCAAGGCAGCGGCTCCTGAGTTAATATGGATAACGGTGCCACCGGCAAAGTCGAGACCGCCATGACCACTGATCCAGCCACCGCCCCATACCCAGTGGCAAACAGGGAAATAGACAAAGGTGGTCCACAAAACGGTGAACACCAGAAATGCTGAGAACTTGATGCGTTCGGCAAAGGCACCGGTGATGAGGGCCGGAGTAATAACGGCAAACATGAGCTGAAAGGCGCAGAAAACCAGGTGGGGAATGGTGCTGCCCTCGGCAGGTGTGCCGCCAACTCCACGGAGAAAGAGAAAATCAAGGCCGCCGATTAGGCCGTTTATGTCAGTGCCAAAGGCCATGGTGTACCCAAAAAGAACCCAGATAATTGTCACCACGCCCAGACAGATAAAGCTCTGGAGCAGGGTTGAAAGAACGTTCTTGGAGCGGACCATCCCACCGTAAAAAAGGGCTAGGCCCGGAGTCATGAGCATGACCATAGCAGTTGCTATGAGCATAAATGCGGTATCACCAGTATTCATTGATCTATCTCCTTGTTTAATTTTATCTCAGCGCTGGCTGCTTCAGCGTTTTGGTAATACAGAGAGGGAGCAGGGCAGTAGTCTTTTACTTAGCAACACCTGTGCCGTTGTCGGCAAGAATTTTATTTTTAGGCAACAGGCTGATATTTGGAGTATTTTGTAGAATTGTGCACATGCTAGTGGGTATTTTTTTTTACAAAAAAGTGACAGATGGGAGAGGGATTGCCAATTTTGTAAAAATTTAAAATGATTTTTTGCATGGTTTGGGAAGTGGGTGAAAGGCCAAAATGTTCACAACAGGAAGGAGGTACGGTTGGTTGCCGAATCGAAAAAAAATGGCAGTCAATGCCAATTATTCATATTATACAATAAGTGGTAGTCTTTATAGGGAGCATTTTACAAGGGGCATTTTTTGCTTAACAGGGTGGTATGAAAAGGTTTAACGTTGTTCTTTTTCTAATGGTTCTTTTTTCCCCGGCGGCCCTTTGTGCCGGAGAGACATCTCCTGCGATAAGCATTTGCGGGAGTGGGGATAATCAAGAGCTTATCCGCCAGTTGGCCCGCGCCTATGAAGGCCACCAGCCCGGAATACGTGTAGAGGTTCCTGACTCCATCGGCTCCTCAGGTGGCGTCAAGGCCACGGCTCAGGGCCAGTGTGATGTTGGCCGTTTGGCTCGGCCTCTGCGCGACAAGGAAAAGCGCTACCAGCTATCCTATAAGCTCTTTGCCCGATCGCCGGTGGTTTTTTTGGTCAGTGCCAATCTGACAAGTATGGCTGATATCTCGGCCCAGCAGGTCGTCCGAATCTTCTCAGGCAAGATGACGTCCTGGGAGGATATGGGAGGACCAGCAGCAAAGATATACATTGCCAACCGTGAAAAAGGCGATTCCTCACGAACCGTTCTTGAAAAACATATGATCGATTTTGCCCTCATTGAACAAACGGTGGGCAAGACGATCTACAGTACGCCTGAAACCGTTGATACCGTTGCCGGACATGATAATACCATCGCCTATGCCCCCCTTTCCGCTGCGTTCCATAACCCGAAGGTCCATGTCCTCGCCTTTGATGGGGTGATTCCCAGTGCGGCGACAATTGCGGCGGGCAAATATCCGCTCTATGTAGATTTTGGCCTGGTTTGGCGTGCGGACATCAGGGCTCCGGCCAAGGGCTTTCTTGCATTCCTGGAAACCAGCGAGGCGAAAGCGATTATTTGCCGGTATGGCGCTGCTCCGGTTGTTGCGGAGAAATTATGATCTTCAGATCGATCAAAACCAGAATTCTCTGGTCGCATATTGTCGCAATCCTCCTGGTTAATATCGTCCTTGGCGGGATGACCTATCGTTTTTTGGTGGACAAGCTCATTACCACGGAAAAGAAAAATCTGGAGTTTATTGCCGGCCATATGGCGGAGATGCTCCGCCATGATGTCTTGCGAAAAGAGGAGATCCTCGGCCGCATCGCCACGGGTCGGGAGGTGGTTGATTATTTAGATACCTACCGCGACCTGGCCCTGGCTGAGTATCTGGCCGGATTTCAGAAAGAACTCCCGCAGATAAGTTTTTTAAACAGACAGGGGGGCGAAGAGGTCAAGGTCAAGGATGGCGAGAATGTTGAAGTCCTGGCCTCCCCTTATGCCAAGGAGATGCTGGACCGTTCCCTGGCCAACCCCAATGAGGTGGAGATTGTTTTTGACAGCGAGGTGGATGGCAAACATTCCTCCCTGCTCTACCTGGCCTTAAGTACGTACAGTTATTTTGGCGATGTCTATCGGGGCACCCTTCTGGCCGCTGTGCCCTATCGCAATCTGCTTCATGAGGTTGCTTCCACCCATATCCATTCCGGCGGCTATCTTGTTTTGTGGGGTGAAGGCCAGGATGATATCTTTGTGCAGGAATCCGGGCATGCGCATAGACATTCTCCGGAGGCCATCCTGCGCATCGCCACGGCCCATGAGGACGGCAAGAATTTTTTGGATCTTGCCGCCCGTAAGGTTCGATTCAGTCAGGCTGAGATTCTGGGTACGGAGTCCATGGTGGTCTATGTTCCCCTTGACGAATTTCAACTCAACCTTGTCATTACCCTGCCCCATGAGAAGATAACAACCCAGCTTGGTCACCTGCGTAACCAGGCGGTTGTAGTCTTCTTGGGGCTTTGCCTGGTTGCCGCCTTCCTTTCCTATCTGTTGGCGCAAACCATTACCCGGCCAATCAGTACCTTGACCCGGGTGACTCGAGAGATTGCCGCCGGCAGCCATGATACCCAGGGTCTGGCCACGATCAAAAACAGACGGGATGAGGTGGGAGCTCTCGTTTCCTCCTTTCAGACCATGATGAACAGCCTCTGGAGCACCATGGTCTCCCGGGATTATGTGGACAGTATTTTTGCGGCTATGTCGGAAAGTGTGGTCGTTATTGCGGAGACAGGTGGAATCAGGCGCGTAAATAAATCGGCCTGCCAGTTGCTGGGCTATAGTGAGGAAGAACTTCTGGGTCTCACCATCGCTGATATCTTTGTTGATGGACTGCAGACCCCTGATTTTATCGGCCAGCTTCTCCAGAAAGATGTGTGGCAGGAAACCGGCTATCGTCACAAAGACGGTTCGGCTGTAGCGGTCCTTTTTTCCTGCAGCGCCCTGGTTCGCGAGGGTGGATCTAAGGAGACGGTGTGTGTGGCCTCCGATATCACCAGCCTCAAAAAGGCGCGGGAGGCCCTTGAGGAAAATGAATATTATCTCAAGGCCTTAATGAAATCACTGCCCAGTGGTCTTCTGGTCATTGATGCGGAAAATCGGATGGTCATTGATGTCAATCCCTCGGCCTGTATGCTGTTTCAGTGCAGCAGAGAAAAACTCATCGGCCATGTCTGTTTTGAGCTCATCAAACCGGTCGGAGGCGAGGATGAGTGGCCGCCGGTGGTGACAGCGGACAAGCCCATTATCAATATGGAATGTGAGCTGGTGCCACCTGATGCGCCTCCGGTTCCTGTTGTTATGTCTGTCCAGGCCATCACCCTGCGCGATTCCCTGATCTACATTAGTAGTATTGTCGATATTACTGAGAGTAAGAAAATAATGGGAGCCCTTAAGGAGAGCGAAGAAAAACTGCGCACCCTTTCTATTACCGATGAACTCACCGGTCTTCTCAATCGCCGTGGATTCATGGCCCTGGTTGAAAAGCAGTTACAGATATACGCCAGGAAAAAGAGGGTGGCCTATCTGCTTTTTGCCGACATTGATAATCTCAAAGAGATCAACGATACCTATGGCCATATTGCTGGCGATGAGATGATTCGCAGGACTGCCCGGGTTCTGGAGGATGTCTGTCGGCAAGCAGATATCATCGGTCGCCTCGGCGGTGACGAGTTTGCTGTGCTGCTAACCGATGCCGAAGGTGAACATGCAATTGTTCAAAGGCTGGAGGCCCGGATCATCCAGGACAATGATGAACCTGGAAAGAGCTCCATGCTGTCACTCACTGTCGGTGTTGTAAGCTGCGATGAGGGGGATCTGGGTGCACCCTGCCAACTGGACACCATTCTCTCCATGGCCGACGCCAAGATGTACGCCCTCAAAAAAAGGGGCAAGAAGCAAGATGGTTCCGCTCCTGCAGACTGAGTTGTTTTTCGGCGCCGGTCTCATCAGCCTTGGCAATATCGACCTGAGAGCCGAGGTTGTCTTTCCCTCCTTTTCAAGACGATCTTTGTGAAATAACTGAACAAGAAAGGATAGGATTTATGTCACCAAGCGCTCTCTTGTCAAAACAGGGACAACCCGGAGCGCTCCTGGAACTGATACTGCCAGTATTTCAGCAGGCTGGTGTCGGCATATTTTTCATAAGCCACGGTAAATTCGCCATCCTCATTGTTCCAGAGCCGGTGAAAATAGGAAAGCACCTGTTGGTTGAGGATGCTTTCCGGCGGGCTGAGAATCCGCAGGCAGGTTTCCAGATTATAATTGGCAATATTGCGCCGGGTGAGGTTGGCCGAACCACCCATGATCAGGTAGCGCTCGGGGCTGGCAACCAAAATGAGCTTGGGGTGAAACTGTTCAGCATGGCTGTCATACCAGCGGATATGGATGCGGCCCGCTGATTTTTTTTTGAGCCAGGCGGCAACCGGCCTGTTGGGGACGCCGTTTTTCTGGCGGCCAAAGGCCTCACGGTTGGCATCAAGAATGAGATGAATGGCGACGCCACGGCGGGCCGCAGCCAGCAGGGCCGCGATAACTTTTCTATCGGCCAGATAGAACATGGCCATCCAGAGCGTGGCCGGAGGGAGGCAGGCATGCAGATCGGCAAGAAGGGCCTCGCTGATCTTGCCCTCGGTGAGAAGTTGCAGTTGGGTGTCAGTGGCGCGTGAGGCCGGTGCCTGAGGCAGATCCACCTCCATCCTGATCCCGGAGAGAGCGGTGACGGCCTGTTCGCTTTTCAGTAGCTCGACCAGCAGTGGGCCGCTGAAGCGAAAGGCGATATTGCTGTGGGCAGCACTGGCGTCATGGCTGGAGTTTGCCGAGGTGATCAAGCCCGCCTTTTCGGTAAGGATAATTTTGCGGTGATTGGCCTTGAAGTTAAAAAGAGCCAGCCAGCCGCCCAGGTTGAAGCGGGGCGCCTGGGGGGAAAAGGGCGACGGTAGCCACCCTCTGCCTGTACCGCGAAAATGTTTGCCCATCAGGTGCCAGAACCAGGCGTAAAGAAGATTTGAGTCAGGCAGGCGGTCAAGATTGGTGAGCACCACGCTGGCGCCGGCAGCCTCAAGCTCTTGGAAAAAGGGGTTGGGGTACGAGCCATAACCGGTATTGACGGGGTCGGAGATGATCCAGAGCCGCAGGCGAGGCCGGCGTTTTTTGGCCGCCAGCAGGGCCTGGGTCATGATTTTGCTGCGCTCGGGAAAATTTTGGCTGTGGTCATGGAGATCATTGTACAGAAAGATGTCGATGATGATGAAGGACTCTGCCGTCTTGATCAGGCTCAGGATTTCCGGCAAGATGTGCTGCTCACAACGCAGTTCACCCTCTTTAAGATAGGTGAGGTCGGTGAGAAAGGTGAGGCGGTCGGCAGCAAGCAGGGGGCTGGCCATGGACAGGCCGCCGGGCATGGCGCGTCGGCAGCCGGCCAGGGTGGCGATCAGCCAGAGGACCAGAATGGCCGTGATGAGGGATGCGAGTATTGCCATAGCCCGGGTGGAGAGGGTGGCCTGTGCCGGTGTTGGTTAGGCTAACTAGGTGTGGTTGGCCGCGACATACGCCTCCAACAGGTCGATGGAAGAGGCAATGCCCTTGATGGTGTTATCGTGAGAGACCACCAGATGATGGATCTTGTTTTTGATCATCAGCATGCTGGCGTCCTTTATTGACAGGGTGGGGGACACTTCTATGAGGAGATGGCTGCAGATTTCCCAGGCCCGCACCTTCTTGGCGTTGCGGTTCATCATGTGAAATTTGAGGATGTCGTTGGAGGTGATAATCCCGAAACAATGGTCTTCAGGATCAACCACGGGCACACAGGAATATTTATGGGCCCCGAGGATACATTCGACATCTTCCACGGTATCGTCAACATTCACCAGGGTAACGTGTTCTCGCATAATATCCGAGAGAGGTCGCATCATTCGTGCACTCCTTGGGGTTGCGTATGGTGGCAACCGGTAAGATGGAAAATACTATTTTGGGTTAACAACCAGATAATCTTTCAGTTTTGCCAGCAGCGATTCAGGGAGATCTTCATTAAAAAGAAAGGCATGGGCCTCGTCACCGCTGATCTGCTGTTTGATTTCGATGGGTAGGGCGCGGAGGACGGCCATCCGCTCCGGGTCAGGTTTTTGTGTTGGGTTGGCAGGTTGCTGTGGCATTTTTGGGACCTCAGGTTGTTGAGGGGTGATAAGAGCGCCACCAGCACTTGTTGGCCGCCTGATCGGCTTGAGTTTCTTCGCCTGCGGCAACAAGGCTGACAATAGCGAGTATTCATCTATTATAATGGCAGATTCGGGAGAGCTAACCAAATAAAAAGCAGTGCGCCATTGCAAGAAAAAAAGAAGAAGGAATGGTGCGGTAAATCAGCTTGGCAAGATTGAGGATGTGTCCTGTTGCATTTGCTTTCTTTGCCGCTTGTTTTCATACATCAGGTGATCTGCCCGTGACATGAGATCTTCGAGAAGGCAGGGGCTTTTGCCCTTTTGTTTGACAATCCCTGTGCTGATCAGAAGCTCGAAACTTCTATTTTTTTGATTATTCAGCTCAGCAAGCTTTCTGTCGAATCGTGTCAGAACGCTCTGCTCATTCTGGTCCTCAGCAATAGTGGTGAGCAGAACGGTGAACTCGTCACCGCCTACCCGGGCGAGAATATCGCCATCCCTGAAGATTTCGCGTAACAGGCGCGCCGTATCTTTAAGGGCCTGATCGCCGACCTTATGGCCTTGCTGGTCATTGATCAATTTCATATTGTCCAAGTCGGCGTAGAGGAGATAAAGATTGCTACCGGTTCGACCACTGATGGCGAGTTGTTTTTCGGCCAGGGTAAAAAAACCACGGCGATTTAAAAGACCGGTGAGTTCATCGGTGATTGAAATTGCATGCAGTTTGTCCTCAAAGACTTTGCGATCAGTGACGTCTCGAAAGATGCCACGGGTGGAGACAAGCTTGCCGTCTTTGATGTTTGCATTGATATGGCCTTCCACCGGAATGCTGCGGCCATTTTTCGCCACGAAATTGGTGACCATGAGGTCAACCTTCTCTCCTCGGCAGAGTTGGCCAAACAGGACTTGGCAATGGCTGCGGGAATCCGGGTGAATGATGTCAAAGGCCGACATCTGGGAAATTTCATCATCACTGTAGCCCAGAGCATTTTTCCAGGCCTTGTTGGTATATAAAATGCGGCCATCCCCATCAACCATCTGGATAATATCCAGTGAATTTTCAAAAAGATCATGGTAGCGGTCTTCCGACTCCCGCAGATCTTTGAGGGTCTGGGCACTGTGCAAGGCCATGGCCGCCTGGTTGGCCAGGTTGTAATAGAGAGTGATCTCCTGGTCCGAGAATGTTCTTTGCTGCAGGGTGTGGCCCACCAAAACCCCCATGATTTCGCCGGCAATATTCATGGGAACGCAGATAGCGGAGCGGATATTGCGCTCGGTAACAAGTTGCGGAACCTCAAAACGGGTTTCCGTCTGAAAATCCAGGACGGTATCGGGTTTTTTGGTCTTGGCCACATAGGTTGCCAGGCCCTGACCTTCCATAACCACGAAGGTGTTGATCGTTGTTTCAGGAAAGCCCACAGTGTCACGGAGAACCAGACAGCGTTTGTCCTCAGAAAAAAGCATCAAAGTGGAGAAATCAATCTGGAGCAATTCCTTGGCATGGCTGACAATATGCCGATAAAGTTTTCGAAGATCTGAGTTTGTAGAGATTTTTTGGGAGGCAAGAAAAAAATCTTCCTGACCGCGACTAAAGCGCATCAGGGCGGTGGTCATTTCCTTGTGGTGGGTGATGTCGCTGATTGTTTCTATAATCTGGACAATGTCGCCCGCCTCATCAAACAGGGGCTGGGCCTTGATCTCAAGCCATCTGGTTTTGTCATGAGCTGTGTCAATCTTTCTGACTGCTGTGGCTTCTTCTTTGGTCGCTAAAACATCTTGAAGTGGACATGGCAGGTCCTGCGCGCTGCAGGGAAGGTCGAAATCAAAAAGAATCTTGTGGCACAAGCAGGTCTGGTCTTTTTCGTTAAAGGAAGCAGCCAGCAGCGGGCTAGCGGTTTTGTTGGCAGAGATGAGTTTAAAATCAGGAGTCAGGATAATCACCGGGGCGGAAACGGCATCAAGCACTGACTGCAGGTACCCGGGTATTTGTGAGTGTTTGTTATGTGTGGTGAAAGGCATAATGGATTCCCTAAAAAAAAGAGAAAGGACAGGTGTTATGGTCGCAGGGTGCGCAGAAATTGTTTGGTAAAGATAAATACAACAACCCAGACCCCAGAGGAAAGAATATATCCCATCCAAGGCGGGAGGGGAAGATGGGTGGTCAAAAAGCTGGCACAGCTTGCCAGAAGCATAGCTAACAGAGTGGGCATGACTCTTTCTCGCTGAATTTTATTTAGTACTGGTGGGCATCACCATAGCAAAATGCGCAGGTTTTTTCCGCTAAAAAGAAAATAAGGGTATTTTTTCATGAGTGGCGAGCTCGTGCACTCAAAGGGGTACGTTATCGCACACGGCCTTGATGAAGTTGCGGCTGAAAACATCCTGCCAACCGGCATAGGCCATGGCCATGTCCACATGCCAGGCATCACGTCTGCCGTGGAGGTCGGCACTCCAGAGTCGCATCTTACTGCTGTCAAAGAGAGGGTCCATGGGCTGATACATAATATCGTTTAATAACGACAAGAGCTCGTCCACGGTGGGCAGCCGCCAGCCTTCAAAGCCGCCCAGGCGCTCCCGATTGAGTTGATCGATGTAGTGCTGGGCTCCGCGATGGGTGAGGGGGTATTTGCTGCCGCTTTGCTGCCAGCAAAGATCGGTTGCCCGGTCACAGACAACCGCGTCTCCACATGCTTCCAGGCAGTTAGCCATATAGGTGAGGGGCTGCGATTTGTCATTCAGTCCCATGAAGCTCCGGGCCTTGCCGCCCCAGATATTTATCGGTTTCTTGCGGAGATGGACAGGGGGAGATGTCTTGGGGGTCACAGGTGTCTGTTTATTATCATTGCGGCCATCTTGCGGCCAATGAACCTCAAGGTTGTCAAGGCCGTTGAGCATGGCATCCGCTTCTTGAAAACGCAGATCAGGGTTGAAATGGAGGGCCTTGCTGAAAAAGATGTCCCAGTTTTGATCATAGAGGGGGCTTACGGCACTTAAGGAAAATTGGGCCATGCCCGGCAGCAAACCGGTGAGCATCCGGTAGAGAAGAACAGCTGCCGAATACAGATCAGCCCGGCCATCCACCTGGTCTGGGGCTTTGACCTGCTCCGGTGCCGCGTAAAAGGGGGAGCCGATATTGATATTGGTGGGATTGGAAAAGGCGGTGGTGGCAGAGAGGGCCATGCCGAAATCGCAGATTTTCAGCTGGTCATCATCAGTGATAAGAAGATTTTGGGGTTTGATGTCGCGGTGGATGACGCCGTTATGGTGCAGGCAAGCCAGACCGGCGAGAAGCTGGCGGCCATAATAAAGGACCTTGTCGGGTCGGATGATGCGCGAGCGGTTTTCCAGGTGAAAATCTTCACCGATCATCTCACCCAGATTGTGAGAAAAATACTCCATGACAAAGAAGGGGCGTCCCAGGTCATCTTCGTCAAAATCCCAGACATCGACCACGGCCGGATGTTTGATGGCTGCCATGGTGGTGGCTTCGCTGAGAAAAATTTCCTTGAGGGTTTCTTGGCCCAGCACGATTTCCATGCTTTCGAAGGGATCAAGGAGCTTGACGGCCACCACCTTATTAATGATGGGGATAATGGCCTTGTAGATTGCCCCCATGCCACCTTTGCCGAGCTTGCGAATGATCTGATAGCGTCCGATTTTCTGCATGGTTTTTTAGGCTATCCTAAAGAAGACGACTGGCATTGGTGGCGTGGAACCCTAACTCAGCAAGCAGGGCCACGGTTTTTTCGACATCATACTCCAGGGCCCTGATTTCCAGGCTGTTATTTTCAGTGTCAAAAAGGCCGTATTTTGCCTTGTTATTCTTGCCGTCTCGAGGCTGGCCGACACTGCCGACATTGTTGATGTGGCGCCACTGATCGTTAAGCTGAACCTGGCCGGGCGCAACTTTTTCTGTCCAGTATGTGCTGCCATCCGTGACATAGCGACCAAAGGCATGGGTATGACCGTAGAAGCAGTATTGTTCAGGGTAGGTGGCAAAGGTCCTTTCCAGTCTGGTGGGGGAAGGGTTCTGGAGATACATGGTCACTGATTCAGGAGGGCAGCCGTGCACAAAACGGATGCCATGTTCCACCCGAAAAGACGGGAGGGCGCAGGAAAAAGCGATGGTTTCCGGGCTCATCAATTTTTTGACCAGTTCCAGGGAATGCTGGACCACGAAGTTGAGACGTTTCAGGTAGCTCACACTTTTCAAGGCCAGCTCATGGTTGCCGAGGATGGAGCGGGCGCCTCTGGTCATCAGGGCCTGCACGACCTGTTCCGGCTCCGGGCCGTAGCCGATATTGTCACCCAGGGTGTAAATCTGCTGGACGTTGTGGTTGTCAATATCGGCCAGTACCGCCTTTAAGGCCTGATAGTTACCGTGAATATCAGAGAGAATGGCAAGGCGCATAGCGGTGAGTGTTCCAGTTAGATTGGTGAAAAGAGTTTAATGCAGCATACCTATTTACTCGGGGAAATTCAATGAACGCCAAAGACTCTTTTGGTTCATACTAGTGACGCAAGCTTTGCGGGAAAGCAGATTTAAATTTGTCTTGCATCAACAAGGTTTACGGATTCATATATCAGGACAACTTCATAAGAGCAAAGGTGGATGAGTGTATGTGTGAATTTTGTACAAAGCATGGCGATGGCAAGGTCTGGTTTAAGAATGCTGCCAATTACGGCAAGGACTTGATGTCCGATCTCAAGCGCCGCGGCTATATCAAGGAGTTTTTCACCTCCACCATTGAGGAGGGTCTTGTCAGCCTGGGTCGCCTGGAGACCTTGTATCAGAAGAAAAAAAAGTTGCCGGATCGTCTGATCAAGGCCATGGTGGATAAGGCCAAAGCAGAGCATTTCGGCCAGGTGGTGACCATGGAGGATATTCGCGAGATGCTAGGGAAGGCCGCCACCGTCGTTCGCCTGCCCTGCGCCTGTCGCTGGGCCTCCATGAAGACGGAAAATCGTTGCTGTTATAGTGTGAGTTATAGCCCGGAGGCCTGGTATGATGACATGGATATGGGCTATTTCGGTCTGGCCCAGGATGAAGGCCTGGAAAGAGTCAGCCCGGAAGAGGCGATCAGTCAGATGGAGGCCCTTGAGCAGCACGGGGCAGTGCACACCATCTGGACCATGATGACCCCCTTTGTCGGCGCCATCTGCAACTGCCAGCCCGGCGATTGCCTGGGGCTGCGCACCCTGGCCCTTGATGTGGAAACCATGTTCCGCGGCGAACAGGTGGCCCTGGTGGATGAGGAGAAGTGCAGCGGTTGTGGAAGTTGCGAGGATGCCTGCCAGTTTCAGGCCATCAGCAGTCGTCAGCTGAGCGGCGAGTCTGTGGCTGTGGTCAGTTCCCATCAATGTTTCGGCTGTGGTCTGTGTCGTAATGTCTGCCCGGAAGAGGCACTTGCCATGGTGGGCCGCTAGTATGGAAATCAATGAGCAGATTCCCGCCCGGGCCACCGGACTCACCCGGGTCATCAGGGCGGCTGGCTACTCCTGGGCCGGTCTACGGTATACCTTTAAAAGCGAGGCCGCCTTCCGCCAGGAGATTTTTCTTTGTCTGGTTCTGGCGCCGCTCATCATCCTGTTACCCCTGCCTCTGCTTGCTAAACTCTATCTGGGCGGCTGTCTGGCCCTGATTCTTATCTGCGAACTGGCCAACACCGGCTTAGAGGTCATCATCAACCATGTCTCGCCCCAGTACAGCGAGGCGGCCAAGCACGGCAAGGACATCGGCAGCGCCCTGGTCTTTGTGGCCCTGGTCAACCTGGGCATCACCCTGTTGGCCCTGGTCCTTCCCCTGGTCCCCTCATTCTGGCAGCAGTAATGGGTATTCTCCTCGTCGAAGATGATCTCAAGATCGCCTCCCTGGTTGAAAAAGGCCTGAGCCAGGCCGGCTTCACGGTGGATCATGTCGGCGATGGCGAGGAGGGGTTGGCAAAGGCCCTGGATATCCAGTATGACGCCGCCATCATCGATATTATGTTGCCTGGTCTGGATGGTCTTTCCCTGATCCAGCAGATGCGCCGGGAACAGATTAACATCCCGGTCCTGGTCCTCAGTGCCAAGCGCACGGTTGATGACCGGGTCAAAGGTCTGCAGATGGGGGGGGATGATTATCTCACCAAGCCCTTTGCCTTCTCCGAGTTGCTGGCCCGTCTGCAGGCCTTGCTTCGGCGCAGTGCCGGCAAGAGCGAGCCCGTGGTTCTCCATTATGATGATCTCACCGTTGATCTGCTCAGTCATGAGGTTTTCCGCGGCCCGGAGAAGCTGGACATCCAGCCCCGGGAATTTGACCTGCTCGCCTATCTGGTCAGAAATGCTGAACGGGTGGTGTCGAAAACCATGATCATGGAGCAGGTCTGGGGTTATAATTTCGACCCGCAGACCAATGTGGTCGAGGCCAGGATGTGCCGACTGCGTAATAAAATAGAGAAGCCCCACGGCCCTAAACTCATCCAGACCATCCGCGGGGTTGGCTATGTCCTTAAGAAGTCTTCTTGATTGCCGCCATACCCTGGCCTTCCGCCTTACCCTCTGGTACGCCTTCTTTTTTGTGGTCTCCGCCCTGGTCACCTTTCAGGTTTTTTTTGTGATGACCAGTTCCTATAATCGGGCCATCACCGATAACGAGCTGGTCTTGGAATACCAGGAATTTGCCGCGCTCTTTTCGTCAGGCGGCCTTGATCCCTTACGCGAGGCGATTAAACATGAGGTCAAGGTGGAGGGGGCGGACCGCTTCTTTTTCCGCCTCGTGGGGCCGGCCGGTGAGGAGATGCTGGTTACGGAAAAGGCATCCTGGCAGGCCCTGTTTCCCACCGGCGATGAGGTTGTCGAGGCATGGCCGGCCAGCGGCTATGTGATTTATCCGGTGGCCCATGGCGGATACCGCCATGGCGCCCATGTTCTCTACGGTAAAATGGGCCCGGATATCAGCTGTCAGATTGTTATCTCCCGGGTGAAGGGCGAGCGGTTTTTAGATACCTTGCGCCACGTCTTTGGCATGGTTGTTTTTATCGCTGTTGTTCTCTCGGCAGCCACTGGCCTCTTCATGGCGCGGCGGGCCCTGGCCGGGGTGAAGGAGATCACCCTGGCCGCCCAAGAGATAGCAGGCGGCGCCCTGGACAGGCGAGTGGCCAACATGGCGGGGGGGCGTGAGATTGCCGAGCTGGCCGACACCTTTAACGCCATGCTCGATCGGATCAGCCTGCTGATCAAGGGCATGGGTGAGATGACCGATAACATCGCCCACGATCTAAAAAGTCCGGTGACCCGGATGCGGGTCATGGCTGAGATGGCCCTTGTTGACGACAGAGATGCCGCCGATCGGCAGGATTTGGCCGCCGACATTGTCGAGCAATGCGACATGCTCCTGGAGATGATCAACACCATGCTGCTCATCTCCGAAGCAGAGGCGGGTGCCACTTCTTTTCAGAAAGACCGGGTGGATATGGCCGGAGTTGTCGAGGACGCCTGTGAGCTCTTTATGCCCCTGGCCGAGGATAAAAAAATTACCCTGGAGATGTCCCTGGCTGGCCCCTGCGCAGTGGCCGGGAACCTCAACCTCCTGCAGCGCATGGTGGCAAACCTGCTGGATAATGCCCTTAAGTACAGCCCTGCCGGCACCATTGTTTCTCTTGCTCTGACCTGCGGGCAGGGCCGGATGGCACTAAGCTTTCATGATAGCGGCATGGGGATTGCCGAAAAGGACATTGCCCATATCTTTGAGCGTTTTTATCGCTGTGATCAGAGCAGAAATCTCCCCGGCAGCGGCCTGGGGCTCAGTCTGGCCCGGGCCATTGTTATCTCCCATGGCGGCGACATCAAGGTGGAAAGCACCCCCGGCCAGGGCAGTGTCTTCACGGTCACCCTACCTCTCCTGGCCTCAACGCCAGTGTAAAGAAAGTTGTTTCTCTTCCACAAGATTGCCAAACGGTCATCTTGTGGTCATCTTGCGGTCATCTTCCCCAGGTATAGTGCCCAGGTTTAATCGGTAAGTCTTCTGCCTTAAGGTAGGCCAGAGGATCATCAAAATAAAGAACGTTTCCCATCATGAGAGAAACGAGGAAGGAGTTCCGGCATGCTTCAAGCGGACCAGCGTTTGCGTTTACTGCATCATTATTTCTTTGTTTCCTATCTCGTTGTTGTGGGTCTCTCCTTGGGCTTTATCAATGGCGTGGCCCTGCACGACCTGCAGACCGGTTTTTTTGTGATTGCCACCCTGCTCAGTTCCAGTTTTTTCTACCTGCTGCCGGCCCTGGTCCTCAGCAAGAGTGTCCATTTTCTGCTGGCCGTGCCCTTGGGTCGCGTCCTGGAGAGCAGAAAGACGCTGGCGGCGGTGCTCGACCTTGGCGTGGCCATGGGCGCCGTGGCCCTCGTTGAACTCCTGGTTCTTGCCGACCGCTCTGTCTTTTCCCTCTTTGGTTTTCATATTAACGGTTTTGTGGTCAACCTGGTAACGACCCCTGGCGGTATGGAGTCCATGGGCGCAGGTGGCTCGGCGATTCTGATCGGCGGGGTGGGTATTCTGGCCCTTGGCCTGGCCCAGGCCCTGGTCCTCTGGTTGCTCTATAAGGCGAGGCTAACGGCCAAGCAGCGCAGCTTCTCTTTGCCCGGCCGTCTCTACCGTTATGGCCTGATGGTGATCGTCCTGCTTGGCGTGTCGGAAAAGGCGACCTATGGCATGAGCCATCTCCAGGATTTTAAAGGGGTGCTGGTGGCGGCCCATGCCTTTCCTTTGTACCAGCCGTTAACCATTCGCAGCCTGGCCGAAAAACTGGGTGTTGAAGTCAAACGCCAGGAAGGGCTGGAGTTCGACAACGACATCAGCCAGCTCTCCTATCCGGCCCAGCCTTTACAGGTAACGGTCCCGGCCAAACCCCTGAATATTGTCTGGCTGGTTGCTGAGTCGTGGCGCGCCGATATGCTTGATCCGGAGATTATGCCGGAAACGTGGAAATTCTCCCGTCAGGGTCAGCGTTTCACCAACCATTTCAGTGGTGGCAATGGCACCAGGATGGGGCTTTTTTCCATGTTTTATGGAGTGTATGGCCCCTACTGGTTTTCCTTTCTTGGTGAGCGCCGCCAGCCCGTTATGATGGATGTTCTCCAGGATCAAGGCTACCAGTTTGGCCTCTATACCAGCGCCAAGTTCTCCTATCCTGAGTTTGACAAGACCATCTTTGCCGGTATGCCCGAGGCGTTGCTCCATTCCCATCAGGAGAGTGTGGGCTGGAAGGCGGATCGTCATAATGTCGGCGAGATGCTCAATTTCATGAAGAAACGAGATGCTGCCCGGCCCTTCATGTCGTTTATGTTTTTTGAGTCCCCCCATGCCAGTTATTACTTCCCGGAGGAGAGCGTCATCCGCCGCCCCTATCTTGAGGATTTTAACTACGCCACCATGTCGCTGGACAAAGACATCGCCCTCATTCGCAATCGCTATATCAACTCCTGCCATCATCTCGACAGTCAGTTTGCCCGGGTTTTTGCCTATCTTGAAGAGAACGATCTCCTCGACACGACCATCGTGATCATCACCGGTGACCATGGCGAGGAGTTCATGGAAAGGGGGCGCTGGGGTCATAATTCCGACTTTAACAAGGAGCAGGTCCAGGTCCCCCTGGTTATCCGGCTGCCGGGCAAGGCGGGTACAGAAACAAACAGGATGACCAGCCATCTCGATATTCCCCCCACCCTGCTACCGCTCCTCGGGGTGACCAACGACAGCAGTGATTATGCCCAGGGTTTTGATCTTTTTGGCCCGATAGAGCGCAAGTTTACTCTAATTGCCGATTGGTCCCGGGTCTGTTATGTCGATGGTGAGTATAAGGCGGTGATCCCCCTGAAAACAAGCGGGGTCTTAAACAGCAAGACAACCACCAGTGACGATGAACCGCTGGCGGATTCGGCCCTTTTTTATAAGACGCATATGAACTCGTTGCAGGAGGTGTTGAAGGGCCTCGGCAAATTTAAACGTGGTTCCGCCTCATGAAACAGCGGGACTATGAGCATGGCGAGGGCGGCCAGGCATTGCCCGGCACTGCCTGGCCGCCCCGTGCCCCGGACCGACAGCTGAGCGCTGGAGTCGGGACTTCAGTGGTCAGCGTCAGTCTGGCCCTTTTTTTCACCCTCTGCGACAACAGTTCTTTCTGGGGTGTCCTGGCTGGTATTTTTCATGGCCCTGCGCCTGGCAATATTGCCTTTTTTTTCTCGGTTTTTGTCGTCCTGGCCGCAGTGTTGACCATCCTTATGTCGTTGCTGAGTTTCCGCTATGTGTTGAAGCCCGTGATGATCCTGCTTTTTTTGACCGCGGCCCTGGCTGGTTATTTCATGGACAGCTACGGGGTGATGATCGACCGTAAGATGATCCAGAATGTGGTGGAGACCGATCCCGGCGAAGTCTTTGAATTATTGAGCGGCAATCTCTTCTATCATTTTGTTTTGATGGGTGTTCTTCCTTCGGTCTTGTTGTGGCGGACGGAAATTTGTTTTGAGCCCTTTTTTAAAGAACTGTATAAAAAAACAGCTTTGATAGTGGTCTGTGGGCTTTTGGCAATGGTCAGCATAGCGCCCTTTTATAAGGAATATATGTCGCTGGGGCGCAATAACGGCTATGTTCGTTATCTGATCAACCCCACGAGCTATATCTATGCCTTCATGTCCACCTTCCGCCGTTCACTGGCCTTGGCGCCCTCCGCCTTGCAGCCCCTTGGTCTTGATGCCCATCTGGCAATGGCGGGGCCGGCCGTTCCGGACAGCAAAAAAAACCTGGTGATCCTGGTGGTGGGGGAGGCGGCTCGTGCCAGCCAGTTTTCTTTAAATGGCTACTCCCGGCAGACCAATCCGAAATTGACCGGTGAGGAGATCATTAATTATGACAATTTTTATTCCTGCGGCACCTCCACCGCCGTGTCAGTGCCCTGTATGTTTTCCCTCCTGGGCCGCGACTCTTACAGCGACAGCAAGGCCAAACAGCAGGAAAATCTCCTGGACGTCATCCACCATGCCGGCATAGAGGTGTTATGGCGCGATAACAACTCGGGCTGTAAAGGGGTGTGTAAGGGGGTGACCACGGAAACGATGTCCCATCTGCAGGTTGCTGATTTCTGCGGAGAGGCAGAGTGTTATGATGAGATATTGCTCCATGACCTTGAAAACTATGTCCAGAGCCTGGAGGCTGATGGTCTCATCGTTCTGCACCAGAAAGGCAGTCACGGTCCGGCCTATTATCTGAGGCATCCTGTTGAGTTCACGACATTTTCGCCGGAATGTACCACCACGGAACTACAGGAATGCAGTCAGGCCGAGATCGTCAACGCCTACGATAATACCATTCTCTATACCGATTATTTTCTGGACCAGGTGATTGCCTTTCTGAAGAAGAACGAAGACCGTTTTAACACGGCCATGCTCTATGTCTCAGATCACGGGCAGTCCCTGGGCGAAAACAATCTTTATCTCCATGGTTTGCCCTATATGATCGCCCCGGATGAGCAGAAGCATGTGCCCTTCATTCTGTGGTTGTCCAATGGTTTTGCGGCTGCCAGCGCTGTTGATACCCGCTGTCTCCAGCAGCAAAGAAGCGAATCCTATTCCCACGATAATCTTTTTCATTCCGTCTTGGGTTTAATGGGAGTGGAAACAGCAGTGTATAATCCAGAGCTGGATATTTTTGCTCAATGTCGATAGGCCCTTTTTTTATGGCCCGCAACATTTTTTGAATTTCTTGCCGCTGCCGCACGGACAGGGCTCGTTGCGCCCCACTTTTTGCAGTTCGCAGCTGGTGTCCCGCAGATCGCCATCCACATAGAGCCAGCGTCCTTCTTGTTTGATGAAGCGGCTCACCTCGTGCAAGGTGCCGACCTTGCCTTGGTTGATATACTGGGCTTTGAATTCAACCATTCCCTTGTCATCATTCGCTTTGCCTCCTTCGGTGGCAAGAACCTCCAGACCGCACCAGACCGCCGATGTTTCCAGGTTCAACTCATTGGGGGCTGTGGAAGGATGCCAGGTGCGCAAGAGATAGGCGCCATTGCTCAAGGCAAAGGCGCTGTAGCGGGAGCGCATCAGGGCTTCGGCCGTGGGGGGGAGCTTGCCCCGTTCTATGTACGGATTGCAGCAGGACGCGTACATCTGGTTATTGCCGCAGGGGCAGGTCGTTGTTTTCGGCATGTTCTAGGAGTTGTCTCCGGCCTTGGTGTTAATAAGGGCTTCTTTTTGCGGTGCCGTCATCTTCTTGATACTGTACTCGCGCTTACAGGCATGAGAGCGTGAATCTGATTCTTCAAGGTAAACCAGGCTGACAGGTCGTCGGGAGCGGGTATATTTGGCTCCGGTTGTTTTGCTGTTGTGGGCAAGGAGCCGTTCTTTGGGATCGGTGGTGATGCCGGTGTACAGCGTCTGATCCTGACATCTGACAATATAGACAAACCAGTTTGCCGCCATCTGTGATCTCTTTTTTGGATAGAAACGAATGAATCTGATTGTAACATTTTGCCATGGTAAGTGAAGCATAAAGAGCAAAGGGCCCGGAGGCCGTTGTTGGTGGCTAAGGGTGGCCGTGCTCCTGGTGCTGCAAAAGAGACTTGAAAATCAAGCACTTCTTGTTTCAAAGCGTCACTTCTTTTAGTATGGATCAGGTATCCGATGATTTTTCCCTTCCTGAGGCCATGATCCACTACTATTCAAAGAAACAGAATCTTGCCGGCTTTCTTCTCACCCTGCTCACCCTGGTGGTGGTGGTGGCCCTTTACTACCGCCAGACCCCGGTTTTGGAAGGCTTTGAGGCCAAGACCTATGACCTGCGCTTTGAGTTGGGCCGCGGTCCGGTCTCCCCTTCTCCGGATATCGCCATCATTGCCATTAATGATAAGAGCATAGCGGAACTTGGTCGTTTCCCCTGGTCGCGCAGCACCTTTACCACCCTGGTTGATGAGGTCCATAAGGCCGGGGCCAAGGCCCTGCTCATGGATGTCTTTTTCCCTGAATCGGAAGGGCCACAGGTTGATAAGGCCTTTGCCGCCGCCCTGGCTCGGGCTGGCAATGTCAGTCTGGCCATTGCCTTTGATTTTGCTCCGGATGGTCGGGTTATCGGTGTCACCGGAAATATTCCCATCTTGAAACAAGCAAGTTATGCCGAGGGCCATATTAATTTCCTGCCGGATAAAGATGGCGTCAATAGACGCACCATGCTCCTTGTCCCCCATGAGGGCAAGCTTGTGCCTTCCCTTGGTCTGCAGGGGGCCATGGCCGCACTGGGGGTGAAAGAGGCGGTTCAACGCCCCTATTCGGTGCGTGTTGGCGAGCGCCGGGTGCCCACGGATTATTATGACACCATGCTCATCAATTTTCTGGGGCCGCCCGGGGCCTTTCCCATGTATTCTTTTGCCGATGTCATGAAGGGTCGTATCGCCCCTGAGGAGCTACGCGGCAAGATTCTTTTTTTGGGCATGACAGCCCTGGGCATTTACGACATGCGGGTAACACCTTTCCATGGCAATACCCCGGGGGTTGAGATCAACGCCACCATCTGTGACAATATCATCCGGGGTCACTTCGTCCGGCGCAGCATTCCGGAAGTGCTCCTTGATCTGTTGTTTATCATTGTGGTGGGGGCACTGGTTTTTTTCTCCACCTTTCGTTTCCGGCCGGCCCACGCTCTTTTGCTGCTTCCCCTTGTGCTCGGTGGCTACGTCGCCTTGGCTGTGGTTATGTTTGACAAGGGCCACTGGCTGTCAATCATCTATCCTCTGACCAGCGGTATTTTGGCGTACACCGTGGCCGCCGGCTTTCGTTTTGTTATTTTAGACAGACGAAGCCGGGAGATCCATTCGGTCTTTTCCTCCTACGTCTCCAAAAAAATTGTTGATGAACTCGTCCGCCATCCGGAACGGGCCACCATTGGCGGTGATCATCGCCAGATCACTATTTTGTTTCTCGATATCAAGGGTTTTACCGCGATCTCCGAACGTCTGCCGGCCATGGAATTGGTCTCCACCTTAAACAGTTATTTTGCCGTGCTCACCAAAGTTATCATGGAGCATGACGGCACCGTGGATAAATTCCTGGGTGATGGGCTCATGGCCTATTGGGGCGCGCCCCTGGCTGTGGAGCACCATGAGGCCAAAGGCGCCGCCTGTATTCTGGCCTTGAAGGAGGCCGTGGCCCGTCTGCTGGAGAGTCATCCAGAGTTGCCGGAGTTCACCTTCCGGGCCGGCTTAAACAGTGGTGATGTGGTGGCCGGCAATATCGGGGCTCCGGGCCGCAAGATGGAGTACACGGTGATCGGCGATACCGTTAATCTGGCTGCTCGTCTGGAGGGCACGGCAAAATTTTACGGGGTGGATAATCTGGTCAGTGAGAGCCTTTATGCTGCCACCCGAAACGATTTTATCTACCGGGAGCTTGACCGGATCAGGGTGGTGGGTAAGAAAATTCCCATTACCATTTATGAACTCCTTGCCTCAGGCAAAGAGGGAGTTGATGACAGCATCCATAAAATGCTCAGACTGTTTGCCCAGGGGCTTCAGGCGTACCGTGATAAACGTTGGCAGGACGCCACGGAGATTTTTGCGGCCCTTTGTCAGCGCTATCCAGACGATAAACCCTCCCAGCTTTATCTTGAGCGCTGCCGGCGATACATCGACGAGCCGCCGCCGGAGAACTGGGACACCATTTTTCAACGCAAGGAAAAATAAGGTCCGATGTCCAAGAATGGAAGGCTAGTTTTTTTAGGCAGAATTGCGGTAACGATGCCCGCGAGGGAAAAAGTATTGGTATATGGAAGAATTATTAGCCACGGAATCCACGGGAAAAGTTAAAGAATTTCCCGCGCCTTCCATGGATTTCGTGGCTCACCCTCTTTTTTGAGAGTCATCATCGCCAAATTTGGTAAGATAAACCTCGTACTGGCTTTGATTTTGGTAAAATTTTCAGACAATGGGGGCCCCATTCTCTGACAGCATCAGGTGTGTGGTAAAAAAAATGTGTATTCGACTCTTCATCCTCCTTTTTTTTGTGCTAAGCGGTTGTGCCGGGACCCCGGCTCTGCCGCCTACTTCCGGGATTTCGCGTATCGAGTTTGTCCGGGAGATTCGTAACGGTCAGCCCCTGGCCCTGGAGGTGGGCCAGGATGAGCGGATTTACATCGTCGAAGAAAACAAGGAGGTGCGTATCCTCCGGCCGGATGGTTCCATCCTCCTTACCTTGGCCACCAAGATCGGTGAGACCATGCTCCTTCAGGAGCCCACCGACCTCGCTTTTTCCGAGGATTTTCTCTACATCACCGACCAGGGCCTGGATCAGGTCAGCATGTTCACCCTGGATGGTAAGTTCCACGATGCCTTTGGGCGTCGGGGTTCTGGCCCCAAGGAGTTCAACAATCCCCAGGGTATTTTTGTCCATAAGGGTGTGGTCTATGTGGCGGACAGCGGCAATGACCGGATTCAGGTCTTTGGCCCCGATGGTGTCTATCTCCATGCCATTGACGGCCGGGGTGGTCAGCAGGATGTGCCCTCCCTCCATCGCCTCAGCAGGCCCCGGGACTTGATTATTGATCCGGGCGGCAATGTGGTGGTTATTGATGACGATGGCGTTAAGGTCTACGGGCCTTCCGGCATCTTCATGGCTTTGCTGCCTGAGGAAAAAAGTCCCACTGCCCTGGCTCTGGGTCAGGACGGTTTTTTTGTTGCTGACCGCAAGAGCTACAGTGTCCGCAAGTATAATTTTGCGCGCCAGCTTCTCTTTACCTTTGGCACCAAGGGCGAAGGCCGAGCCCAGTTCCTCAGCCTGTCTGCTCTCGGTATGGGCAGGGGCGGCCAGGTCTATGTTGCCGACAAGGTGCGGGGTGTGGTGCAGATTTTTCTCACTGAGGAGCAGAACGGCCAAGATGCCGAGGCCCTTGCCATTCAGATGCCGCCACCCCATGCCGTCCATTCTTTGATGACCGTCAAGAGTGACAAGAAAATCACCAAAACCGCCTGGGATGGCATAGACACCCTGTATGGCGTCAACGGCCAGGAGCTGTTTGCCATCCAAAACGGCAAGATCAGCAGGATCAATGTGGCTGGTTGTGCGCCGGTGGCCGTGGCCGTGGATGGCCAAGGTGCCCTGTGGCTCGTCGATGATCTCCAGAAAAGGGTGGTCAAGACCGATAGCAGCGGCAAGATTGAGCTTGAATTTGGCGGTCAAGGTCGGGGGACCGGCAAGTTTAAAAACCCCACGGATCTTGCGGTGTCAAAGGCCGGGATCATCTATGTTGCTGACCCTGCCAATAGCTGGGTGCAGATTTTTAACAATGAAGGCCTCTTTTTAAATGTTCTCCACCAGGGTGAGCAGGGCATGGTGATGGATGCGCCTGTGGCCCTGGCCTTAAACAGCAAGGACAGCCTTTATGTCCTTGACCGGGATTTGAAAAAGATTTTTGTCTATTCAAGCCAAGGGAAGCTCCTGACCCAGTTTGGTCAGGAGGGAAACAGGGCCGGGGATTTTGATGCGCCGGTTGACCTTTTTGCCACGGATACGGAGATTTTTGTGCTGGATGCCGATACCCGGAATATCAAGGTCTTTTCAGAGAAGGGTCAATTTCTGCGTTCCTTCGGGGCCCATGGTCAGGGCAAGGGTGATTTTGATGAGCCCGGGAGCATTACCGGCGGCGATGCAATCTCCTTTTTTGTCACCGATCTGAAAAATGCAACGATCCAGCAGCTGGCAACCCTCTATTCGCCGCAGACTGTCCAAGGTCTTTCTGCCATTGGTGGGATGCGCCAGGTTGAGCTTTCCTGGCAGGCCAGTCAGGAAGCCTATGTGGAAGGCTACCATCTCTACCGGGCTGAGGGTCAGGATGGTTCCTATCTTCATCTGACCACAGTGGCCACAGAGCGCTATCTCGATAACCAGGTTCAGCCAGGCAAGCCATATTATTACCGAGTTACGGCCCAGGCCAGGGCGGGGAATCAGGGCAAGGCCAGCAAGGAGGCCTTTTCCATCCCGGAAAAATTTTTCCCCTCGCAACCCCAGAGCTTTGAAGCAGTGGCCCAAGAGTGGCAGGTTGCCCTTTCCTGGCAGGTCAAAGAGCTTGAAAAGCCCTTTGTTGCCTATTTTCGTGTACTGCGCAAACAACAGGGTGAAGAGTATCGTGAAGTGGCGCAGGTCAAGGAGTCAACCTTTGTGGATAGCGCCCTTGCTGCCGACTCCCTCTATCTTTACAACGTTGTCACCGTGGGTATTGACGGGGACCAGAGTCTGCCTGCCGCCCTTGAGGTCAAGACCAAGCTTAACCAGAAGAGCCCCCTTGACATCGAGATCGGCAATGTTCGCAATATTTTTTCAAACACCTATAAGGTCTATGAAGAAACAGGGCTGGGCACCGTCAGGCTGACCAATAATACCGGGGTTGCCATCGGTAATATCAATCTGCTTTTTACCATGAAGGAGTACATGGATTTTCCTTCGGAGATTAAGGTGGAGGAGCTGGGTTCAGGGCAAAGCGTCGAGCTGGTGTTGACACCGGTTTTTAATAATAAGATTCTTACCGTTACAGAGGATACCTCGGTGCAGACGGAATTGCTGGCCTCTTATTACGAAAACAATGAGCGCCGGGAGTTCAGTAAGAATGTGGCGGTGAACGTCTACGAAAAGCATCGGATGATGTGGGATGAGCGGCACCGTTTTGCCACCTTTATCACTCCCAAGGATGCGGTGCTCCTGGAGTTTGTCCGGGCTGCGGTGACTCCGGTTGAGGATGCCGTTGAACACCTGCAGCGCGGCGCTGTTGTCTTTACGGCCTGCAGCAGACTGGGCATTACCTATCTCCCTGATCCGACAAACCCCTATCAGGTGACCTCCGGCGACACCGATTTTATTGATTACATCCAGTATCCCCGCGAGACCCTGCAGCGCAAATCAGGGGATTGTGATGATCTGGTCGCCCTTTATGCCACGGCCCTTGAGAGTGTCGGTATCCAGACCATGGTGGTGGAGGTGCCGGGTCATATGCTCATGATGTTTGATGCCGGTGTGGCCGGTGAAGAGGGGAGCGATACCATGGACGAACTCTTTATCGTCCATGACGGTCGGATGTGGGTTGCGGTGGAAACCACCCTGGTGGGCGCTGATTTCATGAAGGCCTGGCAGCAGGGCAGTCAGACCTATTACCAGGCCGAAAAGAATGGCACCCTGTCTTTGATTGATCTGCGTCAGGCCTGGCAGATGTTTAAACCTGCCAGTCTGCCCGCCTCCTCCTGGCGTCCGGCCGCCGTGGACCTCAGCGATGACCATTTAGGGGCTGAGCTTAAAAAATTAAAGAAGATCGCCCTGACCCTTCGTTGTCAGCAGTATTTTGCTCGTCTTGAACAAGACCCGGATGATGTTATGGCCCAGATCCAGATCGGTATTCTTTATGGCAAGGCGGGCGAGCTTGAGGCTGCCAAAAAGGCCTTTGGCAAGGTGCTCAGTGTCGATACCAAGAATAGTGACGTTTTGAATAATTTCGGCAATATTTATTTTCTGGAAAAGGATTATCAGGCTGCGGCTAAGATGTACCAGCAAGCGGCAGATCTGGCTGCCGATGATGCCCTCATCCATGTCAATCTGGCCAGGAGTTATCTCCTCAGCGGCCAGCGTGATAAGGCCGTGGCTGTTTTTGCCAGGGCCCAGGAGCTTGACCCGGAGGTATCTCGGAAATATCGCAGTTTAAGTTTGGACCTTGTGCCACCCCTGTAAAAATGGCGCCACGGCACCCTTATTAAGAGAGGAATTACCATGAAGAAAACACTAGGATTGCTCATTGCTGCGCTGTTTCTGGCCGTGATCGTTCAGGCGGCAGAACCGGTAAAAGACGAGGCGGTTTCCGTGTGGGAAAAGATCAGAAATAAGATTGAAAAGATTACTCCTAAACAAAAACCAAGCGTTACCACCGCTGTGGGAGGGGTGCGGGGCGCCAAGAGTGACAGCCACGAGCTTTATTGGAAGGGCGAAGAAAAGCCCCTTGCCATTAGCGCCGAGGAAATTGATCTGTTCAGCTCTGCCTTGCAGTTGGCTGAATCAGGGGCCGGGAGCGAGGCCACGACATCGTTCCAGGATTTTCTAGAAAAATATCCGCAAAGTCCGTTGGTGGATGATGCCAAAAATGCCTTGGTTGAATTGGCCAAGGAGCAGATGGCTCCCCAGCCTCCCCAGGACTTTTCTCCCCCTGATCTTCCTGGTTTTAAGCTGGGCATGTAACGTCAAACATACACAGGCATTATTTACCCTCATGGAAGCGCCAGCGCTTTCCATGAGGGTTTTTTATTTGTCCGGGACTGACGAATAAAAGTATAAAATCCTGGCTGCCAAATCGCTCCTGTTACCCCCCCTGTTGTCCGCCTCCCCTTGGTCACTACTACAGAAAGTGGCATCATTTTTCGTCTACCCGCACTACCTGCAGTGCAGTGAGGATTTTTGGGTGAATTTACCCCATTAAGTAGCTGAAATACAGAATGTTTTTGTTGACCTGACCCGGTGTTACCAATAAAGTATATTCTTGACTGCAAATAGGTAACATACTGATTTTGCGTATTTATACAAACTGCTTGTTAGGTTAACAGGTGTTACGGGGGGGACGGTTTGGGGGATTGGCTGAAGCAGGATATCAGACGACTTACCTATCTGATTCAATACAACCCCAATACCATTATTTTAACCGATCCCGCCGGCGCCATTGAATATGTAAATGCCGTTTTTACCTCCCACACCGGTTACAGGTCCGAGGAGGTTATTGGTCGGCCCGTTGAGGCTTTAAGCGCCAGCACCCATGCCTATACTTGGCAGGATATTGTTAACGGCTATGTCTGGGAAGGCGAGCTGGTCAGCATCAAGAAGGATGGCAGCCAGTTTCCGGAACAGGTTTTTGTCCTGCCCATTACCGATGCAAAGGATGTGGTGACCTCGGTTGCCTTTATTAAGAGGGACATCAGTGAGCGGAAGCTTGCGGAACACGGCCTGTTGGAGCTCACCGACACCTTGGAGTTGCGGGTCGCTGAGCGCACCAGTGCGCTTGACGCCTCCAACCGGGAGCTGAAAGATACCCTGGAAAGGCTGCAGCGCATGCAGGATCATTTGGTCCAGACGGAGAAAATGGCGTCCTTGGGCGGTCTCATTGCCGGAGTGGCCCATGAGATCAATACCCCGGTGGGCATTGCCTATACCGCCTCGACCCATTTTCGCAAAAATGCCCGGGACATTGCCGAACGCTTTGCAAGCGGCACGATGACGCGGAGCGATCTTGAGGAATTTTTGGATGTGTGCATGGAGTCCAGTCAGCTGTTGATCTCCAACCTTGATCGGGCCAGTGAGCTTATCCGCAGTTTCAAGCAGGTGGCCATTGACCAGTCAGGGGAGGGTATGCGCCGTTTTTATCTGCGCGAGTATATCGCCGAGATTCTGCTCAGCCTGCGGCCGGTGTTGAAAAAGACCAGCCTTGAGGTGGCTGTGGCTGGCGACAAGGATCTTGTTTTGCATAGTTTTCCAGGGGCTTTTTCGCAGATTATTACCAACCTGATCACTAATGCTCTTATCCATGCTTATGATGAGGGCAAAGAGGGCAGGCTGGAGATTTCTTTTCGCAAGGATTATGGTACGCTTTTTCTGATTTTCAGGGATGACGGCAAGGGGATTGCCCAAGAGAATATCGACCATATTTTTTCACCCTTTTTTACCACGAACCGGGAAAAGGGTGGCAGCGGATTAGGGCTCCACATTGTCTACAATATAGTCAGTCAAAGATTGCACGGCACCATTAGTTGCGAGAGTAAGTTGGGCCAGGGGACCACCTTTAGCGTCACGCTGCCCCTTACCCCGGAAGGAGAAAATATCGATGAGTCATGATGCTATAATCTTTGCGGATGAAGATCCATTGCAGGCTGATGGTGCGCATCGCCTGGCCTATAAGAAACCGTGGAAGGTTCTCATCGTTGATGACGAGGAGGAGGTCCATACCATCACCACCTTGGTGCTTCGCAAGTTTCGTTACGACGACAGGCCCTTGCACTTTCTCCATGCCTATAATGGTGATGAGGCCAAACGCCTGATCAGCGAAAACCCGGATACGGCTGTTATCCTCCTTGATGTGGTCATGGAAAAAGATGATACCGGACTTGAGGTGGTGAAGTTTGTCCGCACGGACTTACGAAATGCCTTTGTCCGGATCATCCTGCGGACCGGTCAGCCGGGTCAGGCTCCCGAGGAGAAGATCATCGTTGATTATGACATTAACGACTACAAAGAAAAAACAGAGCTCTCTTCCGAGAAGCTCTTTACGGTGATGCTTTCCTCCCTGCGCACCTATCGTCACTTGCTGACCATTGATGCCAATCGCGAGGGCTTAAAAAATATCATCCATGCCTCGGCCTCACTTTTTGAGGCGCGTTCCGTCAAACTGCTGGCCTCCGGTGTTTTGACCCAGCTTGTCGCCATCCTTGGCATGAGCCCGGATGCCATGGTGTGCCAGGTTGGTGATATCTCCCAGCACATAACCCTGGAAAATGTTGAGGTGCTGGCGGGTTCAGGTTGTTATGATAAGTTGGTACAAAGCGCGGTGGCCAGGGAGCTTCCCATCCATCTTCTTAAAGACCTCAAGCAGGCCTGGCAAAAAAAGAGTTGTCTCTGCCTCGATGATCGTTTTGTCGGCTTTTTCCCTTCCGAATCCGGAGCCGGTGTTCTCTTGTACTGTGAAGGCTGGAATAAGCTTGATGATCTGAGCAAGTCACTGGTTGAAGTTTATTGTACCAATGTTCATGCGGCCTTTGAAAATGTCCTGCTCAATCAGGAAATTGAAGATACCCAGAAGGAGATCATCTACACCTTGGGCGAGATTGCTGATGCCCGGTCACGGGAAACAGGCACCCATGTCAAAAGGGTGTCGAGCATTTCACGGGTTCTTGCCAAAAATTTCGGCTTGACGGCCGCCGAGGTGGAGATGCTGCGCCTGGCTGCCCCCATGCACGATATCGGCAAGGTTGCCATTCCAGACGGTATCCTTAATCATCCCGGTAAGTTAAGTGACGAGGATTTTGCCATCATGCAGCATCACACCAAGATCGGTTCGGTGATGCTCAGCTCGTCACCGCGGGCCATTATGAAGGCTGCGGCCATCATTGCCCTTCAGCATCATGAGAAATATGACGGCACCGGTTATCCTGAAGGGCTTGCCGGGGAAAATATCCATGTCTTTGCCCGCATCGTCGCCCTGGCCGATGTCTATGATGCCCTGAATAATGATCGGGTCTACCGCAAGGCCTTTGAATCGCGCGAGGTCCTGGCCTATATCAAGGAGCAGCGCGGCATTCATTTTGACCCGGCCCTGGTGGATGTCTTTTTTGATAACCTAGAGGATATCCAGAATATTCAATAAGAACGTGAGGCCGGCATGTTGAAAAGCCTTTGTGTCCGGAAAACTCCTGATGTGTTATCATAAAGTTTTGTCAGAGGTTTGCCTTTATTGTCGAGGATGCAAAAGAAGAAAGTGCAGGAGGTTGCATGCATATTGTTTGTCCGGAGTGTAGCAAGGACCATCTGGTGGCGGATGAAAAGCTGCCCGCCCAGAAGTTTAATGCCATTTGTCGAGGGTGCGCGGCTCGCTTTATTGTTGAGGTAGGCAGCTGCCCGGCCTGCAATGCCAAAAATCAGCTGGGGCAACCCTGCCCGTGCGGCAACGGTGACAAGGCCGAACCCCTTGAAGTTCTGCAAATCATCCCGGATGTTGAAGAGCCTGAAGACGCTGGAACTGCATCCACTGAAGAAGAAAAGCTCGAGGTGGTGGAAGACGATGTGGACGTCCCGCATCTGCGCCCGGAATTTGTACAGGTACGGGAGGAACATCCTCTGAAGTTCACCGGCACCGGGGGGGAGTATTTCCGAATCTGGATCGTCAACCTCTTTCTGACCATCATCACCCTGGGAATCTATGCGGCCTGGGCCAAGGTGCGCACCCGGCAATATTTTTACAATCATACCTTCTGTGCCGATGAGCCCTTTGATTATCTGGCCGATCCCCTGATCATCCTGCGCGGCAACCTGGTTATCGGCGGCGGCTTTCTCCTTTATTCGCTGTCCAATGCCTTTTCGCCACCGGTCAGTGCCGCGATAGCCTTGGTCTTTGGTGTTTTGTTCCCCTATCTGGTCTTTAAAGCCCTGCGATTTTTAGCCCGCAACTCGGCCTATCGTAATATCCGCTTTCATTTCCTCGGCAGTGTCGAAGAGAGCTATATAACCTATCTCCTTTTGCCCATCCTCATCCCCCTCACCCTGGGTTTAATTCTTCCTTATTGGGGGTATCGCCGCAAAAAATATTTTTTTGATAACTTCGCCTTTGGCAACCGGCGGAATATTTTCACCGGCATCCCCGTCGATTTCTACAAAATTTATATTAAGGCCTTTGTCATGGTCGTTTTGCCAGTGCTTGTTGTCGGGGGGCTGATTGCCGGTATGTTCATAAAAGGCGCGGCCGCAGAAGGCATGTCGGGTGGCATTATCGCCCTCATGGTTGTCGCCTATATTGGGTTTTTCCTCGCCTTTATCTTTGCCCAGCAATACGTCTATGCCAAGACCACCAACTATTGCTGGCGTTATTCCTCCTTGGGGGTGGTAAAGTTTCGCTCCACCCTTGATGCCGGGCAATTGATGTGGATCAGAATGACCAATATCCTGGCCCTCATCCTTTCAGCCGGCCTCCTCTTTCCATGGACCAAGGTACGCCAGACCAAGTATGTTTTCGAGCATTTTACGGTGATTTCTTATCAGGGCCTCCCTGATTTTGCTGCCGGTGAGCAGGATGCTGAAGATGCCTTAGGCGAGGCAGCCATGGATTTCTTCGATTTTGAAATCGGCCTCTAGGCGTGAGCGATTCACCACGAGTCGAGTTTCGCGGCACGTATTTTGACGGCAGAAGTTCTCTGAGGCAAGAGGTCGTTTGTACTGTTGAGCAGGGAGTGGTGGTTTGCCTCTTAGGAGGGGCACCATTGCTCACCCTCCCCCTGGAGCAATGCGTTCTAACGCCTCCCCTTGGTTCCAGCCGCCGCTTTCTTAAATTCCCCGGTGGTGAACGGCTGCAGGTGGACGATCCGGCAGTTCTTGCTTTTTTTGACGATACTCTTCGCTCACATTTAGGTTTGCAATGGGTCCATTTTATTGAGAGCCATTGGCGTCTGGTTGCCGCCTGTGTGGCAGGGCTGGTTGTCTGTGTCTGGGCTCTTATGGCATTTGCCCTTCCCCATTTTGCTAAGAAGATTGCATTGGCAACGCCCGCCGGAGTGATGGACAGAATCAGTGATGATACTCTGAAGCTTCTTGATAACCGTTTTTTTGCACTTTCAGAACTGAGCCCGGGTCGCAAAGCGGAGGTTGGCAAGATTTTCTCAACCCTCTGTGTGGATTTTGTTCCGTCCCAGGGCTGTAACCTTGTTTTCCGGAAAGGGGGTACTCTTGGGGCCAATGCCTTTGCCCTGCCATCCGGCCTGGTGATTGTTACTGATGAGCTTGTTGATTTTGCTGAAAACAATGACGAGCTGGCTGGAGTCCTTGCCCATGAACTTGTTCATGTCAAGGAGCGCCACGGTGTCCGGCACGTGATCCAACAGGCCGGGGTCTTCATGCTTATTTCCACCCTGCTTGGCGATATGACGTCGCTCACCTCCCTGGGCTCGGCTCTGCCCATGATGCTGGTCGAGTCCGGCTATTCCCGGCAGTTTGAGCAGGAGGCCGATGAGAATGCCAGTCGTTATTTTTTAGAACATGACCGGAGCGTCCAGCCCTATAAGGATATGCTCTATCGCCTCACCAAGGATCAACAGCTGCCTGGCGTGGCCAGCTTTCTGGCCAGTCACCCCGGTGCTGAGGAGCGGCTGCAGGCAATTGAGGCGGTTGAGCGAGGTGATTGACTGTGAAGCAGAGTAGGAGGGATGTTCGAACTTAAAGCACAGGGGGTCATCGTCACCTCCACATAAGAAAGGGCGCGGTTTATTAACCGCGCCCTTTCTTATGTGGATGACTTCAACAAGCTCTTGCTGAGTGGATTATTTCTCGTGTGCCAAGGGGTCGATATCCATTTTGGGTCCGAGGGGATCGTCAAGGGGATCATCGAGGGAAAAGAGCATATCGCCGTCGAGATCGGGCATGGAGAGGTCGAGGTCGTCGAGCCCATTCGTAGCATAGGTGGTTGCTGCTTTTTTCGGAGTGGCTTGCTGTTCAACAAGGCCATCGTCACCAATTTCGGAGAGATCAATCTTTTCATAGAGATCGGCCAGGTCCTCCATCGGGAGCTCGTCAGGGATTTCCCTGAATATAGGTTTTTGCGCTTTTACAGGGGGAGGGCTTACGGCGGCGGGTTTTTGTGGTTCGGAGGCCGCCTTGCGGGATTTGCCGATATCACCAATGATGGAAGGCTGGGGCGCCGACTTTTCCACCGGAGTTTGGCGCAAGCTGTCAGCCTGGGTGCCGGAAGGATATTGGCTGTCAAGACGATTCACATGGGCCATGAGAAAGCTGTGGAGGTCATCTTTGAGCTTCTGTTTTTCAAGGAGAAGCGAGCTGATCTGTTGCTTGAGGGCGATCTCCTGCTCTTTTGCCGCATCAAGCATGGCAGCGGCCTCAAGGCGGGCATTTTCCTTCAGGACATGGGCTTCCTGCTTGGCCTTGGACTGCATTTCGTCGGCAATGTTCTGGGCCGCGATGATGGCGTTTTTAAAGGTGCGTTCCTGGGACTGAATCTGGTCACGTTCGCCTTGAACGGCGGCCATTGCATCCCGTAATTTCTCATTATCTTTGACCAAGACGAGATAATTCTCAGCAACCTTTTCAAGGAAGGCGTCCACTTCATCGACATCAAAACCGCGGAAACGCACATGGAACTGTTGGTTCTGAATGTTTTCAGGGGTAAGCAGCATGGTAGTCACTCTCCTTCATCTCCCATTGGTGGATTATCGGCTTGCTCAGCCAACCGAGTTGGCTATGTGATAGAGGGTCTTTACGAGAAAATCCTGCAGAAAAATAATAACCAGCATGACAAGAAGCGGCGAAAAATCAATGCCAGAGGTGTAGGTAAAGGGCAGCATCTTACGGACCCTGTAGAGTACGGGTTCGGTAACATTGTGGAGAAAGCGAACAATGGGGTTGTAAGGATCAGGGCTTACCCAGGAAATAACAGCCCGGGCCAGCAAAATGATCATGTAGCCATTGAGTATGAAGTTAACCAGCCCGGCAACAGCTTGTATGAAAATCCTGATAATAGACATAGGTCAGTGGAGATAAGGTTGGTAAGGGCGGTAGGCTAGGGTCGTGATTGCTCCAAGAGTTGGCTGGCAATTTCACGGATGGCCTTGGCCGCCGGGCAATCAGGTGCGGCAAGAAGAAACGGTTTCTGTTTGCGGATTGCCTGGGTCACCTTGCTATCGTTAGGCAGCGGGCCCAGATAAGAGGGGGTCACCTGTAAAAATTGTTGAAGCACTGCCGCCATATTGGTGAAGGTATTTAATCCTTCTGCTTTACTTTTAACATTGTTTACCACGAGTTTAAACCCCTTTTTCCCGTGGCGTGAGGCGAGAACTTTCATCAGGGCATAGCCGTCGGTGAGCGAGGTCGGGTCCGGGGTGATAATGATGATGTTGGTGCTTGCCCACTGGTTGAACCAGAGGACGGAGTCGCCGATGCCGGCTGCAGTGTCAACCAGCACAAGATCAAAATCAGGGAGTATTTTTTCAAGAACCGTGGTGAGAAGAAGCTGGCCTTCATGGCTCAGACCGGCCATTTCCGGGACACCAGAGCTTGCCGGTAGCACAAAGAAATTCGTATCCACCTCAAAAAGAATGGATGCGGGATCGCGGCCATCCTCCACGGTTTCTCTGATGGTGTGGTTCACCTGTAGACCGAGGACCACATCAACATTGCCAAGGCCCAGGTCGCCGTCAATGAGCAGGGTTTTGATGCCCTTTTGAGCCAGGGCAGTGGCCAGATTAACGGAAAATGTGGTTTTGCCCACCCCGCCTTTGCCGCTGCTGATGCAGAGAATGGGGGGCGTTTTTTTTGCGGTGCTCATAGGGTTAACCGGTAAGGAATTTAAAGAGCTGGGCCCGTTCTTCCACACTGACCTGGCAGTCAATGGTGGCCGGGGCGCCAGCGCTTACGTTGTTTTCAGTCTGGGTGGCTTGCGACTTCCCTTGAGAGTGGGCACCCTTGAGTTCGGCAGTGATCTCTTGTAACAGCAGGCATTGCTCGGAGGCGGCAACACCCTCAGCAAAGAGGACAAGACCCTTGTTGTCGGACAAGGTATGGGCCTTGATGCCGTGTTCTTTGGCACTATGCTTGGTGGATTCAAGAAAAATGGGTGGAAGTATCGCCATTACAGAATGATTACAGAGGTGATGAAATGTGAAGATGGCTTCATGTTAAAAAAAACCGGGCACGACCTGAACTCAGGCCACCCGTGATCCGGGCGCAACCTCCGCCGAGACAGAGGAAAGCACCAGGCGATCACCATCTTTGGCCGCCAGCACCATGCCTTGGGAGGTAATACCCATCAATTTTGCCGGTTTGAGATTGGCAACGATAATAACCCGGCGGCCAGGCAGATCTTCGGGCTGATAAAACTCGGCAATGCCGGCGACGATGGTTCGTTCTTCCGGCGCGCGCACCGTGAGTTTCAGCAGACGGTCCGATTTTTTAACCTTTTCAGCAGCAATAATTTCCGCCACCCGTAGCTCCACCTTGCCAAAGTCTTCAAAGGTGATAACGCCTTCAAGTTTTTTCTTGTCGTCCTTGTCGGCTTTTGCCTCTTTGGGGGCAGAGTCCTTATGGCCGTCTTTTTTCTTTTCCATACGGGGAAAGAGCGGTTCTGGTTTGGCAATGTCTGTGCCTGGGGTCAGACCGCCCCATTGGGCCAGGGAGGTCAGAGCGCCCTTATTGGCAACACCGAGGCCGATGCGCATTTTGGCGGCGGCAGCAGGCATGATCGGTTCCACGGCCAGGGCGATGATGCGTAAGCACTCCAGGAGATAGTAGAATACCGTGTCCAGGTGATGCTTCTGCTCGTCATTCTTGACCATGTCCCAGGGGGCATTTTCAACAATGTATTTGTTGGCCTTGCTCACCACTTCCCAGACGGCCTGCAGGGCCAGGTGGAAGCGGAAATCGCTCATCTCTTTTTGGTAGGTGGCAATCATGGCGGTGCAGGCTTGCGCCAGGGCCGTATCGATTTCCCGCGGTTCTCCGGGGGCAGGCACCTTGCCATCAACAAATTTACCCACCATGGTCAGCGACCGGGAAAAGAGATTGCCCAGATCATTGGCCAGATCAGAATTCTGACGAACCACCACGGCATCGGCTGAAAAAGAGGAGTCGAGACCAAAGGACATGTCGCGCAGCAGGAAATAGCGCACCACATCAGCGCCGAACTCCTCCACCATCTCATGGGGGCGTACCACATTGCCCAGGGATTTACTCATCTTGGCATCACCCATGTTCCAGTAGCCGTGGACATGCAGCTTCTTATAGGGTGCGAGGCCCATGGCTTTGAGCATGGTGGGCCAGAAGATGGCATGGGGCTTGAGGATGTCCTTGGCAATGACATGCTCGGCCACTGGCCAGTATCTCGCAAATTTCTCATCGTCCGGATAGCCCAGACCGCTGAGATAGTTGATCAGGGCATCAAACCAGACATAGGTGACAAAATTGTTGTCAAAGGGCAGCGGGATGCCCCAGGTAAGGCGGCTGGTGGGCCGGGAGATGCAGAGATCCTCCAGGGGTTCGCTCAAGAAGGAGAGCATCTCGTTTTTGTAGCGCTCCGGGGTGATAAACTCCGGGTGGCTGTTGATATGGTCGATGAGCCAATCCTGGTACTTGCTCATCTTGAAAAAATAGTTTTGTTCGCGGATCTTTGCCGGTGGTTTGAGGTGGTCGGGGCAATTGCCCTCGATCAGTTCTTTTTCAGTGAGGAAGCGCTCGCAGCCCTGGCAATAGAGGCCCTCATATTCGCTGAAATAGATGTCGCCCTGATCATAGACCTTCTGGAGGATGGCCTGGACGTTGTTGAGATGATCTGGGTCCGTGGTGCGGATGAAGTTGTCCGGCGCAATCTCCAGGGGCGGCCAGGACTCACGAAACAGGGCGCTTATCCGGTCGACATAGGCCTGAGGTGATTCACCCGCCCTTTCCGCGGCCTGAACAATCTTATCGCCATGCTCATCCGTGCCGGTCTGGAAGCGGACATCATCACCACATAATCTTTTGAAACGGGCGTAGGTGTCGGCGACAATGGTGGAGTAAGCGTGGCCAAGATGGGGTGGGGCATTTACATAAAAGATGGGAGTGGTGATATAGGTGGTCATTTCTGCTTTCCGCGGGGCTTGTCAGTCTTGTCGGAGGGGCTTTTGGGTTTCTTGTCGGTCCGGGGTGGCCGTTTGCTCTGCTGCGGCTGTTGGCGCATCTCCTGGGTCAGAGGCTCCCAGGTGGAGCGGGGCAGGTCCATGGTTACGGCCCGGTCTTCCGGATCGATGACGGTGATGGATTCTTCCAGGACATTGAGCTTGATCACCTTGAGGGGCTTATCGTCAACGATGATGGTCTTGCCGCAGCGCGGCATCTGGCGCCTGATTTCCTTATACATGGGGAATTCATAGGTAAGACAGCAGAGCAGTCTATTGCAGATACCGGAAATCTTGGTGGGGTTTAACGGCAGATTTTGTTCCTTGGCCATCTTGATGGAGACAGCGGCAAAATTGTCAATATAGGAGGAGCAGCACAGCTCCCGGCCGCAGCTGCCGATGCCGCCCAGCATTTTTGTCTCATGGCGGACGCCGACCTGACGCATCTCCACCCGGGTGCGAAATTCCTGGACCAGATCCTTGACCAGGGCCCGGAAATCCACCCGGTTTTCAGCGGTGAAATAGAAGATGACCTTGCTGCCATTAAAGAAACGTTCGACCTTGATCAGTTTCATGGCAAGGTCATGTTTTTTGATGAGGCTGACGCAGGATTTGAAGGCTTCCTCTTCCTTTTCAATCAGGCGGACAAACTTCTCTTTTTCCTCGGGGTTACAGCGCTTTTGAATATGGAAGGCGGGCTTGAGTCCGGCAAGTTTGCCTTCAAGAACAGGCTGGGGGCCAAGGCCGACGATCATCGCCGGTTCCGGACCATGATCGGTGACCACAATAACATCGTCACCGCTGTGCAGATCCTGGAGGTTGGCGGTGGCGGTAAATATTTGATCTTTGGCGCGAAAACGAACCTTGTACCATCTGCCGATTGAGGGCGCTGGGGTTTGTTCGGTGTTTTCTGCGGCCTGGGGTTCTTCTGTTTGGCTCATGGGTATACGCTGTCTGACGCGAGAAGATGCATTAAAAATGTCTCAGTCTTTGCGGCGGCCAGCCCTGGAATTCGAGCTGGTGGCGCATGCTCAGGTGAGTATTAAGCAACAATCTTTAACATTTTTCCCTAAGCAAGGCAAAGAAAAGAACCTCGCAGACCAGGGTGCGGTTGCAGTTGCGCAGGAGCTGGCGGCGGGCCTGGCCGAGATGGTCAAGGGCGGTGAGCAGGCCGGGGTGGTGCCAAGAGTGGCGGCCATGCTCGAGAAGATCGGCAAGATCATGGTTAATCAGCTGGCCTGAGTTCCGCAAACTTAAGAGAAGAAGATCGCGCAGCCAGGTGGCGAAAAGATCAAGAAGGTCGTTCAGGTTTTCCTTGAGATCGGCGGCCTGGGCAGCCAGGCCATATACCGCTGCAACCGCCTCGGGGCTCTCAGGGTCAAGACGGGTCAGGGTATCGATCATCCCACGGCGCAGGTCGAGAAGGCCCATGCTGTGCAGGAGCAGGGCGCGGCCAGGGCTGCCCTCGGCCACGGCGGCCAGGGTCAGGGCCTGGCTGTGTTCCACTTCCGGCGCCAGCAGAGCGGCAACCTCCTGGTAGCTGAGCGGCGAAAAAGGCACGAGCTGGCAGCGTGACAGGATGGTGGGCAGGATACCGCCCGCCTCATCGCCGGTGAGAATAAGCAGGGTGTCGGGCGGCGGCTCCTCAAGGGTTTTGAGCAGCGCGTTTGCCACCTCAGGCCGGCGCATGGTGTCGTGGATATCCGCCAGGATGATCACCCTGGTCCGAGCCTCAAAGGGGGGATAGGCCAGGTCTTTTTGCAGTTGGCGGATCTGGTCGATCTTGATGCCTGCCCCTTGGGGCTCGATGCTATGAAGATCGGGGTGGTTGCCTGAGCTGAATTTTTTACAGGATGGGCAGTTGCTGCAGGCCTCCCCATTTTGCGGGGAGGCGCAATTGATCAAGGCGGCAAAGGCCCGGGCCAGCATTTTCTTGCCAACCCCGGTGGGGCCCTTGAAGAGATAGGCGTGACTCATCTTCTCTTTGGTAAAGGAGGTGAGGAGAAAATTTTTGGCCTTGTTCTGGCCGATGACAGCGGAGAGAGGTGTGAGCATGTTTGTATGTCCTGGCAGGGTCCTGCATTTGTGCTATGGTGGTGAGATTAGCAGGCCCTTACCACTTGTCAAGCTCTAAGCTGCTTTAACACTATGAATATGAATATGAATAAGAGTACAACCTCCTTCCTTTTCAGCCTTTTTATGGGCGCAGGGTTTTTTCTGCTTTGTGGCTGTTCCGGGGCATCCCGTTCCATGCCGAGTACCGATCTGTTTAGCCTCATGAACCAGGGCAACACGCCGATCCTTGTCGATGTCCGCAGTGCGGGGGAATTTGCTGCAGGCCATCTCCCGGGCGCCATCCATATCCCCTTTTATGCCGTGGGTAAACGCTCTCAGGAGATCAGCACGGCCAAAGACAGGCCGGTGGTTGTCTATTGCACCCATGGACTCCGGGCCTGGTGGGCCGCCTTTGTTCTAAGGGGCAAAGGCTTTAGCGAGGTAGCCATCCTATCACTTCGTGGTAGCAATGCGGCTTTGCCCGTGGTTCACGATTAGGCTGTCTGGCGTGGTGTGGATGTTGAAAAAAGGCCTGAGTCGAATTAAGCGTTGGGGAGTGAGGTTCACGTTTCTGTTGGGAGGAGAGTTTTTCTCCTCCTCTCTTTCTATGGACAAAAAAAGGAAAATAGCCATATGGCTATCGAGCATTAGCCATATGGCTATTTTGGTGTTTTTTTGGGCGCAATATGCTTCCGGGGCAGGCAAGGTCTTTCAAGGTAATGCATTGTTTATATGCGGAAAGCATAAAAAAAATGGGCAAAATGCCGCAGTGGCATAGGTGTTGCTCTTGGTTAAGAACAACAAAAAATAGCTCGACCATAAGTACCCATCCGGCGCTTATGGTTTTAGAATTTTATATCTCCAAAGTGTTTTTGTGCCACGTGCAGATTTATTCATCAACAAAGGAGGGGCAAGAGTCTGAAAATAACTATCGGCCGTAAGTAAAAAACCATCCAGATTAATGATTTGAGGAGATCAAAATGATAAAAAAAGGAGCATTGCTTTGCGCTCTTGTGATGACCGTGGGCCTTGGCGCCCAGGATGTATTCGCAGGTAAGCCAGTCGATAACGATGGTGATGGCTATAAGTCAACCAGTGATTGTAATGATAATGATGCAAGCGTGTGGGTTCTTAACTCCTGCGGCGACTGCGCCGTGGAGCCTGTTGGCGGTTGCGGCGGAACACCTCCCCCTGCCACTGGTCATGACAGTATAACCGGGACCTTTACCACCCCGGCGGAAGTCACCGCTAAATGTCTGGAGTGTCACGCCGCGGAAGGTTTTGCGGCCGTCAATTCCCTGCATGGCATGAAGCCCACTGCGGCCCCAAATGTCACCAATATTTCCGGCGACAGCCAGAAACTAAGCGAGATTAATACCTTTTGCAGTTATCCAAACCCTGATCTGGCTGGGGCTGCCTGTCTTAGCTGTCATCCTACCCTGGGCAAGACTGAAAATCTGGTTGCTGCTGATATCGATTGTCTGCGCTGCCATAATGATGCCTATAAGAGTATGTTTCCGGGCGACCCTGATCCTGCCAACTGGGACAATATTGTCGACTGGCAGGGTACCGCTAAGACCTATGTCCCGGCGGACAAAGATGCTAACGGTGAATTTTATGTCGCCTTTAACTGGGCTGCCATGCCTGGCCTTACCGCCCTTGATCTGATCAAAGGTGTGCATCGGCCCACCACCAAAACCTGTCTGAGCTGCCATGCCAAGGCCGGCGGCGGCGACTGGACCAAGCGTGGTGATATCGGCCTGAACTCCGTCGATCCCACCAGCGCCCAAGATGTCCATCTTGCCTCTGTAGCCAATGGCGGTGCAGGTTTGGCCTGTGCGGATTGTCATACCCCATCCAGTCACGCCATTCCTGGTCGTGGTATTGATCTGCGTCCTTCTGAGGGCGGCTCGGTAAAGGCCTGTATCGACTGCCATGCCGGCATGGATTCCGGTGGTCATGCTGCATCTGGCCGCCGTGCCGAGCCTGATCGTCATACGCCTCGTGTTGCCTGTCAATCCTGTCATATCCCTGCCTTCGCCAAGGGTGGTGCCACGGAGATGTGGCGTGACTGGACCAATCCCCATTGGAACCAGGCCCTGTGTAGTGGTCAAGGCGCCTGGGCCGGTGAAGAGCATAAGGTTGCCAATGTTGCTCCGGACCATGTCTTCTTTGACGGCACCAGCTATGTGTACGCTTTAGGGCAGACCCTGGCCAAGGTTGATCCGCTCAGCGGTTATGGGATGATGGCAGATGCCAATGGTGACATTAATGATGCCCAGGGTGTCAGCAAGCTTGTACCGATTAAACGTCATCAGTCCAATATGGCGGTGATGAGTTCCGGTGCCAATGTCGGCAAGGTCATTCCTTTTGATGTGGTCTGGCAGTTTAAGACCGGTCTCTCCAATGAGGCAGCGGAAAGAGGCAAGGCCTATGCTGGATACACCGGCAGCCATGAGTGGAAATGGCTGGAGGCAGAAATGGCCATTAACCATGGGGTGAGCCCGGCCGCCAATGTCGCGGCGTGTACCAGCTGTCATCATGCCAGCAGAGACTTCCTCGTGGAAACCCAGAGCAAGCTCGACAAGCTCGGGTATGCCCTTAAGGATGCCGACAAGAACGGTGTGGTGAATGCCGCGGATAAGGCCATCATCTGTAGCCAGTGTCATGCCGAGAAAGCCTTTAAGCGTGACTGGGAGCAGATGCATGCCCATACCCAGAAGGGTTCCGGCATCGGCTGTACCTTCTGCCATGACATCAAGCGTCCTGAGAGGGGTTTAAGTGAACCCTGTAATCCGAACGGCACGGAAAACACCGCTGCCATCAACGAATTTGTGGATACCAATTACTATGATCACTGTACGCCGTAAGTAATTGCCCGTTCGTTAGTCGTTGTCGTTAACAAAAGGCCGCCCCGCAAGGGGTGGCCTTTTTTGTTGTGCGCCCGGCAGGGCGCACCTACTTGGAGGTGCAAGTCCTCTACACGCCCGACAGGGGGAAGTATTAGCCGAACGGCAAGGGTATCATCGTGAGGTGGTGGCTGAAGGAAGCTGAAGGCGAAGCGCTGGCCCGACGAACAGAAACCGCATATGAGGCGGCCATGCCGGATGAGGAGTCAATTGTCTCTAAAGTCCGATACCTGTATGGAAGGCATGGGCGTAGATGCGGCGGGCATAAGCGTGAAGGTGGGTGCGCATTACCCGGGGAGACCTCATGTCATGCTATGTGCTACTGTCGCCGCGAGGTGATGGGATGTGCCATGAGGAGTCAGCCGAGGCCATAGTAGCCTGAAATCGATCACAGGTGAAGGGCCGAACTTTACGTTAAAGGAATGGATCCTTAAGTTATGCGAGTGAACGGAGTCATAGAAGGCAGTGCTGCAATGTGCTGCGCTTATGTGGAGAAGAGCGGACGGAATCTGCGAAGGTAGCCATGAGTATGACAAATCACCCATCATCTGAAGCCTACTCCTCCCCAGAGGCATCGAAGTTGATCGAGCAGATGGTCGAGCGGCCGAACATGCTGGCCGCTTACCAGCGAGTGATGCGGAATAAGGGGGCAGCGGGAATAGACGGCATGCATGTCGACCAGCTGTTGGCCTTTCTGCAGAAATACTGGAAGGGCATCAAGGAGCTGCTTTTGGGTGGCTGCTACCAGCCAAAAGCAGTACGGCGGGTAGAGATTCCCAAGGCAGATGGAGGTACCCGGCAATTAGGAGTACCCACCGTGCTGGATCGTCTGATCCAGCAGGCCATGCATCAGGTTCTCCAGCCCTTGTTTGAGCCTGGGTTTTCCGAGCAGAGCTATGGTTTTCGTCCTGGCCGGAGTGCGCATCAAGCAGTGCTTCAGGCCCAGGTCTACCAGCATGCCGGAAAGCGTTGGGTGGTGGATATGGACCTGGAGAAATTTTTCGACAAAGTAAATCATGACATCCTGATGTCACGAGTGGCTCGTAAGGTCAAGGATCGAAGGATGCTGGGCCTTATACGGGCTTATCTGAACTCAGGGGTCATGGTCGGCGGGGTATGGTCGCAGACCGTGCAAGGTACACCGCAGGGTGGGCCGCTGTCGCCTCTGTTGTCGAATATTCATCCTTGATGATCTGGACAAGGAACTGGAGAAGCGCGGACATGCCTTCTGTCGCTATGCTGACGACTGTAATATCTATGTCGACAGCAAGAGGGCAGGAGAGCGGGTGTTGTCGTCGATCCGTAACTTTGTCGAGAACCGCCTGAAGCTGAAGGTAAACGAGCAGAAGAGTGCGGTTGGTCGTCCCTGGAAACGCAAGTTTCTGGGCTATACGTTTACTGTCCACAAGAAATGCCGTGTACGGGTGTCCCCCGAGTCAATCAGGAGGTTCCGCGAGAAGGTCAAGGAGCTTTTCCGGCAGGGCCGGGGGAGAAACCTGTATCGATTCATCAATGAGGATCTGAACCCTGTGCTTTGCGGCTGGATACATTATTATGGTTTGGCTGAAGTAAAAGGTTTTGCAGAAGAGCTGGACCAGTGGATCAGACGGCGGCTACGCCTGATTCTCTGGCGTCAGTGGAAGCGGCCTTGGACGAGGTTCAAACGCCTGATGGGTTATGGGATTTCAGAGGAGCGGTCAGCACGGTCAGCATTCAACGAGCGAGGTCCCTGGTACAACAGCGGATCGTCGCACCTGAATCAGGCGTTGCCGAAGAAGTATTTTGATAATCATGGACTGGTATCTCTGCTTGAAACACTTGAGAGGCCTTAGGACAACATCAACGTAAAGAACCGCCGTGGTACGGAACCGTATGCCCGGTGGTGTGAGAGGTGGCGGGGGCGACCCCGCCACCTACTCGATCCATTCCTTATGCAGATATAACTTGGGCGAACACTTTTTGACAGGCCCAGGATTTAGTTCAACAACAATCTAAGGTTATTGTTCAGGCATAATGAAGGGCCATTGCCATTGTCCTCAAGGGGAGCGTGTGGTTCAGAAGGCAGGGGTCATTGTCACGGCAATACGTGCAAGGAAGGGGGGCTAGGATATCCAGGTTGTTTCTCCCTCTCAAAAAAAAAGAGGCCAGCACCGTGGGGTGCTGGCCTCTGAGGTCAAGATGAGATGACGCTGGTCGGCAAGGAGAGGACGAATACTTCCTCGCGCCTTGCGACCTTAAAACAGGCTGCTGTTGATAACAAGATGGGCGTAGATACTGGCTGCATAGCCCAGGGCTACAATGGGCATCCATTTGAGATGGGCGCCAAAGGTGTAGATACCGCGGGCACTTCCCATCAGGGCGACGCCGGCAGCGGAACCGATGGAGAGCAGACTGCCGCCAACGCCGGCGGTGAGAGTAACAAGCAGCCACTGGCCCAGGGCCATATCAGGGTTCATGGTCAGCACGGCAAACATCACCGGGATGTTATCCACGATGGCGGATAACACACCCACCAGGACATTGGCATTGGTGGCTCCCAATCCCTGATACATCTGATGGGATACCAGGGCCAGATAGCCAAACTGCGAAAGACCGCCCACGCAGAGGATGACGCCGTAGAAGAAGAGCAGGGTGTCCCACTCGGCCCGGGCGATCTTTTTGAAAAGATCAAAGGGCTCCATTGCACCGCTGCTTTGATGGCCAAGGACCGGGTCAAGTTGCAGCTCCCGTTTTTCAACCTTCTTGATGTAGTAGGAAAAGAAACCGAGATAGGAAAGACCCAGCATCATGCCAGCTGCCGGCGGCAGATCCAGAAAATTATGAAAGGAGACCGCTGTGGCAATGGTGGCCAGAAAAAGGATGATGATGCGAACAGCACCAAATTTCATGGCGACCTTCTCGGTAAGGGCCGCAGGAACCTCTTTGGAGATAGCAAGGCTCATGATGGCAGCGGGCACCAGCCAGTTGATCAGGGCTGGGAAGAAGAGGGCAAAGAACTGACCAAAGGCCACCTGACCCTTCTGCCAGACCATGAGGGTGGTGATATCGCCGAAGGGTGAGAAAGCACCACCGGCGTTGGCGCCAACCACGATGTTGATACAGGCCAGAGCCACGAATTTTTTGTTATCCTTGGCAACGGCCATAACCACGGCACCCATGAGTAGGGCAGTGGTCAGGTTATCGGCCACCGGTGAGATCAAAAAGGCGAGCAGGCCGGTGATCCAGAAGATAATCCGCAGGGAAAAGCCCCGGGAGACAAGCCAGGAGCGCAGGGCCTGAAAGACATTGCGCTCTTCCATGGAGTTGATGTAGGTCATGGCGGCGAGCAAAAAGAGCAGCAGCTCGGCATACTCGGTGATGTTGTGGATGATGGCGTCGTGCGCTGTTTCAGCTGGAATGCCGACCTGTTTATAGGTTAAGGCAATGAGGACCCAGATGAGACCAGCGGCCATCATCACCGGCTTACTCTTGCGCAGGTGAAGTTGTTCTTCGAAAATAACCAGGGAATAGGCGCCGACAAAAAGGGCAATGGCGATATAGCCCATGGTGGTGTTGGTGAGAGAAGCGGCACTCTGGGCATGTTCGGATGCCAGCGCCGGCAGGCAGCTGAAAAGGAGGCAGCCCAGGGTTGCCAGTAGAGTCTTCATGGTAATTACGCTCCAAAGTTTAAGTATAAACGCCCCCAGGCCTTGGTCGAAACACGGCCTGGGGGCGCAAGACAAAACAGCTTTTTGGGATTTTTTAGATACCGTAAAAGAAGTAGATCATGGACATCATGACCGCGAGGTATAGAACGGTCATGCCGCTGCCTGCCCGGAAATAATCGATGGTTTTGTAACCACCCGGCCGCATGATCAGGGCATTGACCTGATGGGTGGGGAGTACAAAGGTGTTTGAGCAGGCGACGGCGACAACCAGTGCTGCCATGCGGGGATCAGCACCGGCTGATACCGCCATGTTCATGGCCAGCGGCACCATGAGCACGGTGGCGCCGACATTGGAGGCCACCAGGGTGAAAAAGGAGGTCAGCAGGCCAATAACGGTGAGCAGGACAAGGGGCGACACGGTACCAATGGCGTTCATGATCGTGGTGGCAATGAAGTTTGCGGCACCGGTCTTTTCAAAGGCGATGCCCAGGGGGATAAGGCCGCCCAACAGGAAGACCGTCATCCAGTCCACAGAATCGTAGGCCTCGTCAATGGACAACACACCACTGAGAATCATACCCAAGGCGCCGCCCAGCAATGCGATGGACAATTGGACTTTGAAGCCGAGGATCATGATCAATGAAATAATAAGCCAACCCACGGCATACTTAAGCTTCTCGGTTTTGATGATCTCGCCCTGTACCTCTTCGGTGAAGACCAAATCCGGTTTCTTCTTAAGCATAAGGAATTTTTCCCAGCGGCCCTGGAGGAGCAGGGCGTCACCCGGCTGCAGGGGGATATCGGAGATGCCGGAGACAAATACCTTGTTGCCCCGAAAAATACCCATGGGGTTGACCTGGTAGTTTTTGCGGAACTCAAAGGCGCGCATGGTCTTGCGGGCCAGTTCGGATCTTGGGGTGATAATGGCCTCGATGATACCGGCGTTGTTGGGGGAAAGGTCTTCGGCAAAGGCGGAAAGATCATCCTTGACGGTCCAGCCAAAATGTTTGGCCATTGCGGTGACCATTTCCTTGGTACCAACCACGGCGACATCATCACCGGGGTTGATTTCAGTGTCCCTTTTGGGGGCAAAAACCTTTTGCTTGGTCTTGTTGTTGGAGACACCCACCACGGTGGTAAAGAATTGCGGGCGAATTTCCAGCTCTTCCAGGGGCTGCTGGCCTTGCCAATCTTGCGGGACATGGAGCTCAAACAGCGTACCCATGTCGCGATAGGTGTTCTGGAGGGCGGGTGACATGGCGGCACCGGTCTCATCGCCTTTGGCGCTGGGCAGAACAAAGCGTCCGAACACGATGAAGTAGATAAGGGCGGCAACGGTGAGCGCCAGGCCGATGGGGGTTACTGAAAAAAGGCCGAACGGTTCAATGTTCGGATTGGTGATCTTCATCACGTCATTTAAAAGAATGAGCGGGCTTGAGCCGATCAGGGTGATGCAGCCACCGATAATGGCGCAATAGCCCATGGGGATCAAGATTTTGGAAACCGGGATGCCGGTCTGGCGCCCGATTCTGCGGGCCGCTGGCATGAAGAGGGCGGCGGCGCCGATATTCTGCATAAAGCTTGAGATAAAGGCGACGGTTGAGGCGATCAGGGTGACGATCCTGGCCTCGCTTTTACCGGCGAATTTCAGGATCAAGCGGGCCAGTGAGTTCATAGCCCCTGTTTTGTCCAGTCCTGCGCCGATAATAATAACCGCAATAATGGACACGACGGCATTACTGGACAAGCCGCTGATGGCCTCTTTAGGGGTAACCAAACCAAGCAACGGTAGGCAGACCATCATGATAAGTCCGACGACGTCCACCCGTACCCATTCGAAAATGAATAAAAGGATGGCAACGAACAGCACTCCCATAACGAGCATAATAGGAACAGTCATTAATTCTCTCCACGTGTGTAGGTATTTAATAATTGCCGGGTTCTACCGGCAAACTTTTTGTAAATGAGAGGGCAGCATTTCAGCCGACCTGTGGTTGTCTGGCAACCAACCGCTTCAAAGAGCAACAATCGTGCCGGACTTAAAAAAACATCCGGGGCCTTTGGGGGAAGTGTTTGTCTCCTGGCGTTCTGGTGGAACAAGGGCTGGGAAACCGCGCCGGAGCTAGCCTGATTTTGTCCCCAAAAATGTTCATCATTAGGACGGCTTCGCCTTTTTGTAAAGAACTATGTTTTAGAGAAGAGTAGACTGCACAACAAGTTTTGCTTGTGTTACAAAATGTAGTATTACATAATGTTACACTGTTACATTATGGTACGTATTGGGCTGGGGCAGCGGCGCTTGCCGAGAAGGACGCAGAGTTTTAAAAAAGTGTAACAGGTGATAGAGGAAAGATAACTTATTGGTTATAAAGAACTTTTTTCTAGGAAAGACCTGGCTTGCCGCAGGTGCAAGGGGATGTTTGGTGGCGCACTTTCTGTGGCCGAAATGAGGCGGGCGTGGCAGGGTGATATATCGTAATCGAGGCAGATGCCGGCTCTGTCGGCGGGTGGTTCGGGTTGGGGCTAGATGCGTGTGGAGGCGAGATCAAAGACCGGCACCTGGGCAGAATTCTGGTCATCGGTGTCCTTGAGTTCGGGTTCGGTGAGAACGTAACGGATGCCGGGGTGTTTGGCGGCAAGTGCACGAATGATCTCAGTTTCTTCACCAATCTCCATGAGGTGGATGAGAGAAACCCCGATACTTGCCGCCAGTTCTGAGAATTTGGCCCCTGCCTTGGCAGCATTCATGAAGAAAACTTCCATGACCCTCTCCTGTTGTTCTTCAGTGATCGAAAAGGGCAGTGTGGTTGCATTGACCGCGATGATCTGACAGTCGAGACGCTGGCCCATCTTAAGGGCATACTCGATAAGGCTCTTTGAGAAATTTTCGGTCCCCACCACCAGGATTTGCGGAGCACTCGGGCGCGGTTCTTTCACAGAGGAAGGTTCTTCAGCGTTGGCGGAAGGATTAGCCGGAGTTGGTGCTCCACTGCTGATAAGCGTGACCGGCATTGTGCTGATGGAGAACGGATCACTCTGGTCGGTGCCTGGCGTAAAAAAGTTTAAAAAAGGCATGGTGATGCTCCTGTCGGGAGTGGGGGAGGTCATGTGGCTGAAGGAATTTGCAATCAGTATGCCATCAACTGGGTTATTTGATTATTTGTCTTTTTGCAATAGGGTGCGGCCGACAATGGCAGGGTTACTTTTGGGGTTTTTGAAATGCACGTGAATACGCGTCTTGTCTGGGTGCGGGGTAGGGTTTTATGAAGTGGCACGCGGTAGCTCTGCGGCGGAAGTCAGCACTTGTGCTGGCTGGTTTCTTTTTGCTGCTCACCGGGATTTCATGTGCAGCACTACTGCATGTCAGGCAGATCAATCAACAATTGTTCCTTGCGGACACGGCCGCACAGCTTCACACTCTCATGGTAAAGAGCAGCCATTTTGCAGAGGGGTACATTGCCAAGAACGACCCGCAGGCATATGAGCAGCTTGAGGACGGGTTGAAAAAGGCCCGGGCGCATCTTCGGCTGATGACCGGCCTCCTGGTTGCGATACTGCTTGTGACAAGTGCCCTTGTTGTCTGGGTGTGGCAGGGGCTTTTAAAACCCTTGAAGGCGGTGGTCAGCGCTGCCCAGGCGGTTGCAGACAATACCTATGAGCCAATTCCCCTTAAGGACGGGCCAGCTGAGATACGCCAGGTCTTGTTGGTCTTTAACGCCATGGCTGCGGACACTTCTCCTCGGCATGCTCAGGTGCTGGAGACTGCGAAGCTCAACTCTTTGGGGACCTTGGCCTCAGGGGCCGCCCATCAACTCAATAATCCATTGAATAATATTTCCACCTCCTGCCAGATTGCCCTGGCAGAACTTGACGAGGGGGATCTCGTTTTCATCAAAAAAATGCTGCATACCATTCAGCAGGAATCACAGCGGGCCAGTAATATGGTCCGTGGCCTCCTGGAATTTTCGAGAAGCCAGATTGTCCATCTTGCCCCGGGTCATATGGGCACTATTGTCAGAGGGGTTCTGCAGCTGGTTGACGGTGAGGTGCCGGCTGGGGTTGCCATCAAAACGGATATTGCCGACAACCTTCTGGTTCATATCGACAGCCAGAAGATGACAGAGGTTATGCTTAATCTGGTGAGCAACAGCATTCATGCCCTTGGGGAAAATGGCGGGGTAATTTCCATATCGGCCAGGGCCGATGACGAGCAGGCTCAGGCGATTGTCAAGGTGCGGGACACCGGAGAGGGTATTGATAAGGGGCAGCTCAAAAATATATTTGAGCCCTTTTTTACCACCAAGAAAGCACTAGGTGGCGCCGGTCTGGGCCTGGCCATCGTCGATGCCATCATCCGGAAACATCAGGGCCGGATAACGGTGGAGAGCATAGGGGGTGAGGGAACCGAGTTCACCATCACCCTGCCCCTGCTTCATATTGACCAGGACGCCGCAGCCCTGGACGGAAATAACAAGAAGGTTTGAGATGTTGATTGAAGAGCAGATACATATTTTGATCGTGGACGACGAGCAGATTAACCTCGAAAATATCAGCCATGTCCTAAGTAAAGATGGCTATCGTGTAGCAACCGCCAACTGCGGACGGGACGCCTTGGAAAAGGTCGATGTGCAGCACTATGACCTGGTGGTAACTGATCTGCGTCTTGGCGATATGGATGGCGTTGGCGTCATGGAGTATATCAAGCAGCACAGTCCGGATACTGAGGTCGTTGTTGTCACCGGCTATGCCACCGTCAATTCTGCGGTGGAGGCCATGTCCAAAGGTGCCTTTTATTATCTGCCGAAACCCTTTTCCTTCAACCAGTTGCGCGAGGTGATTCGCAGCGCCCTGGAGAAGTCAGAGCTCAAGAGGGAGATCACCCATCTCCGGCAACAGCTCAATGCTAATCGGGGGGCAACGCAGTTCATCGGCCACAATCCCGCTATTCTTAAGCTTAAGGATGATATTGCCCAGGTTGCCCAACTTGATTGCAATGTCATGATTAACGGGGAAACGGGCACCGGCAAGGAGTTGGTGGCAAGGACCATTTATGAGTTGAGTCCCCGTTGTCAAAAACGATTTCTGCCCATCAACTGCGGTGCTCTCACCGAAGAACTGATGCTCAATGAACTTTTCGGTCATGAGAAGGATGCCTTCACCGGCGCCAGCAAATGGCGGAAAGGATTGCTGGAGTCTGCCCATGGCGGGGTGGTTCTGCTGGATGAGGTGGGGGAGATGCCGCTCATGATGCAGGTCAAGCTCCTGCGTGTTTTGCAGGAGAAAAAGATCATCCGGGTGGGTGGTACTGAGGAAATCCCGGTGGATGTGCGGATTTTGGCCGCCACCAACCGGGATCTCAAGCTGGAGACGGAGCAAAAGCGTTTCCGGACCGATCTCTATTACCGCCTCAACGTGGTTTCTCTCTATATCCCGCCCCTGCGCAGCCGCAAGGATGATATCCCCGCCCTTGTCCGGCATTTCCTGGCAAAATATCCCACAGTGGACGGCCAGGTAAAAACCATTACCGACGAGACCCTGCAGCTTATCATGAATTATGATTTCCCCGGTAATGTCAGGGAGCTGGAAAATGTCCTGGAGAGGGCTTTGGCCATGTGCAACCGTGAGGAGGTGAGGCCGGAAGATCTGTCGCCAGAGATAAGGAAGGGGGGTGGAATTCGTGCGTTGCCGCAGGTTATCCCAGGGGGCGGTCCGCCCCGGGTGAATCTCGACGAGAATGAACGCAACCACATTCTGGCCGTTTTAAAAATGGAGGAGGGCAACCAGACCAGGGCTGCCAAGATCCTCGGTATTGCCCGCGTCTCTTTGTGGCGCAAGTTGAAAAAGTATCAGGATGAAGGCTATGATGTGGAGGCTTATCTCCGCGCCTGATTGCAGGTGGCGGAACCACTGCAGGGGTGTGGGTTTTCTCGGAAAACAGCCTCTAAAACAACAAAGCTCCTCCCGTTCTGCGGGAGGAGCTTTGTTGTTTTAGAGGCGTAGAATGAAATTCTAGGCGGCTGCGCCATGGAAACTGTTGAGGTCAAAGACCGGAATGGTGACTCTGCCATTCATGGCCTGGGCAACTTCTGGGTCCGGCTCGGTGAGTACATAGCGCATGCCTGGATACTCGGCATGCAGTTTTTCAACGATGGCATCCTGGTTGCCGACCTCGGCCATGTGGCCGAACTGAATGCCTTTTTCGGTGGCCTGCTGGTGAAAAAGAGCCATGTTGGCGATGCTGTTGTTTTTGAAAAGCTCGGTTGCTGCTGCCTGCTCGGCGGCAGCCAGGGCCAGGGGCTCTTCAGTGCAGCTCAGGGCGATGATCTCAAATTCCATCCTTTGGGCCATGGTGAGGGCATACTCGGTGAGCAATCCGGAAAAGCTGTCTTCGCGCCCGATGACGAGCATTTTTTTGCAGCCTATGGAGGTGTCCATCATCCGTTTGGCGGTGTCATGCTCGCCGGCCTCAGCAAAGGCTACTGCCGCTGCGGCGTCCTGCAGGGTATTCTGTTTGCGCTCGCTGACCTTAATTGTTTCGTTCTTTTTGTTTTTCTTGAACATGTCAAAAAAACCCATGGTACTACCTCCTGAAATTAAGAAAAATTAGTGTAAAAATAGTATGTTATGTTTTTTTAAACCTCGGCCTGCACCATCACCACCGGGATGGTTAATCCCTTGGTGATGGATTTGAGGTCGTTTTTTATCTGTCGTGCCGTCGCCTTCGGGTTATTGCCCCGTGGCGTATCATAGACCGTGATAACGATGTCTTTATTATCGCGGACATAATCCAGTATTTCTTTGTTGGTGTCGCCTGTCCTTACTAATAAGTCGCAGCTGACACCGGCCCGGGTGGATTCAGGTAAGAGCTTGGAGATGTTTCTCTTGGCCTCGTCCATCAGGGCGTTGGCTGTTTCATGCTCACCGGCCTCCGCAAAGGTTGCCGCCATCATGGAGCCTTCGATGAGGCGTTTGGCGTTATTTGCGGTGTTTTTCAATTTGCTGATATAGCCGCCGAGATCATGGGGCCTGACAACCTGGAGAACCTTTAAGTCAGCCTTGATTCTCATGCAGAGGTCAACGGCGTATTTAAAGGCCTTGGTGTCCGGCATCGTCCCGTTTATGGCAAGTAAAACTTTTTCCATCTGCGTGTTACCTTGGTGGTTATGATCCGCGCTTCTTAGACCCGCAGCTCAGGACGCTGCGTGGTTTTGCGGAGTCTGGAGTCTTTTTGGTTGTCGCTGGTTTTGCGGTTGAGCATTTCAACGGCGGTATCGGGCTCACCGGCCTCGGCAAAGGTGATTGCCATCATGAACCGGTCCCACATGCTGAGTTTGCTGTTTTTTTGTGACATGGTGTTTCTCCTCACTGATTTTGTATTTTAATGGTGGTTAAAGTCGAGGTTGTTGGCCTTCTGGTTCTAGAAGCGAATCTCAGGTCGCTGAGCTGTTCTCTGGCCAACTCTGGCTTCAGACCGTTTATTGTTCAGGAAATCACAGGCTGTACCGGCTTCACCGGCTTCAGCAAAGGTGATTGCCATCATGATTTTGTCCCAGGTGGTGATTTTTTCGAAATAGGTTTTCATGCGCTCATCCTCCTTCTGTGAATGTGGTATGCATGGTTAATATGTTTCGTTGTTGATTACTCTTATAGCAATCCCTGTGCCAACTTCGATATTTTTTTGTGACATGGTGCTGCCATTGGCTTTGTTGCTCTTTTTGACAAAGTGGTTCAAAAAAGGGAGAATGTTGCATTGTGAATCATTTGCGCCGGCCTGTTTTTTGTTTATCTTCAAAAAACAGCTACTTGGAATATGTTGCAATTTGCGAATAAGATGTTGCAAATTGCATCTATTGGGGTATATAAGGGTTTATGGCGAGGTCGGGCCAGACAACGTGGAGTGTGGGGATGAAAGATGGGCTTGTTCGGTAATTGGCAGGGCTCTGAGAGCGATGAGGGTGACGATGGCGGGCTGGCCGAGATCAACGGTCTGCGCCAGGCGGTCCGTGGTGCCAAGATGCCTGCCCGGGTGGAAAAGGTGGCGCTCAAGGAGATCGACCGTTTGCTCAAGACCAATTCTGCCGCCACCGAATACACCATTGGCATCAATTATATAGAGTATCTTACCAGCCTGCCCTGGAACTTCACCACCGACGATAATCTGGACCTGGCCCACGCCAAGCATATTCTTGATGCCGAGCATTATGGCCTGGAGAACATTAAAGAGCGTATCCTTGAGTACCTGGCCGTCCGCAAGCTGAAGCTGGCCTGTCGCCATAAGGTCCTGGTGGTTGATGATGAGAAGGTGGCTCGCCGCAACATGAAGCATGTTCTGGCCAAGGACGGTTATGAGGTGACCAGCGTCGCCGGTGGGGCTGAGGCCCTGCTGCTCCTGGAGAGCCAGCGTTTCGACCTGATTGTCACCGACCTGAAAATGGCGGGGGTGGATGGTATGCAGCTCCTCGAAAAGGCCAAGGCCGCTGATCCTGGCGTTGAGGTGATCATGGTCTCTGGCTTTGCCACCACGCCGGCCGCGGTTGAGGCCATGAAAAAGGGCTCCTATTATTTCCTCACCAAGCCTTTCCAGCTCGACGAGTTGCGGGACATGGTGCGCAAGGCCCTCAAGCAAAAGGAAATGCGCGTTGGCGGCAAGGGCCCTATTCTGTGTTTTGTCGGGCCGCCAGGAACCGGCAAAACCTCCCTGCAGCAATCAATAGCCCACTGCCTGGGCCGCAAATTCATCAGGATTTCCCTGGCCGGCATGAAGGATGAGGCGGAGATTCGCGGCCACCGACGCAGTTATGTTGGGGCCTTGCCCGGTCGGATCATCCAGGAAATTCGCCGCACCGGATCCAAAAATCCCCTGGTGATGCTTGATGAGATCGATAAGATCGGTCAGGATTTCAAGGGCGATCCGGCCTCGGCTTTACTTGAAGTGCTTGACCATACCCAGAACAGCCATTTTATCGATCATTATCTGGATGTGCCTTTTGACCTGTCCCAGGTCATGTTCATTGCCACCGCCAACACCACGGACCCTATTCCCGCCCCTCTTGTCGACCGCATGGAGGTCATCTCTCTTTCCGGCTATGCCGAAGAGGAGAAGGAGCAGATTGCTGAACGTTTTCTGATCCCTCGAGCGGTGGAAGAGACCGGACTTGCCAGCAACCCGCCGCAATTCACCCCAGAGGCGATACTGAAAATCATCCGCGATTATACCCGGGAGTCAGGCCTGCGGGGCCTGCAGGGCCAGTTCGCCGCCATCTGCCGGAAATTGGCCCGGAAGGTGGTGAATAATTCCGCCGAGAACGATCTGATCATTACCCCGGAAAAGGTCGAAGAGTTGCTGGGGCCCCGGCGCTATTTTTTTGAGGTCGCCGAGGTGCGACAGATGATCGGGGTTGCCACCGGCTTGGCTTTAACGGAAGCAGGGGGACAGATCATCTTTGTCGAAGCGCTCATCATGAAGGGCAAAGAACAATTGATCATGACCGGCTCTCTGGGCGGGGTCATGAAAGAATCGGCCCAGGCGGCCTTGAGTTATGTGCGCAGTCAGGCGAAGTCTTTTCACATCGCCGATGATTTTTTCGAAGGGCATGATATCCATATCCATATCCCGGCCGGCGCCATCCCCAAGGATGGCCCTTCTGCCGGACTCACCATCGCCGTCAGTCTGATCTCGCTGTTGACCAGGCGGCCGGTGCAACTGGACATGGCCTTTACCGGGGAGTTGACCCTCTGCGGGCGGATTTTGCCGGTGGGCGGCATCAAGGAAAAGATTCTGGCTGCCCGGCGGGCCGGGATCACCAAAATCGTCCTGCCCTTAAGAAATAAGGTTGATCTCTACGATATCCCCGCCAACGTGACGCAGGATATCGAAATTGTTGTCACCGACGAAATCAACAAGGTTATCGAGCTGGCTCTGGGCCCGCCGGTTTTATAAAGCTGAGTTGGGCAGCTTGCCTGCCCAAACGAAACTTATGCCCTTGCGGTATAAAGCTGAGTTGAGCAGCTTGCCTGCCCAAACGAAACTTATACCCCTCAAGGGGGTACTGAAAAGAGTGCCCTTGTGGTAGAGGGAGGAGATCTGCATGAAATGGCCATGGTCAAACAGTATCGCTCGTCGCATCAAGTGGGGATACTATATTCTTGTTGCCCTGGTGGCCATTGGCTTTGTCACCACCGCCATCTTTCTGTCCCAGGTCGAGTCGATGGTGCGCTCCCTGGAGAAAGACTCCAAACTCCTGGATACCATCCTGGAGATCCGGCGCTATGAAAAGAACTGGATTCTTTACAAACAGGAGACCGATTTTAACACCAACAGCCAGTTGATTGCCACGGCAATGGGTCTGCTTAATACCCTTGACAAAGAGATCCCCGGGGTCAACGGAAATGCAGTGATTCGGGTGTCCCCTGATGATATCAAAGAGGTTCTGGTGAGCTATAACGGTTTGATGGAGGCAGAATTTGAGTGTTTGCACGAGGGATTCCCCCACCAGATGCTGGATAAAATACGCGAAAAAGGCAAGCAGCTCGTTGAGATGGTTGAGGCCAGGAACGTGCTGGTGCGGAAATCCATTGATGAAACGACGCGAAAGGTGAAGGCGAACTCTTTGTTGTTTCTGCTCTGTGTTTTTGTCGTCGCCCTGGTGCTTGGCAAGCAGCTTTCCAAGTCGGCGGTGAGCCCATTGCGGCAGATTGTTAAGTGTACCAAGATGGTGGCCGCCGGTGAAAAGGACTTGAGCGCTGTTCTTGATTCGAACATGGCCCTGGATGAGGTAAGCACCGTGGTGAGCGCCTTTAAAGGCATGCTTGAGAAACTTGAACACCGGGAAAAACTGGTTATCAAGAGTGAGAAGCTCGCTGCCGTGGGAACCCTTGTGGCCGGTGTTGCCCATGAATTAAACAACCCCCTGTCCAATGCCGGCACCTCAGCCCAGATCCTTTTGGAGGAAATGCGCGAATCAGAAGAGCTGCCTCGGCAGTTTATTATGGAAATGCTTGAGCAGATCACCGAGCAGACGGACAGAGCCCGGCTCATCGTGCGCTCGCTTCTTGAATTCTCCCGGGAAAAGGCGGTCAATTCCAGAGACCTGAAGGTAAGTGATATTCTGCACCAGACCTTGGATCTGGTTAGGGGCGAGATTCCCACGAATGTCGAAACTCGGGTGTATGTGGATACGGATGGTGTTTTCCGGGGCGATAAACAACGTCTGCAGCAGGCCTTGGTCAATCTGCTGCTCAATGCCTTTCATGCCGTTGAGGATATTGACGGCGGTAAAATTGTCATCCGTGGCAATTTTGACCAGGAGACCATGAAGGTTCGCCTGGAAGTGGCTGACAATGGCCCGGGAATTCCATTGGAGATTAAAAAGAACATCTTTGATCCTTTCTTCACCACCAAGGATGTTGGTGAAGGTTCAGGCCTGGGGCTGGCTATCACCCGGGAGATCATCGATAAGCATGGTGGCGATATCAGTGTGGAAACGAGTCCTGCCACCGGCACCAAATTTATTATTACCCTTCCTGTGGTGGTTGACGCTGCCGGGGAGTTGGATACATGAATAAAATAAGAATACTTGTTGTTGACGATGAAAAGATAGCCGTGCGCAACCTTCAGCATATCCTCGAAAAAGAGGGGTATGAGGTGGAAACTGCGTCGGGTGGTGCCCAGGCTCTCCAAGTGCTCGATCGCGCTGAGGATAACGAATTTGATCTGGTCCTCACCGATCTGAAGATGCCCGGGGTGGACGGCATGGCGGTGCTTGCCAAGACCAAGTTGCGTTATCCTGACGCTGAGGTCATCATGATAACCGGCTATGCCACCGTTGACTCGGCCATAGAGGCCCTGAAGGCCGGGGCTTATCATTATATCGCCAAACCCTTCAAACTTGATGAGGTGCGGCGGGTGGTGAAAGAGGCCCTGGAAAAACAGGTGCTCAAGCGAGAAAACCGGCAATTGAAGGAAAAGCTGGCCAAGGCCCAGGGTCTATCGATTATTACCGATGATCCCCAGATGCGGGAGCTGTTGCGGACTGCCCGCCACATCGCCAAGGGCGAGGTCAGTATCTTGATCACCGGCGAGTCCGGAACGGGTAAAGAGCTCATGGCCCGCTATCTCCATGAAAATAGTCCGCGCGTGGCCGGGCCTTTTGTCGCTGTCAATTGCGGGGTGTTCACCGAGGAGCTGTTGTCCAATGAGTTGTTCGGCCATGAAAAGGGGGCTTTTACCGGCGCCGATCGGGAAAAAATAGGTCTGATTGCCTCGGCCGGTGGCGGCACCCTGTTCCTCGATGAGATCACCGAGATGTCCCTGGGCATGCAGGTTAAGTTGCTGCGTGCCCTTCAGGAAAAGGAGATCCAGCCCTTGGGGGCCGTGCAGCCCATCAAGATTAATGTTCGTTTTGTGGCGGCCACCAACAGGGACATTCTGAAGATGGTCCGGGAAGGGCTTTTTCGCCAGGACCTCTATTTTCGCATCAATGTCATGAATATCCACCTGCCCCCCCTGGCTGAGAGGCGCAAGGATATCCCTCTGCTCACCAAGCATTTTGTCGACAAGTACAACTCACGCATGGGCAAAAACGTTACCGAGGTGGCCCCCGAGGCCATGCAGCAGCTTAAAGACTACGACTATCCCGGGAATATCCGTGAACTGGAGAACATTGTCGAGCGGGCCGTGGTGTTGGCCCGGGGTGATACCATTGAAAGCGAACATCTGCCGGAGATGGCGGTGCACACCTATCGAACCCCCAAGGGCGCCCTGCCCTCCCTGGATGAGCAAGAGCGATCTTATATAGAGCTTGTTTTGGAGCAGACCCAGGGCAACCGCACCAAGGCCGCGGAAATTCTGGGTATTGATCGGGTGTCATTATGGCGGAAACTCAAAAAATATATGCTTGAGTGAAAAGCAGTGGGCGGCCTTGTTTTTTTGGGGAAAATGTTGCATGTTGCAACGGTACTGTTGCAAAAAAGAAAAAAAATAGCTGGACACCGCCATTGATGAGCATTATGAATAGCGCGGTTGGCAGTGGGGAGGGAACCCTGCCTGGTCTATCTATTATATTGTAATCACTTAATTTTATAGGTGATATGAGCTGTATTTTGATGATTTTTTAAAATTATGAGGGGAGGAACGCAATGTTGGGGAAAATGAAGGAAAGAGTCGGAGTTCTGCTTGCAGCACTCATCTGGTCAGTCATGCTCTGCCCGGCCCTGGTCTGGGCCAGTGAGGCGACTGCTGAATCGCCGGTGCCGATCAGCGCTGCCGGGGACTGGTGGCATTGGCCGCTGATCCTGCTGGGTGTAACGTTTATTATGGGCATCATTGCCGTACTGGGCGGTGTTGGCGGCGGCGTGTTGTTCGTACCGATCATCAGCGGCTTCTTCCCGTTCCATCTTGATTTTGTCCGCGGCACCGGTCTGCTTGTTGCCCTCTGCGGCGCCCTGGCCGCCGGCCCTGGTCTGCTCAAGGCCAATCTGGCCAGTCTCCGTCTGGCATTGCCGGTGGCCCTGATCGCTTCCACCATGGCCATTGTCGGTGCCATGGTTGGTCTGGCCCTGCCCACCCATATCGTCCAGCTTGCCCTTGGTGGTACCATCCTTGGTATTGTCGCGATCATGCTGATCGCCAAAAAATCGGCAGTTCCTGATGTCAAGGAGGCGGACGCACTCTCTTCTGCCTTGAGGATCTGCGGTGTATATCACGACCAGGCCACTAACGAGACCATCAACTGGAAGGTTCATCGTACTATCCCTGGCTTGCTGACCTTTATCATCATCGGCTTTATGGCAGGAATGTTCGGTCTTGGTGCCGGTTGGGCCAATGTCCCGGTCCTCAATTTAATGATGGGCGCGCCGCTTAAGATCAGTGTGGCCACCAGTAAATTCCTGCTTTCCATCACCGACACCTCTGCCGCCTGGATCTATCTGAACAAGGGTTGTGTTATCCCGATGATGGTCGTTCCTTCGTTGATCGGCATTATGCTGGGTTCCCTCGTCGGCGTTCGGCTGCTCAAGGTCGCCAAGCCGACCTTTATCCGTTGGATGGTTATCGCGATTCTGCTTTTCGCCGGAGTCAAGGCCGTAACGAAGGGCCTGAGCTCAATGGGCATCATGTAAATTACTGGAGGATATGATTATGACTAATGAACCAACCCTGCAAGCAACCGAGGAGCAGCTGCTCTACGCCAATCTCCTTGGCAAAGGCATGTTAATTGGCCTGGCGATGATGTTTGTCACCTTCGCCCTCTATGTATTTGGCATCATAAAGCCCGTGGTGCCCTTGGACCAGGTTGCCAGTATGTGGACCCAGCCGGTCCATGAGTATCTCGTCTCGGTGAACGAAAATTTTCTCCATGGTGATCATCTCATCACCGGTTGGGCCTGGATGCCTCTGCTCGGCAAGGGTGATTTTTTAAACTTTATGCCGATAGCGCTTCTGTCAGGTATCACCATTGTCTGCTACGCAGTCATTACGCCAGGTCTGTTTAGGCGTGGGGACAAAGCCATGGCAATTATGGCAGTTGCCGAGGTGCTTATCCTGTCCTTGGCTGCCAGCGGCCTGTTGGCTGTAGGGCATTAACAGCGACCGTAGTACTCATTTTTTATTTATCTACACGAAGGGAGAGCAGCGGCGGTGCCGTTGTTCTCCCTTTTGTTATGGCGCCGGGAACTGGGGTTTGGGTTGTGCAACAGGCAGCATGGGCTTGGTGATCAAGGCCTTAACTGTAGAAGGGCGCCTGTTACTCTTTGGCCGGCAGAGAAAGCTTGTGGCCAGGGCATATTTTTATGCAGATGCCGCAGCGCATACAATCGCTGCTTTTCACATAGCCCTCATCTTTATAAGCACCGGGATAGGTTTCAATGGGGCAGGTTTTTTGGCACAGGCCGCATTGTTTGCAACTGTCAGCCACTTGCAGGCGGAAGGTCTTAGGCGACAAAAAACCCTGGGAAAGGGCCATGGGGCAAATGCTGCACCAGGAGCGTGGTTTCCAGATAAGTCCTAGGGCGATGGCAAGGGCGGTGGACACCGTCCACATCATAACAAAGACCGCACCAACGGCCTTGGGCTCACCATTTGTCAGGAGGAGTCTGGTGGTGAGCAGGCTCATCATAAGGATAAAAACGATCCATTTGAACCACGGTTTTTTTAATACAGGGGGCATCTTCTTTTTTAGACTTACCTTCCCCAGGATCCTTTCGTGAAAGGCACCCATGGCGCAGATCCAGCCGCAATAATAGCGGCCACGGAACAAGGCCAGGATAATCATGACAGTCATGAAGGTGATGGCGATATAGCCCAGATAGGGCCAGATGGAGCCGCCAACAATGACCAGGGGCACCAAAGGGGTCATGAGCCATTGGAGACTTTTGCGGGTTTGTTGTTTGCGCATTGGAGGTGGTTTTTTAGGAGCGGGAAGGCTCTGCTTGATGTCGATATGTAAGAAAATAATTAAATACTATTTAAGTAAAATATTAAACATGGTCAAGCTTTAATATTCCAGGAGATGAACATCAGGATGGCGTTGGTGTGGTGTTTGGTGCTCAAGAAGTCCGGCTCTATGCTGAAAATCAGGGCGGAGCAGGCACGGTGTTTATATCAAGTGCTCCTGGCCGGAGCTGAAACGGAGGATTGTTATCGATGTTTCTTGCCGGCAAGCAGGATCTTATAGGCCTCGGTGAGGCGGACAAAGATTTCGTGGTCGCCGCCGGTGTCGGGATGAAGACGCATGGCCTGCAGGCGGTAGAGGCGGGTGAGTTGCCGGTTGCTCATTTCTTTTAACTCTTTCAGGCTCGTTCCAAAAATTTCCTGATACTCCTCACTGCTGATTTTTTGAGCCGTCTCCGGAAAGCTGAATGTGCGGTGATCGTTCATGAAACGGCGGATGTGCTCGGCAAGTAAAGGGTTGCCGCCGTAGTCGTAATCCACCCACAGGCAGAGGTAGCGCTGGAGATATTCGGGCAGGTTGGCGTCTCGAACCATGCCCTGCCAAAAAGAGGTGTTGTCGGCCAGGGCGCAGAGTTCCTGGATAAAGAAGCTATCCACCTCATCTGACTCCAACATCTGCGGGGCTTGGCGGGCGTAGGATTGCTCGAAAAAGCGAGACAGGTGGAAAACGGCAAAGAGGTAGTTGCGGATCTCATCCTCGGCCAGGGAGGCCCGTTCCTGTTCGACAATGTATTGTTCGCGCTGATCGCGACTCATGCCGACGACACGGCGGGCCACCTTGGCTGGCAGCTGGTAAAGGCGGCTCTGGTCGATGGCGCCGTACATGAGGTAGTGGAGGCGCCGGCGGTCAAAATCGTGGAGCTCGCGCTGGATCGCCTCTTCCTGTGCGGCAGTCACCGGTGTACTGCCCTGATGGCCGCGACCGCGAAAGCGTTCAAGGTGGCGGCGAATCAGCGGGCTGACAAAAGGATAGAGCAGCTCTTCCAGGAGTTTTTCGGCATCTTTCACCTCCGCCTCAATCCGTTCAATCAATTCTTCTGCAATATAGAAGCCCTGTTCGCCAATAGAGACGATGTATTGTGCCGGAGTGGTGCCAAGGGCAAAGATCTGGCGGGAAACCATACCGTGCAGCCGCTCATCCCACGAGGAGAGGCGGAGAAAATAGGCGGGCGGATAGGCCATGACCTCCCGGGCCAGGTAGAGAGAGGGGGGATAGGGATGGGGCGATGCGGGGGGAGAGACGTTAGAAGCCATGGGTTCAGCTTAATATGGCCGCTGTCATGGTGGCAAGGAGTTTGCCGGCAGCCCTTCAACAAGCTCAGGGTCCAGGCCTGGAGGGACTATTTGCAGAAGCACCCTTGAGGGGCTTCGCCAGAGAAAAAAGCAGTCGCCTCAAAACAGAGAGGGCTGTTGTTTGCGGGGCGGTGTTGCGAGGGGCGGCGTGTTTTCTTCCGTATCTTCCTCGGCTTGGGCGCTGTGGCCCTTGACAAAGAGGAAGCGTTCCAGGCTGCGCTGGTAATCGCTCCACTGGTAACCCTCCTCCTTGGCCTGGGCGCTCACCTTTTCAATGGTGTTGATCTTTGCGTCGAGATCATCAATGAAGTTGAGGGCAAAGCCCTCCAAGAGCATGGGCAGGGTGGGCGAGCCGAAGTCGTGGCGGCCGTGATGGCTGAGGAGGAGATGCTTTACCCGTACGGCCAGTTCTTCAGGGAAGTCCTTGATCTTGCTCACCCGTTCCTGGATCATCTCCACCCCCAGCACCATATGGCCCACCAGCCGGCCGCTGTCGGAGTAGTCGAAGGTATGCGAGTCAAAGGAGAACTCCTTGATCTTGCCGATATCATGGAGCATGGCCCCGGCCATGAGGAGCGACCGATCCAGGGAGGGGTAGAGTTTGCTGACACTATCGGCCAGCCTGGCCACCCCCAGGGTATGCTCAAGCAGGCCGCCCAGGTAGGCGTGATGCATGGCCTTGGCGGCGGGCGCCTTCTTGAAGACGGCGAAGAAATCCTCATCGTCAAAGAATTTGAGCAGCAGTTTCTTTATGAAGGGGTCGCTGACGGACTTGGCCAAGCCAACAAACTCGGCCGCCATCTTGTCCACGTCATATCTGGATGTGGGCACAAAGGCGCTGAAATCCACGTCTTCATTGGGCACCCTGGCAAGGTCGGTGATGGAGAGTTGCAGGGTGTTGCGATAGGAGGAACAGCGGCCTTTGATGGCCACCACGGCTCCGGCCGGGCAATGGCGCTCCAGCTCATCGGCCCGTTCCCAGACCTTGGCCACCATCTCGCCGGATTTGTCCATCAACTTTAGCGACAGGTAGGGCTTGCCCGCCTTGGTCTCAAGTTTGCTGAGTTCCTGGACCATGAACAGGTCTTCAACCTGCTGACCGTCGGTGATGTCGGAGATAAAGTTTTTTTTGGTCATGGTATTTGGAGCCCCTGTGGAAGAATGAAACAGAGGCGGGCTGTGTTATTGGAGCGGAAAAATCGCCCGCAGGGGGCAGGCTCCCACAATGTGATTGGGCTTGTGGGAGCCTGCCCCTGCGGGCGATTCAAAAGGGACTGTTGCTCCTAAAAATCCAACGTGGCCTGCCAGGCGGCCTTGAGTTCAGTCAGGTCGGCATTGAGCACTGTGTTGCCGCTGAGTCCCATGGCCTTCAGGGTCATCTCCTCGGTGACGGCGCCAATGCGGCCCATGGAAGTACCGGCCATGGCAATTTCAAAGGCGTCGGCCATGTTGGGGTTCACGGTGACCACAAAACGGCTCTGGGACTCGGAGAAAAGCAGGACATCATCGCGCTCAACGCCTTCTCTTGGTGCCTCGGCCAGGTCAAGGTGCATGCCGAAGCCGCCGCTGAAGGCGGTCTCGGCCAGGGCCACGCCCAGGCCGCCGTCGGAGCAATCATGGCAGGAGGCCACCAGGCCGTCCTTGATTGCGTTTTCCAGGGCCAGGTAACGGGGCAATGAATCAGCCTCGCGCACCTTGGGCACGTTGTTGCCGATGGCGCCGTGCAGCACGGCATACTCGGAGGCGCCAAGCTCATCATAGGTGGTGCCCAGCACATAAACCATATCGCCGGCCTGCTTGGCATCCATGGTCACGGCCTTGCGGACGTCGTCGATCTTGGCGACCACCGAGAAGAGCAGGGTGGGTGGGATGGAGATCTTGGTGCCGCCCACCATGTAGTCATTCTTCATGGAGTCCTTGCCGGAGATGGGTGGCACGCTGTAGGCCTTGGCATAATGGGCCAGGGCGCGGTTGGCGCGAACCAGCTGGGCCAGTTTGTAATGACCATCCGGTGTTTTTTCAGACTGGATGGGATCACACCAGCAGAAGTTGTCGAGACCCGCCATGACCTTCATGGAAGCGCCGACGCAGATGGCGTTACGTACTGCCTCGTCAATGGCGCAGGCTGTCATGTGGTAGGTGTCGATATCCGAGTAGCGCGGACAGACGCCGTGGGAGATCACCAGGCCGGCAAAGGAGTCAAAGCGGGGCCGAACCACGGCAGCATCTGAGGGACCGTCGTTTGCCACACCGGTCAGCGGTTTGACCACCGAAATGCCCTGGACCTCATGGTCGTATTGCCTGACCACATACTCCTTGGAGCAGATGTTGAGGCTGGCCAGCAGTTTTTTAAGGTCGCCGCCTAAATCAGGAGAGGCGGGCAGGGCCGGTTCGGCAAAGGTTTTTTGCTGCCATTTGGCCACCATCTCCATGGGCGGCAGGGCCTTGTAGACAAAATCCATGTCCAGATAGGCCACAGTCTTGCCATCGTAGAGGCAGTGGAATTTGCCGGAATCAGTGAAGGTGCCGAGGATGGTGGCCTCGACATCCATCTTGGCGCACAGGGCCAGGAATTTGTCGATCTTTTCGGGCTGGATGGCCAGGGTCATGCGCTCCTGGGCCTCGGAGAGGAAAATCTCCCAAGGTTGGAGGCCGGCGTATTTCAAGGGGGCACGGTCCAGGTGCAGTTCAAAACCACCGGTGAATTCAGCCATCTCGCCCACCGACGACGACAGGCCGCCGGCGCCGTTATCGGTGATGCAGCGATACAACCCGAGATCCCGGGCCTTGATCAGGCAGTCGAACATCTTCTTCTGGGTGATGGGGTCACCGATCTGCACGGCAGTGGCCGGCGAGTTTTCGTTGAGCTCCTCGGAGGAAAAGGTGGCGCCGTGGATGCCGTCCTTGCCGATGCGGCCGCCGGTCATGACGATGAGATCGCCGGGCAGGGCTGTTTTTTCATGGGCTGGCTTGCCGCCGACAAGCTTGGGCATGATGCCGACGGTGCCGCAGAAAACGAGAGGTTTGCCGGCAAAGCGGTCGTCAAAATAAAGGGAGCCGTTGACGGTGGGGATGCCGCTCTTGTTGCCGCCATGCTCAACGCCGGTGCGTACGCCTTCAAAAATCCTTTTAGGATGCAGAAGGCGGGCCGGAATCTCCTTGTCGTAGAAAGGAGTGGCAAAGCAGAACATATTGGTGTTGCACAGGAGCTTGGCGCCCATCCCGGTACCAAAGGGGTCACGGTTGACGCCAACAATACCGGTCAGCGCTCCGCCGTATGGGTCAAGGGCGGAGGGGCTGTTATGGGTCTCCACCTTGAAGACCACGTTCCACTCGTTGTCAAAGCTGATGACGCCGGCGTTATCTTTAAATACCGACAGGCACCAGTCATCCTTGCCCATCTTGGCGCGGATCTCGGCGGTGGGGGTGCGGATGCAGGAGTCAAACAGGTTGTTGACCTGCTCCACCGTACCGGTATCGAGATCGTGGTACTCGATATTGCCGGAGAAGATCTTGTGCTTACAATGCTCAGACCAGGTCTGAGCCAGGGCCTCAAGCTCCACGTCAGCCACCTTGGCACCCAGGCCATGGGCCTTGCGCTGGGCAATGATCTCGGGCTGGGCGAGGTAGGAGCGGATGAAGATCATCTCATCCAAGGTCAGAGCCAAGACGCCATCCTTGCTGATCCGGATAAGCTCGGCATCGGCGACATCAAGATCAATCTGGTTGGTCACGGCCTTGGTCTCGGCAACCACCTTGGCGGCATAGGGCTTGAGGCCGCCTTCCTTAACAAAATCGGCATGGTTGATGATGGTGAAGCGTTGGATCAGCTCGTTGGCCAGGGCCTTTTTGGCAATGGTCTCCACATTGGCTTTGCTTAACTTGCCGCGAATGAGAAACTGGGTGGAGGTGTAGACGGTCTCGTTACGGTCAAGCTTGCGGCCGAGCATGAGCTCCAGGGCCGAGGCGGCGGTGCGCCCTTCGTTATCAGTGACGCCGGGCCTAAAACCCACCTCGATCAACCAATCAAAGGCATAGTTCCAGTCCAGGGCCAGGGGGCCGAGGGAGTAATCCTGGGTGACCGGGTCAGAGTAAGGGCCTTGGGCGGCAGCCAGAAGCTGAGCATCGGTGATGTCAGCCTCCACGGTAAAGACCTTGATGGTGCGGACAGAATCCACCGGCAGATGAAGATCATGTTGGAGACGGGTGGCGGTGGTTTCGCCGAAAGAATCACGAAAGGCAGGTTTCAGACCGACCTGGATACGTGCGAGCATGGGATGACTCCTCTATCCTGAAAAGTTACGGACAGCTTGTTTTTTGGAAAAGTCGGGCCAAAGGTATGGGATATCTGGCGGCCCATATACCATAAAGTCCAATAAAAATAACCAGGGGCATTCCTGAATGGCCCTTTCGAAAATCTCGTAGACTCGCTATCTGTCCTGTCTTAAGCATCACAACCAAATGAAAAATACTCGCATATCGTCAATATGCTGCGCTTTTTAATTCGGCTGTTTGACGGAGTCTCGCAGGCTCGCTTACCTGATCTTGAACAAAATGACCTATTTATCAATAGCCACGAACTAATTACTTCTTTGAGACTTTCTTCTTTTTAAGTTACAACATCTATATACTAAATCAGTCTGAATTTTGGAACGGCGTTTCCATCTTTTATCCACCGGATCACGAAAAAGATCATCATGCAGCTTCTGAGAGACGAACAATACCTGCTGGACCTGCTCTTTCGCCATGAACTCATCAGCGCCGAACAGCGCAAAATGATTTCCCTGAAAAAAGAGCTGCAGCGCCAGAATTTGATGCACAAGTTGCGCGATCGCGGCATTGACAAGGAAGAGCAACGTCTTGATCTGGTTGATGTCATCATCTCTTTTAACCTGGAAATTCCTGGCCGGGACGGTGATCTCCTCACCGAGGAAGAGGTGATCCGCACCGTGGCGGCCGATAAGAATCTGCCGTTTAAGAAGCTCGACCCTCTGGAGCTTGACATCGAGGTGGTCACCAAGACCATCCCCCAGAACTTTGCCATGCGTCATCTCCTGGTGCCCTTTGAGATTCGAAACGGCGTGTTGGAAATGGCGATCTATGAGCCCGGCGAGCTTGCCATCCTGGAAGACATCATGCAGGCCAAGCAGGTGAAGATCAACCCCCATCTGGCCACCAAGACCGAGATAACCCGCATCCTTGCCGAGTTTTTTGGCTTTCAGACCTCCATTTCTGCCGCCGAGATCCATCTGGGCGGCCCTAAGATCGACATCGGCAATCTTGAGCAGTTGGTCAAGATTGGTTCGGCCCGGGAAATCAGCTCCTCTGATAAGAATATCAAGGCCGCGGTCAACCATATGTTCAACTATGCCTTTGATGAGCGGGCCTCTGATATCCATATCGAACCGAAGCGGGAAAAGAGTGTGGTTCGTTTTCGGATTGACGGCATCCTCCATACCATTTACGAGCTGCCCAAGGTGGTGCATGCCGCCATGGTCAGTCGTATTAAATACCTGGCCCGCCTTGATATTGCCGAAAAGAGACGGCCCCAGGATGGCCGCATCAAGGTTCAGCACCATAGTCAGGAGGCGGAGATTCGCGTCTCCACGGTGCCGGTTTCCTTTGGCGAAAAGGCGGTGTTGCGAATCCTCAATTCCGAGGTGCTTTTTCAGGAGATTGGCGATATCGGCTTTAACGAGCGCGATCTCACCGTCTATAAATCCTTTATCGAGGCACCCCACGGCATCGTGCTGGTCACCGGCCCCACCGGCTCCGGTAAGTCCACCACCCTCTACTCCACCCTGCACCATGTCGCCAGCCCGGAGATCAATATCACCACGGTGGAAGATCCGGTGGAGATGGTCTATGAGGCCTTTAACCAGATCTCGGTGCAGAATCAGATCGATGTCACCTTCTCCACCATTCTGCGCAATATCCTCCGGCAGGATCCGGATATCATCATGATCGGTGAGATCCGCGACTATGAAACAGCAGCCCATGCCGTGCAGGCCGCCCTCACCGGCCATCTGGTTTTTTCCACCCTGCACACCAACGACGCAGTGACCTCCATCACCCGTCTGGTGGAGCTTGGCGTCCAGCCCTTTCTGGTGAGTTCCACCATGCTCGGGGCCATGGCCCAGCGTCTGGTGCGGACCATCTGCCCTGATTGTAGTGAGGAGGTGGTCATGCCCATTGCCAACCTCCAGGGCTTTGGCTTCCCGCTGCCCGACAGCCATGAGGTTGTCCTCCGCCAGGGCAAGGGCTGCCCGAAATGTCGGGGTACCGGCTATTATGGCCGTTGTGGAATTTTCGAGATCTTTCCCATGTCTGATGCCATCAAGGCCCAGGTTGCCCTGTCGGTGCCTGCCTCCCAGATCCAGAAGGTGGCAACGGCTGAGGGCATGACCACTCTCAAGGAGGATGCCTGGGACAAGGTGCGGCGCGGTATCACCACCTTTACCGAAGCGGTGCGGGTAACAGGTTCGGTGTAAAATAAGGTTGGCCACGGAATCCACGGAACTCACGGAAGAAACCTCTTTTTTTTCCGTGAGTTCCGTGGATTCCGTGGCAGAAAAATAATAAATGTAAGCCTCGGCTCTACTCTATAAAGAGAGAGTAGTTTTTAAGAAGGAAGTAGTGAAATGAGCATTAAGATCGTCGCCACCAATAAAAAGGCGTACCACGATTTTCATATTGAGAAAGAGCTTGAGGTGGGCATTGTCCTGGTGGGGCCGGAGGTCAAGTCCCTGCGGGCTGGTCGGGCCAATCTGCGCGATTGTTACGCGCGCATCAAGGATGGTGAGATCTGGGTCCATAATCTCCATATTTCGCCCTATAAATACGCCGCTGCCCATGCCTCGCCGGAGCCGATGCGGCTCAGAAAGCTGCTTCTCCACAAGCGGGAGATTGATAAGCTGATCGGCAAGGTTCAGGAGAAGGGCTTTTCTCTGATCCCGTTGAAGATCTATTTTTCCCCTGAAGGCAAGGTCAAATTATCCCTGGGACTTGCCAAGGGCAAGACGGAGTATGACAAGCGTGACACCTTGAAGAAGAAAGAGGCGACCCGTGAGATGGATCGCATCCGGAAAGATTATCGGTAAGAGAACTTACGGGCAATTTTGTGGAGGGCCTCAACCCATGAGTGGCACAGCAGCAACTTCCATCAGTCGCGGCGATTATAGGCTCAGCATAACCGACCTTGTCAGCTATGTGATTGATGATGAGGATGGTGTCGATGATCTTGATGAGTCTCTGGAAAATGGCTATCGTCAGGAGCTAGAAGAGCTTGCTCCGGAAATCGATCCCCTGGTGGATGCCTTTTATGGCGACAATGAAGAGGCCCTGGCCAGCAATGCAGATTCTTTGCTACTGCCGGAGTTATCCTTTAGTGCCGCAGAACTTTATGCAATGGTAGATTCCCCGGAGGTGCTTTCTCTGCCTGAGGGTTTTGAACAGGCCTCTCTGTGTGTGCGTTTCCTCCTGCTTGAGGAGTATAATAAACGCTGTCTTGAGATTTTTCTGATCCAAACCGGCCCCCTCCCCCTTGCTGCTCTGGCCACGCTGACCATGGATGTTGATCAGCTTTTGGTTCGTTATCTTAACGCGAAAAAAGAAGAGCCCTTGCACTAAAAAAGTTCTGCAATGATGGCCCTGTCTTACCCTGCTTTCTTGGCCGGGAGCTGTCTCTTCCCTGATAAACAGCCATATTGCTGCTGTTATATGGAGCTTGGATGTTCTATCATGGGAGGTAAATCATGTGGTCGAGAGCCGTTACGGCGGCTGGCCTTTGATTATTTTTACATGAAAATCAAGTGTTGCGTATGGTCTTTAAATCACTCGTCAATAATGCTGCAATCCTGCTGACCCTCTGTTACCTCTATACTCTGATTTCTCGGCACTGGAAGGGGGAAAATCTGGCAGCTCAGGTCATTCGAGGCCTCCTCTTTGGGTTTGTGGTTGTCGGCGTCATGCTCACCCCCCTCCAGCTTGCTCCCGGCCTTGTCTTTGACACCCGGTCAGTGGTTATCAGTATTGCCGGACTTTTTGGCGGCCCGATTACGGCGGCCATTACCGTCCTCTTTTCCATCACCTACCGGATCTGGTTGGGGGGGGTTGGCGTTGCGGCTGGGATTGCCACTGCTCTTTCTGCAGGATTAATCGGGGTCCTTTTCTTTTACTGGCGCAAGAAGTGGCGCCAGTCGAGCAATGTCTTCTATTTTTACCTCTTTGGCCTGGTCGTTCATGTGGCGATGATCCTGGCCATGTTTACCCTGCCGCAGGAACTTGCCTGGCAAACCATTGGCAAGATTACCATGCCAGTCATGGTCATCTACCCACTGGCCACCTTGCTCCTTGCCATGCTTTTGGCGGATCAGGAGGCCGGGCTCGTCACGGAAAAACTGCTGCTGGAAAGTGAGGCCCGTTTCCGAACCCTTTTTGAGCAGGCCGGCGATGCCATCTTTGTCAGTGATTTTCAGGGCCATCTGGTTGATGTCAATCAGGCCGCCCAGAAAAGTCTGGGCTATACCAAGGCAGAGCTGCTCAAGCTCAGGATTCAGGATGTTGATTCGCAAGCACCCAGCCAGGAAGATTTGCAGGATTTTTGGCAGCAGCAGTTTGGGGGGGGACATCCCCGTACCTTTGAGAGTGTCCATCGCCGTAAAGACGGGACTATGTTTCCGGTGGAGCTTCGTGCTGGCTTTACCGAGCATACTGGTCAGCGCCTGGTTTTAGGTCTTGCTCGCGACATTTCAGAGCGTCTGGAGGCGGAAGAGGCGCGTAAAAGGTTAGAGAGCCAGCTTCTGCATGCCCAGAAGATGGAGGCAGTCGGTACCTTGGCCGGCGGCATCGCCCATGAATTTAATAATATTCTGGCCGGAATGGCGCTAGTTTAGGGCTGATAAATTACCTTTAACCACCTGAAAACAAAAGGTAATTATGTTATATTTCGGGATGAAAAATTATCAATTTCCTATCCCATTCTTACCTGGTTTTTCGACTCATAAACGTGGACGGAAA